>CAZKKW010000238.1:0-1548 GCA_964553335.1 uncultured Hyphomicrobiales bacterium | reverse complement strand
GTCTTGGTACTCGTCCACGAGGATATATTGAAAGCGGCGCTGATAGTCGGCCAGCACATCTGGGTTTTCTTTAAAGAGCCGCAGGCACTCCATAAGCAGGTCGCCAAAGTCGCAGGCGTTTAGGGTTTTGAGGCGCTCTTGATATTGCTCATAAAGCTTGCGCCCTTTGCCATTGCCAAACGCGCGAGCATCCCCCTCTGGCAGCATGGCGGGGGTGAGGCCCTTATTCTTCCAGCCGTCCATTTGGTTGGCGAACTGGCGGGCGGGCCAGCGCTTACTGTCGATGTTTTCAGCTTCGATCAATTGTTTGATCAGGCGAATTTGGTCGTCGGTATCAAGAATTGAGAAATTGGATTTCAGGCCGACGAGTTCTGCATGGCGGCGCAGAATTTTCACGCAGATAGAGTGGAACGTGCCAAGCCATTGCATGCCTTCCACCGTGTCACCAATCATCGAGCCGATGCGGTCTTTCATTTCACGGGCGGCTTTGTTGGTGAAGGTGACGGCCAAAATTTGATAGGGCGATGCTTTGCCCGTTGCCAGAATATGACCAATGCGGGTGGTGAGAACGCGGGTCTTGCCTGTGCCAGCACCTGCGAGCACGAGGACTGGACCATCGAGAGTTTCAACCGCATCGCGCTGTTCAGGGTTTAAGCTATCAAGATAGTCCGTGCTTGGTTGTGTGCTACTGCGGGCAGCCAACGCGCGGCTTGTTATGCTGCCACCAGAAGGGGCAGGGGTGGGCATGGGAGCGGGCGGAAGGTCAGCGCCATCAAGGTCTTCAATTCGCGCCTCATCAGGTAGGTAACCGCCATCAGGATCATCGGCTGCAAAAGCCTCATCCCCCATGCCGCTACCATCATGGGCGGGCACATCTTCCCACCCTTCAGGCGGGCGAAGATCATCACTGGTCGGTTTGGTCGGCTGACGGCTCATGGGTGTTCAACATTGCGAATCTTTACAAGGAGAACACTATAGCAACACTGGAACGGTTTGTTGATGGGGTAGAGACGTGTTGTTTTGAAGAATTCAGGATGAAATTTTCAAGCGATTATCGGCTTAAATTTCTCATCGGGAATAAGCGCTGGGGTTGCCGTGCGTTTTATCATCACAAGCTTAAACGGAACCGTGACGAACTGTGAATTGTGCTGTTTTCAATGTTTTGCAAAGCTACCGGCTCAACTTAGGAGGAATGATTATGCGGTTTATTACAATTCTTATAACTATGTTCTTCTTGTCGTCGCTTAATGTTTCAGCCGGAGGATCTGTCGGCGGAAATCTTAATGGAAAGCGTGAAGGGGCTATACAGCCGCTCGTTGAAGAGCTTCGAAAAGCAAAATTCGGCAAAAGTAACAAAGTGCGCCATGAAAAGCACAGCGGTAAAAAAGCAAAACGCAAATAAGAATAGCGTCGGCTTATAATTTGCCATGCTGAGAGTTGGCAGTTTTTACGCGGCTTGTTGATCAAAACAATCAACACGTTGTGGTGCGTGTTTGGTGAAATGGTGGGCGAGGTGTAGCGGCAATGCTTACGTGCTGCTCACGGCCC
>CAZKKW010000237.1:0-1676 GCA_964553335.1 uncultured Hyphomicrobiales bacterium | reverse complement strand
GTGCAGCACGGCTCCATCTAGCACCCAAAACACCACCCCTCGCCCCTTCATAACACCCCTAAAATTTCGCAGAAATAATTCACCATTTGTTTGCGACGAAATCCAAAAGCTTTTCACAATTAATAACATCCTGATGATCTAGCGCTATCATTCCGCCTAAGCTTTAGAATGAGGCGGTATAAAATGAAGAATAGAAAATTCATCATTATTGGACTGGTTTGCTTGGCGGTCGCTATCTTTTTCGCCGTGAGTGCTGGTGCGCTCAATTTCTCCATCAATCGTGCTTTAACGAATGAAGCAGAGAAGGTTGGGACCGATTGGTCAAAACATATCGTTCACCACACGCCTAATGTTCGCAACCGTGAACAAGCGGGTGATTTTGACGCTATCCAAGCTGCCCTACGCACCGAAAATCTTGCACACCTTGCAACAGACATCGTTAAAACGAGTGATGTTTTTCAAATCGATTTCGTCAATTCAGATTGCTATTGCAGCATCAGTCTGGGTTCGTATCTGGCGAAAACCAAAACGCCGCATCGTGACATCACTGTTAACTACAACAATTTAACGCCGCCCAAAAACCATAAAATTGACGTGTTCAAAAAACGGGCAACAAAGCTGCCTAGTCACTACTCTTATGCCATGATGAAGCATGTTTTTTTGAGCAAACGCTCGCATGAGCCAAAGCAATTAAGAGGCAATGGTTTGCATCAAACACGCCTTGATTGGAAAAAGTCTGCAAACGCCATAAAAACCAAAGAAATAAAAACATACCTTCAACAGGGTGATGGAAAACATACACCTGGCACCTATGCTGAGGTCTTTTATCCGGTCACCGTAAAGGGTAACGCGGTCTATATGATCCGCACGCTCGTAAACCTAGAAGCAAGCGCGTCAGACTACACATTTTATCATTATGGCGGCTTTATATTGATGATGGTGCTTTTGGCTGCAACCTTTGCTGTGCCTGCGTACAACTATTGGGTGACGAAAAAAACAAACACCCAGAATGAAGAAAGAGCCGCCTATTTTGAAACCTACGACCCCTTGACGGAAGCAATGAACCGCAATGCAATGCATAAAACGGCACAAGAGATTTTGCAAAATTCAGATAACAATAATCAGAATTGGGTTCTAACGCTCATTGAATTGAGAAACCTTGCAGAAATCAACGACATATCAAGCTACAAATTTGGTGATAGTGTTTTGCAAGAGTTCGCAGCCATCCTTGAGGCCCAATGTGGAAAAAAGAGCATCGTTGCCCGCATAAGTGGCGCCACTTTCGCTGTTTTAATGCCGCGAAGACGATTTGATCAAATGCGCAAAACGTTCATGACAAAATTAAATCGCGGCTATCAAATGAAAATTGAAAACCGCTCCGTTTTGTTAGAATTAAACAGCGGTTCAGCTCACTATCCAGAGCACGCAGATACGTTTGATAGTCTACTGCGCGATGCTTCTTTGACCTTAAACCAAAGCAAAGAAATTGGTGCGAACATCCATCGCATCTTTATACCAAAACTAGCATCAGAGCATCGCGCTCGCGCGGCCTTAAGACGGTCTTTCAAAAATGCTATTTTGACCCAACAAATCATGCCGTATTACCAGCCGATCATAAATGCTGAAACTGGCCAACTTGTCGGACTTGAGGCTTTGGCGCGCTGGATGCATCCAGC
>CAZKKW010000236.1:0-1728 GCA_964553335.1 uncultured Hyphomicrobiales bacterium | reverse complement strand
AGAATAAGGGGCTGAAAAATCAGCCCCAAATCATCGAATTCAAATTTGAAAATTCTCAGCTTAGTTTTTCGCTTTATCAACCAATGCGTTGGACTTAATCCATGGCATCATGCCGCGAAGTTTTTCACCAACTTCTTCGATCTGGTGAGCATCGTTCAAGCGACGGATACCTTTAAAGCGGGCCTGACCAGCTTTACATTCTTGCATCCACTCAGATGTAAATTTACCTGTTTGAATGTCATCAAGAATGCGTTTCATTTCCGCTTTTGTCTCAGATGTCACAACCCGTGGACCAGACATATACTCGCCCCACTCAGCCGTGTTTGAGATGGAGTAGTTCATGTTGGCAATACCGCCTTCATAGATCAAGTCAACGATAAGCTTCACTTCGTGCAAGCATTCGAAATAAGCCATTTCTGGTGCGTAACCGGCTTCAACCAATGTTTCAAAGCCAGCGCGGATCAATTCAACCAAACCGCCACATAAAACGGCCTGCTCGCCGAACAAGTCAGTTTCGCACTCTTCTTTGAAGGTTGTCTCGATAATGCCTGAACGACCACCGCCAACGCCAGATGCGTATGAGAGAGCTAAATCAAGCGCGTTGCCTGAAGCGTCTTGGTCGATTGCGACAAGACATGGCACGCCGCCGCCTTTTTGGTATTCACCGCGCACTGTGTGACCTGGGCCTTTTGGTGCAATCATCATCACGTCGATGGAGGCTGCAGGCTCAATAAGACCGAAGTGAACGTTCAAACCGTGAGCAAAAGCGACCGCTGAACCATCACGAATGTTGGCTGCAATGTGGTCGTTATAGATGTCTGCTTGAAGCTCATCTGGTGCGGCCATCATCATAAGGTCGGCAACGGCTGCTGCCTCTGCCACTGTCTTCACTTCAAAGCCATCAGCTTCTGCTTTGAGTGCTGTTGTAGAACCTGCACGAAGGGCAACGATAATGCCTTCAACGCCTGAGTCTTTCAGGTTCATCGCATGGGCACGGCCTTGTGAACCGTAACCAATGATGGCCACTTTTTTAGATTTGATAAGGTTCAGGTCTGCATCCTGATCATAATAAACGCGCATGGTGTTCTCCCTAATTTGCGTGTGTCTTTGATTGTTGTTGTGCGCCAAAAAGCGCGAAGAATTGTTGTGTTGCCCGCTTAGCATCTTGGCTAACGTCAACAAGATCCGCGCCGCCGTCATCACCCAACAGCGCACGAATTTGCATATCGCGCACCACAAGGCCGAAAAACGAACGAAACGCTTCATCCGTGGTCGTAAATTCAATCACTCCTGCCTCACGGCCAAGTTCAAGAATGGGTTTCAAACGCGCCGCCATAGCAAAAGGCCCGTTTTGTAAAACGATGGTGCCAAGATCACTCTTAGAAGATGCCGCATGACTAACCGCCAAGCGATTAAGCGCGACGGATACATCGCCTGATAAAACGGTGAGCCAACGCTCGGCGAAACGCTCCAAGATATTTTGTAAGCCTGCCCTATCCGGCTGCTCGCCTGTGGGCGCGTCAATCTTCACTTTCGATGCCTGCCAACGAACAGTGGCCGTTAGCAATCCATCACGGTCGCCGAACCATTTGTAGAGCGTTTCCTTAGAACAATTAGCCCGCGCCGCCACCCCATTCATGGTGAACCCATCACCCGTCTCCACCATCAAATCCAGCGCAGCACTCAGCACTTCGCTTTGACGTTTTGAAAATTCAGTCTCTGGGGCTT
>CAZKKW010000235.1:0-1755 GCA_964553335.1 uncultured Hyphomicrobiales bacterium | reverse complement strand
GTAAGCCGTTTACTGTCTCCTGAGCCGCGATTGCCGATCCTCCCAAGCTTTGGTTTTATTGAGTTTTCTCTAGGCATGGGCTTTTGGCACCATGAATTTTGCAATAATTACAGGTACATAGCCAAATTTGCAGTGCTTTAAATTCTGGCAAATGGCACTAAAAAAACGATGTGAAGACAATGGCTTATGGTGGCTTTGGCACCATAGCTTTAATCTTGCCCTCCGGGACTCAACACATCCCCCCTCGATGATCCCTATAAATCGCTTTTTCCAGATGATCCCCATAACACTCATGACTCTGTCCAGATTAGCCTTGCAGACCCGGATAAATCACTTGCCTGTTCGGGGCCAAAATACCTTCCATCAAGCGAATGCGGATGATTGTTTATCAGGAAATACTGGTTCGCTTTAAGCCTCCTGCAACCGCTCCAGCTTGGCAGTTTCTCACCATAAAAATCGGTTTCCAATGCTTCTGCGATAGGCGTATCGTTCACGCTTATCACCAGATTTTCCCGGCAAATCTCATCGCCTTCGCTGGCCACAACGCGCTTGATGATCGGCCATCCTGCACCGATATAATCATGCTTTGCTATCCAGCGGGCGCTGGCGGATGTCCCTTTCAGAATTGCCCAATCGCCGTTTTCGACGCTTGATGATTTCCAAAGATACATGCCCTTTGGCGCGCTTGTCGTTTTGTTCCAGATAAGGAGCGTGGTGCCTTGAAAAACGAATGTGTAGCCAAGCAGGATGAGCGCAAACCCAGCAACAACATAGATAAGCTTGATACGCCCCATCATGCTTTAGCGCTGGTTGAAAGATAGGTTCGCCGTTCCGACCATGCATCAAGATCGCAGCGCTTATACTTCACCCGCCAGCCATGTTTTCGGTATGCCGGGCCGCGCCCTTCGCTTCGGTAAGTATCTAATGTTGATCGCGCTATGCCTAAATAATTGGCCGCTTCCAGTACATCCAGAAAGGGCGATTTATTGCTAATTGTTACTGGCGTTTTCTTCATAATTGACCTCGTTTCTTAACTAAACTGTGGTCAATTTTGTCATTACACGCGCTAAATGAGGAGTATCGGAGTGGTTATGGTTAACAACGATACCCCTGAAATCATTACCCTTTCATGAGATTGATATAGCCACCCTCCATCAATTCAATACCTTTTTTCCGCGCCCTAACCATGCGGTTTTTCATAGATTTATCAGGGTCTGCAAACCGCTCGTTTGCAGCCTCTTCGCCATAGATGGCAATCGCAGTTTCACGGTATCCATGCCCCGCCTGATAGACATCCAAGGCAATAAGTGCATCACGTAATGAGGCCGTTGACGCTGACCAGTTACTCTCAACTGCTGGGTTTCCCGTATGCTGATCGTAGAGTTTTGCCAGGCGTTTAATCGTCGCAAATTTCGCATCAATATGGCCAAAGCCATCAAGCAAAAACTGCAGCTTCACGTCTCCATTCAATAGGGTATGACCTCGGCAACGCATCTGCACGACGCGGTGCCCTCGCTGAATAAGCACATGTTCGTTGCCGCTCGCATCCGTCAGATGAATGCGTTTACTCCCGAACAAAGCCAAATCAAATAAGCGATCAAACATGCCCTTTGACTCGCTTCCACTAAGCGGCTGCGCCTCAACGGTTATCACTTGCGGGCTCACGCTTTCGCACCAGAATACAGGTCCGGTTAGCGCGGTCTGATTGGGGCTGGCAAAGAACAAAAGCCCCCATTTTTCTGCTTCTGGTTCAGG
>CAZKKW010000234.1:0-1761 GCA_964553335.1 uncultured Hyphomicrobiales bacterium | reverse complement strand
CTTTGTCCGCATTCCTGCCGTCACTAGCCCGCCGTCATTTTCACGCTCAATCCAATCTCCATCACTCCCCCATTTCCAAAATCTTGACCATCGCCTCATAGCCGCGCGATTTCGCAAGGTCTAGCGGGGTCCTTGTTAATTTATCGACGATGATTTAGCCGATGTCCGCTTAGAGCCCACTTTACCAAGTAAGGGTAGTACCGCGAATGTCTGTTGTTCGTGATAAAAATGGTCCCTTTTTACAAAAATCTGGTTTAAAGAGACATTATATTTCACATTAAAACTTCTCTAACTCATTGTTTTAGAATTATTTTAATCTTGTTTAATTTTATCAAGATATATTGACTCTTCAAATTTTGGGGAGTATCTATCCGCCAAATACTCCTAAACAACCGACCGTTTTAAACGGAGAGGTTGCAGTAAGTTTTCTGCAAGCCAGCCAAAGGCCAGCCAGCACTCCCAAAAGACCTCTTGCTTGATTATCTCAGGCAGAAATAACCTATAGATTGGAAAACAAATGTGGGGCAATAACCCATTTTTCGCAAACCGTACGACCGCTAAAAATCTTCTTAAATCAGTGTGTATTGCGGGCCTTCTGGCAGGTGCCACCAATGCTTCTTATGCCGCTGATCTTGATGCCTCGGTTGATGAGAAGCCTGAACCTCAACTCAACTACCCCCTCATCGAGGGAAGTTTCGTCTTTGAACTTGAGAGTGATGGCATCTTCAGTGATGACGGCGATGATGAATTTGTCGATACCTTTAACACCACGGAAGTGGCATTGGATGTTCGCTTCAACAGTATTTTCTCCCTCCACACCGATATAACTTTAGAACCGGTGGACGATCCTACGGGTAGCCCTCGCGCATTGGGTGAAGATATCTTTTTTGACGATCATGGTTTCTTTTTTGAAACACTGCACCTTCAAGCCGATTTTGATCAATTCTCATTTTATGGTGGTAAAATCAATCCAGCATTTGGCACCGCTTGGGATGTGACGCCCGGCATATATGGCGTCGATTTTGCTGAAGACTATGAGATCACAGAACGTATTGGGGTTGGTGGCTCTTATACCTTTAATGGCGGTGATGCAGGTGAGCACACTGTGAATGTTGCCACTTTCTTTGCTGATACATCTGGTCTTTCCCGTTCCTTTGGCACGAATAGAGGCCGAACAAGTGAAGCCGATGGCGGGGCGAGTAACACCGAGAGCTTTGAAAGTTTTGCTCTTGCTTTGGATGGTGCTGAAATCGCTGCCCTTGAAGGTTTTTCTTACCATCTTGGCTTTCGCTACCAGACGGCTGGAGACGGCGATTTTGACGATGAAACAGGTTTCGTTGTTGGTGCCGTTCAAGAGCTTGACCTCAACGAAGATCTTAAGCTGACCCTTAATGGTGAAGTTGGTTATTTCGATAATTTCGATGGCGGTGATGCCGATAATCTTTACGTCACAGTTGGCGCAGGCTTGGAGTATGACAAATGGTTTGGCGATGCCGCCTTCTCGGTGCGTGATGTTTCCAGCAATGTCGGTGCAGATGATTTCACAGATCTGCAATTTCAGGCAGGTGTCGGTCGTGAATTGTTTGAGAATGCCACTTTGCAAGTCGCTTATCGTTATTTGCGAGAAGAAGATAACGACAGCCACACAGTTGGTGCGATCTTTGTCTATGAGACAGATTTCCGCATCCTAAGACCTTAAGCAAAACTCCGCATTCCTGCCTTTACCGCCCCGCCGTCATTTTCACGCTCAATCCAACCCCA
>CAZKKW010000233.1:0-1780 GCA_964553335.1 uncultured Hyphomicrobiales bacterium | reverse complement strand
AGTCCAGCCTTGGCTGCATTGAGCGCATCCATGCGGTTGGCGAACATATTACCGGCTTCAAGATCCTTGTCGGCACCGAGGCCAGCCATCATTTGTTTAACGCCGGGGTTCATACCTACGGTATAGATAGACCGGCCATCCGCTTTCGCGTCAGAGGTGATAGCTTCAATCGCCTTGATGGCCGACACGTCGATGTCGGTCACTCTGGTAAAGTCAAGCACAACTGCGCTGATCCCTTGCTTGGCGCGCAGACGCATATAGTGGCCAAGATCCGAAGCGGCACCAAATGATAGCGGCGCGCCGAAATCATAAAGCATGACTTTGCCGTCCGATCCATCGATAACAGCACGCTCAGCTTCGGTCGCATCATCGGGTGCTGATGACGCGATTGAATCAGCTTGCGTATTACCAATGCTTTGAACATAGCCAATGGCAGCAAGGAACACACCGATGCCAACCGCTGTGATCAAATCAACAAACACCGTCAGCACAAGGACAAGCAACATCAGGAATAGATCCCATTTTGGACCTTTCATTCCCTTGCTCAGATATGAGAAATCAATGATGTCATAGCCAACTTTGACGAGGATACCCGCAAGAACAGCGTTCGGAATTTGCGAGGCGAGAGGCGCTAGAGCCAACACGATTGCTAGCAATATGAGCCCATGAACCATGCCCGATATCTTAAACCGGCCACCTGCGCCTACATTGACCATTGTCCGCATTGTCGCGCCCGCGCCGGGCAAACCGCCGACCAAGCCAGCAAAGGAGTTACCGATGCCTTGGCCAATAAGCTCCTGATCGGAATTGTGACGTGTGCGGGTAACATTGTCAGCCACAAGTGAGGTCAAAAGGCTATCAATAGCGCCAAGAACAGCCAGAACGATGGCTGCGTTCATGACGATAAAGAACGTGCTGACCGTTATCGATGGAAATACAATGTTAGGCAGATCCCGTGGGATCTCGCCGAGCAATGGCAGCAATTGTGCATTGGTGACATTGCCTGCTTCATCAATGATTTCAGCGCCAATATTATCGCCCATCAGGAAAACGCCTGCGACCGTTCCAATAACCAGCGCAGCCAGCGTTCCGGGCACTTTGGACGCGATTACTTTGGGCATGATTTTTCCCCAAAAGAAAACGATGGCCAGCGTCAATATGGCAATGCCCAAGGCGAGCATGTTCGGGTTCGAAACCGCGGCTGGAATCGCGTCCAGTGCAGGGAAAACTCCGCCACGCTCAGGTACACCGCCGAAGAGTTTGGCGAACTGCAAGATGATGATGATCACCCCAATACCGCTCATAAACCCTGAGATGACGGGGAAGGGGACGAGCTTGATATATTTACCAAGTTTCAGAACACCCATTACTATCTGTAAGATGCCGCCGATAACAACCGCAGCAAAAAGTAGAGGTGCGACCTGTTCAAACTGCTGGGTAACGGACAGGCTTTGATCTGCCGTTGCCATCAGGGAGGTTAAAAGTCCGGCGAAAACAACCACCATCGGGCCAGTTGGGCCAGAAATCTGTGATCCGGTGCCGCCAAAGGCTGCTGCAAAAAAGCCAACAATGATCGCGCCCCAAAGGCCAGCAATCGCACCGCCTTCAACGCCATCTGGAAACGCACCTGCGCCAAACGCAATCGCGAGGGGTAATGCAACAATGCCTGCTGTTACACCACCAATAAGGTCGCCCGAAATATTTGAAGTATTTAGAAGAGGTTTTTTCTCTTCCAAGGCATCAAGGTCTTGAATGCTCATAGAGGTCATTCCTGTTCAAT
>CAZKKW010000232.1:0-1816 GCA_964553335.1 uncultured Hyphomicrobiales bacterium | reverse complement strand
CTGCTTGCTGCAATTTTTTGGTTCACCGTTGATCAAGATCGTCGGGTCATCATTCCAACCACGATAGCAAGCTTAGAGCCGCCACAGGGCTATGAGCCGTCTTTGCGTTTTCCAGGTGTGGAAGACTTAGACACCGATGGTTCTTTCACGCTCAATTCGTTTCCTGTTCAGGCGATTGGCTCATTGGGTGAGATGTTTGCCTCTGTTGACCGCGCAACGCCGACGCTTAACAATCGCGGGATTACGGTTGAAGAGACGGTTCCCATTACGTGGGAGGGAAAACAGGTTTTGCTGTTTCGTGGCAAACAGAACAATGATGAAGGCGTTCCCCATGAAAAGTGGATCGCCGTCTTCATCGCGGAGCGCCCTTACATGATGGCCTTCCAAGAACCTGTGCCTGGAAAGCTTGCGCAAGAGGATATCATCAAGACATTCTCTTCTCTGCGCTTTGATGGTATCGCCATCAATAGAGCGCAGCAATAAAATCTGCTTAGCCGGGCATTTTCGCGAAAGATTTAAGATTGCTATCCATTGCGGTGGATGGAACAGCGCTGTCGCAATAGATGTTGACGCTTGGCTTGATCTGGTCCTTTTGATGAACGCCGCCAGCGCGAACTGTGAGCATGCCTTCGCGGCCTGAGTTGGTGCCATAAATCTGCGTGCCGCATTTTGGGCAGAAGTAGCGGGTCATTGTGTTGCCGCTGTCCGATTTATGCTGGTAGGTGGCAAGTTCGCCCGACACAGTTAAAGCATCCTCAGCAAAAAATAAATTCGTTCCGTAAACGGATCCTGTGAGCGTTTGGCAACTGGTGCAATGGCAATTCATTGTAAGCTTGATGTCACCATCGACCACGTAGCTTACAGAGCCGCATAGGCATGAGCCTGTCAATTTAGTCATCTTACTCTCCCCAAAGTCGTGGCCTTTATAGAAGAAGAAAGACGCGCATTATGCAAGTGATTATTGATGCGATGTTGTTTGCAGGAAAAATAGTGTACTGGATAAAGCTGTAATCATCCCACCAGTATTTGAGGCCGTGATGAGCGATATCAGACCAGCAGGATTTGTCGATTATGCCTTGTTGTTTGGTCTTGCAGCGTTGTGGGGCTCGTCGTTTATTTTTATCAAAATTTCGGTCGATAGCATCCCGCCCCTTACGCAAACCACTTATCGTTTGTTCGTGGGTATGTGTTTTACATGGCTGATTTTCGCGTTTTATCGCGAGGCTTTGCCGCGCTCACCTCGTATTTGGTGTTTGATTGCCCTGTCTGCTTTGGTGGGCGTGGCGCTGCCCTTTTTTCTTATATCGTGGGGGCAAACTGTTGTTGCACCGGGTCTAACCGCCATCTTTATGGCGATCATGCCATTGGGCACGTTGTTGATGGCTCATTTTTTCACAAAGGATGAGAAGTTTTCAAAATGGAAGCTGATTGGTGTTGGCTTCGGTATTTTTGGTATCGTGCTGCTGGTTGGGCCTGCGTTGTTGGGGCAACTTGGCGGTGACCTCTTACATCAAGGCGCGATATTACTTGGGGCACTTTGTTATGCATTAAACGCGGTTGTGACAAAGTATCTGCTTGAGGTGCCAAAGTTGGTTCTGGTCATGTTTCTCATGACATTCGCCTTCATCATGGTGTTGCCTGTGGCTTTTATCCAAGAGGGCAGTTTCCATTTTGATTATGACTTATTGCCAATGGGTGCCGTTTTTGTGCTGGCTGTTTTTCACACCGTGATTGCCGGTTTTGTCTTGGTTTTGATTGTCGAGCGGCAGGGCGCGAACTTTTTTAGCCAGATCAATTTGCTGGTCCCGCTGTTCGG
>CAZKKW010000231.1:0-1894 GCA_964553335.1 uncultured Hyphomicrobiales bacterium | reverse complement strand
TTCCTTTGTGGTGGCGATTTGTTCAATTGCTTGGCGCTCTAAAAGCCGGTAGCCCTCTTGCCCGTAAAGCTCAATTGTCTCGTTGACCGACATGCCATTGGAACGCTCAATCTCGTCGTTTAGCTCCATGAAAGTGGTTTTAAGGTGATCCCCTGCAATGGCTCCAAGGGTAGACTTTCCAGCCCCACGAAGGCCGATGAGGGCGATCCGTTTTTGCCTTTGTTGTCGTACCGCTTCAGGGTCTAGGATTGCAAGAACTTGTTGTTTGGTCTGTTCATCTGCTTTTTTGAAGAGATCGATCGCATGATGGTCATGGTCGGCATAATTGTGATCGGTGATGAAACTTTCAATTGGCTCGCCGAGACCAACGGCAACCTTTAATAGAAGGGCGATTGAGATGTTGCCTGATCCAAGTTCCAGTTGCGCGAGATAACGCTGCGATATGCCCGAGCGTTCCGACAAAATGCGCCGTGAGATCCCGCGCAGTTTACGAGCACGGCGTACCCGTTCACCAACTTGAGCGATAAATTCGCTGGTGTTGATTTCGATCTGGCTATGTTCAGGTTCACCTAACAATTG
The DNA here is from genome assembly GCA_964553335.1 of uncultured Hyphomicrobiales bacterium. Lineage (GTDB taxonomy): Bacteria > Pseudomonadota > Alphaproteobacteria > Rhizobiales > JACESI01 > JACESI01. The sequence goes on along the minus strand of CAZKKW010000231.1, from coordinate 1,315 downwards.
ATGTCCTCCTGATAATGAAAAAGGGATTAAAAATTGCGCCCATCTTCTCAGGTGTCATAATTTTATGAGAATTGAGTGCGGCCATAATAAAACTCAAGCTGCGATAGAGGAAAGTTGAGGGATGATTGTCTGCAACCACGGAAGACCTGCATCTTCTGGCAAGTCCCCTGTTGAAGTGTCGTAGATGCCGCGTTCACCAATCATACTGGCTTTGTTAGCAAGCAAGGCTTCCATCAGGCGTTCTGAGCCCTGATTAAATGTTGCATCAAACACCATGTCGCCAAGACCGAAAATCGCAAATTGAATGCCACTTAAATCTGGCTTTTCTTCCACCAAACGGTCAAAGAAAGAAACAGCTGTAGAGGGAAGGTCACCGCTGCCATAACTTGAGGCTACGAAAATATAAAAGCTCTCGCGGTCGAGGGTGTTTGGATCAACCTCACCCATATTTTGGATGGTGCACTCGTAGCCGTCACCCAGTTCTCCTTCGAAATCATCGCACAGCATTTCTGCGTTGCCCGTTTCTGTCGCGTATAGGAGTTCGATCTTCATGGTGTACCTTTGTTGTTATCTTCGTTATGCGCACAGAGCCCTAGGCCATGTGAAGTTTCACATATTCAAAATCACCCGGTTTATTGTCGATACCAACCCGTGGTGGCGCAATCCATGAGGCGTATTTGCCCGGCTCATAGCACGGCACCATCAGCGATTGGATAAATGCGCCGTCTTCTTTGGTGGGCAGCCATTTGTCTTTGTTCTCATCCCAGTCTTCATTAGAAATGATGTCGCCTTGCGGGTTTGCTTTTATTGCCGCGAAGACACCAATTTGGCGATGGAAAGCTTCGTGTGGGAGGGTGAGTTCAAACTCGATACCCATCTTCGCCATTTGCTTGTTCCAGCGACGCAGGCCGCCTGATGCGTCGCGAATATAATCATCGCGCAATCTCATATTAATGGCGGTGAGTGCGGGCGCATCTTTTTCAACGATTTTACCATCTTCAACTGTGCGCACCTTATAGGTGTCATTGTTGAGCTTGTGATCATCCTCAATCCGGCTTTCAAGATAACGCCCTTTAATGCCTGCATTAAAAGCATTGGCCGCATTGGTGGAGACTTCCTGCCCAAACAAATCAAGCGAGAGCGAATAGTGCATGTTCAGTTTTTTCTGGACGGTCGGCAGGTCAATCACGTTGAGGTCGCGGATTTTGTTGACGTCATAAGGGTCCGTAATGCCCGCATTCTTCATCGCTTCGCAGGTTGCCTGTATCACGCGACCAACGCCGGTTTCACCCACAAACATGTGGTGCGCTTCTTC
>CAZKKW010000230.1:0-1894 GCA_964553335.1 uncultured Hyphomicrobiales bacterium | reverse complement strand
AATGGTTGAAAATAAAATCGTCTTGAGAAGATGGCCCCAAAGAGAACCATCAAACCCGTCACCTGCCATAAAGAAAAGCGCAATAAACGGCATGGAAACCAGCAAAAACAAAAAACCCATCAGCATTTGCAAACGCAGGTCGAGACCGCGCATTTTTGCACTCGCAGAACCTTTTAAGATCGCAGTGTTTTGCGGAGTGGGCTGTAATGGAGATGTCTTACTGGACAATACGTTTTTCGGCACGTTTTCCGGCGATGCCGACCTAATAGTTGAGTAACCAAGTCAAAATTATTTATTGCCCTGTGGCCAATAAAGTCAATTGATAACGACTAAGAATTTTACAAAGTAGCGCACTTGCCTTGTCTTTGGCCCTTTTAGGATTAAGATGTGAATCATATTTCGAAATTTACAACGCTTTGAATATCAGGGGTTCCTTATGGAATATATTATTATTGGCGCAATCATCGCGATCATTGCCTACGTGATTGTTACTTACAACGGGCTAGTGAAAGCCCGTCAGATGGTTCGTGAAGCGTGGAGCGGCATTGATGTGCAGTTAAAGCGGCGTTCCAATCTCATTCCAAATTTGATTGAGACTGTGAAAGGCTATGCAAGCCATGAATCTGATACGCTTGCAGAAGTAACCGAAATGCGCACGGCAGCTGGAAATGTGCGCAGTGATGATGTTGCAGGCCGCTCTGCTGCGGAAGGAATGCTGGGCATGGCGCTAGGCAAATTGATGGCAGTTGCAGAAGCATACCCCGACCTTAAAGCCAACGAAGGGTTTCGCGATCTTCAAAACTCACTCGAAGAAATCGAGAATGAAATTCAAATGTCACGACGCTACTACAATGGCACCGCACGAGATTTGAACACGAAGGTCGAAAGTTTCCCTTCCAATCTGGTTGCTGGTCAATTTGGATTTGCGCAGGCGGACTATTTCGAAATTGAAAACGCAGCAGAACGCGCTGTACCAAAAGTTGATTTCGGTTCTTAGGCGGACTGGGCGCGTCTCTTGCGCCCTTAGAAGGTAAAAAATGATGCGGTTATTTGACGAACGCCTGCGCAAGCAGAGCGGCTTTTTGGCACTTTGTTTTTTGATGCTGTCAGCCTTGATCTTAGGCTCAAGCGAAAGCGGCTATGCCCAATCGTCTCAAGAGGAAATCATCACCAATTTTCATGCTGACATTGAGGTGCAGCAAAATGGTGATTTGATTGTAACAGAGACGATTTCTGTTGAAGCGAGACAACGGCAAATTAGGCGCGGGATCTTTAGAGACTTCCCTCTGACTTTCGTTGATGACAAGGGCAAAACACAGAAGGTCGGCTTTAAAATTCTCTCGATTACACGGGATGGCGAAGCTGATTCCTATCATCAAGAATGGTCTTCAGCGAATGTGAGAACCTACATCGGCAAAGAAGATGTTTTCTTATCCTCTGGCGCTTATACCTATGAAATTAAGTATTGGACTGACCGACAAATTCGCTTCTTCGAAGAACATGACGAGCTTTACTGGAATGTGACGGGTACGGCATGGGACTTTCCCATTCAATCTGCCAGCGCCAGCGTTACCGTCGCAGAAGGCGGACTTATAACAGACGTCAATTTCTTTACCGGCCACGCTGGTTCAACAGATCAGTTTGCGGATGCCCGTGTGAGTGTCGACCAACGTTCTGCCAATTATTCTGCGACCACCCGCCTTGCAAGACATGAAGGGCTAACAATTGTAGCGAAACTTGCAAAAGGCACAGTTGACGCGCCTTCTGGCAAACAGAATTTCAATTGGTTCATGCGTGAATTCGGACACACCGTGGTAGCTGGCCTGACGCTGCTGGCCATTTCAATCTACTATTTACTGATGTGGTTCAGCATCGGTCGCGACCCAGCCAGCCC
>CAZKKW010000229.1:0-1896 GCA_964553335.1 uncultured Hyphomicrobiales bacterium | reverse complement strand
ATTATTCGCGTAGAAATGCTGACAGGCAGAACAACTGAGCAGAAGCGTAAAATGGCGCAAGAACTAACCGACGCTTTTATCAATACAGCCGGTGGCAATGCATCAGCCGTTCAAGTGGTCATCACTGACGTTGAAAAAGAAGATTGGGCCGCAGGTGGTGAACTTATGCTGGATAAATATCCAGACTAGCTAAAGCTCAATACAGCTTCACCCAACACATCGAAAATTGGCTTGATCCCCAAACCCGGTTCACCAGAAGCCGTCATGCGACCATTTACGCGTTGTGGCGCGTTTTCTGCAATTGTCACGGTTCCGTAACTATTGAAATCAGTGGCCGCAAAACAAAAATCACTTGGTGTTGACCGTGCAAGGTGCGCGATAGCCGCCGTTGTGATGTCGCCACCCCATGTGTCTTCGATAATCATGGGAATGCCTGATTCAACCGCCAAGTCGCGCATAAGCTTTGCTCGCGTCAGACCGCCAACTTTTGATATTTTGAGATTGATTACATCCATCGCATCTTCGCTAAGGCCGCGCACCAAATTGCCGGCGTTATCGATCACCTCATCCAAGATAAATGGCCGTGCTGTGCGCCGCCTAATGGAAACGCATTCCTCATAAGTAAGACATGGCTGCTCAATATAAACATCCACATCAGCCACCGCACTGACAACACGCGCTGCTTCATGGCGGGTCCAGCCCGTATTGGCATCAGCAACCAAAGTATCTTGCGTCGACAAAACCTCGCGCGTGGCAAATATGCGCTCAATGTCATCATTGGCATTCCCGCCAACTTTCAACTGAAACCGCGTATAGCCTTCTGACGAATAAGTCTTGATCTTCGCTGCCATTTCATCCGCACTTTGTTGGGAAATCGCACGATATAAAACAACATCATCTTGGGCGGCACCACCAAGCAGGGAATAAACCGGCTGTCCTGTTGCCTTACCAAGCAGATCCCAGCAGGCAATATCTAACGGTGCTTTTGCGTAGGGGTGCCCACGAAGGGCCGCGTCCATTGTTCGGTTGATCTCACCAAGATTGAGCGGGTTTTTGCCAATGAGATGCGGCGCAAGTTCTTGCAGGCCCGCACGAACGCCGATGGCATAAGAAGGCAAATAGGCAGACCCAAGCGGACAACATTCCGCATATCCAGTTAGACCCTCATCGGTGGTGATCTCCACAACCGTGCTATCAAACACCTCAACAAAATTACCATTCGACCAGCTATAGCGGCCCTCTTTAAGGGGCAGATCGACTTGCCACGCCTTAATTGCGGTAATTTTCATACGCCCCTCCGAAAATTAGATGTTAAAACTCATACCCAACGGGTGGCACATCATGGGTTTTTTCTTTCGACTTGCATAGATCCGCAATCACACAATTATGGCAGTCTGGTTTGCGGGCTTTGCAAATGTAGCGCCCATGCAAAATCAGCCAATGATGGGCATGAAACTTAATGTCATCAGGGATGATACGGTCAAAGGCAAGTTCCACATCTAATGGCGTTTTACCGGGCGCAATCTTGCAGCGGTTACCAATGCGGAACAGATGCGTGTCAACGGCAATGGTGAGCTGCCCGAAAGCCATGTTCAACACCACATTGGCGGTTTTGCGACCGACACCTGGCAGCGTTTCCAAAATCTCACGGTCCGGCGGCACTTCACTGTTATGATCATCAATTAACATTTGCGAGAGCTTGATGACGTTTTTCGCCTTTGCCTTATAAAGCCCAATCGTCTTGATGTAATCGCGCACCTTATCCTCACCAAGCGCTACCATGTCTTCTGGCGTCGTTGCGATCTTGAAGAGTTCTTTGGTCGCCTTATTCACGCCGATGTCGGTTGCTTGCGCTGAAAGCACCACGGCCACAAGCAGGGTGAATGTGTTGACGTG
>CAZKKW010000228.1:0-1914 GCA_964553335.1 uncultured Hyphomicrobiales bacterium | reverse complement strand
GCGCGTAAATTTGGCTACAGCAGCGGCGACGCATTTTGTCGGGCTTTTGTCGGTGCCTATGGTATTGCGCCAACAAAACTTGTTTATGATCACCATCAAAGCGTATGACCCTTTGAAATGTCTGTTGAAAAGGCTAAGTCAATCTAATGACAGATAGCACCACTCCCACTTCTCCCCCGTTGATACAACATACTGAAAGCCCAAAGCTTCAGGAAACCAACCGCATGGAAGAATTGGCGGTCCTTCCGGTGTTTTGGAAGTTGCAGGGCAGACGTGTTTTGCTTGCAGGTGCTGGTGAGGGCGGCGCTTGGAAGGCTGAATTACTTGCGGCCGCTGGTGCTGATGTGGACATCATCGCGGAAGAACTAAGCCACGAGATGAAAGGCCTTTTAGAGCGTGGAGCAGCCGCAGGCAGTTTGACCCATCATGCACGCACTTGGACGGCTGACGACTTTGACGGTGCTGCGATGGCGCTTGCAGATACAGAAGACGATCACGAGGCAGAAGCATTTTATAAGGCGGCCAAAGCGGCAAAAGTGCCGGTGAACGTGATTGATAACCCACCCTTTTGTGATTTCCAATTCGGCACCATTGTCAACCGATCGCCCGTTGTCGTTGGAATTTCAACCGACGGTGCGGCCCCGATCTTGGCTCAAGCCATTCGGCGCAAAATTGAAACGCTGCTGCCAACCTCTTTGGCGAAAGCGGGCCGTATCGCGAAGAATTTTCGCGCTCAATTAAAACAGATCATTCCAGATGCCTCCCAACGTCGTAACTTCTGGGAAGGCTTTGTTGAGCGGGTGTTTCGGGCGGAAGAAATCAGCGAAGATGTACTGATCAAACTTGCTGAAGGTGCGACCAGTCAAGCAAGTCATGATGGTGTTGGCTTCGTGTCTCTTGTTGGCTCTGGCCCTGGTGATGTTGATCTCATGACGATTAAAGCAGTGCGGGTTTTGCAAGGGGCGGATGTGATCATGTATGACGATCTATCCTCACCGCAAATTTTAGAACTCGGTCGTCGTGAAGCAGAGCATGTTTATGTCGGCAAACGGGGTGGGCGTAAGTCTTGCAGTCAGACTGAAATCAATAAAATGATGGTCGATCTAGCGCTTGAAGGTAAACGTGTTGTGCGCCTTAAAGGTGGCGACCCGATGGTATTTGGCCGTGCGGGGGAAGAGATCGCAGACCTATTGAGTGCCAATATTCCGTTTGAAGTGGTGCCCGGTATCACGGCAGGTGCAGGTGCTGCCGCTGCCATGGGTGTATCGCTCACCCACCGTGATCATGCGCAATCAGTTCGCTTTATCACAGGCCACGCAAAGAGTGGAAAGCTGCCTGAAAACCTGCATTGGCAGGGCATGGCGTCTGGTGATACGTCGTTGATCTTTTATATGGCGAGCAGAACGGGCCATGAAGTTGCCAACAATTTGGTTAAACACGGCATGGACGCGAGCACGCCTGTTGTCATCGTGGCAAATGTTAGCCACCCTAATCAGCGCATTTGGAAAGGCACTTTGTCAACAATTGTTGACGGAGTTGAAGAGATCTCTCAAGGAGACCCGATTGTAATCTGTATCGGCACCGTTTTCTCGCTCTATGAAGCTGACAGACCGTTACCGTTTCAACTGGCAGATATTGCGAACCTATAATAGAGATTTTCATGACTGTTGCTGATCCCCGAGGCTTTTTAGCAGACTTGTTCCAAGTGGCTGTTGATGCTGCGGATCCTGAAAAGATGCTGAAAAACTATCTGCCAACCAAACCCAAAGGTCGTTTGATTGTGGTTGGTGCAGGCAAGGCATCGGCCCATATGGCTGCAGCCTTTGAAGCAGCCTATGAAGGCGATTATGAAGGCTTGATTGTCACACGTCATGGGTCAGCCGTGCCGTGTCGAACAATTGAGATTGTTGAAAG
>CAZKKW010000227.1:0-1930 GCA_964553335.1 uncultured Hyphomicrobiales bacterium | reverse complement strand
TGGTGTTACGATTGATCTTGCGACGATTCCAAGGCAAGCCAATGGCGGTAAGCGGGTGAAAAGCCTGACCCTGCAAACCCTTGATGGCGAGATTACAAGAACTTTTGGTTGTGATTGTGTCGCAATGGCGGGTGGTTATTCGCCAGATGTGCACCTTGCAAGCCAAACAGGTGTCGCGCCCGTATGGGATGACACCTTGAAAGGTTTCGTACCGCCAGCACCCATCCGTGCAGAGCGTTCTGCGGGTGCTTCAAAAGGTTCGTTCGATTTGGCCGCTTGTTTGGAAGAGGGCCATGCGGCGGGTATTGAGGCTGCAACATCCGCTGGATTTGATGGTAAAGCAGGCGACGCACCTTCCACTGATGCGGTTGCCAATGGTCCGATCGCTGCTGTTTGGCGATGTGCTGGCAACGGCAAGGCGTTCGTTGATTTCCAAAACGATGTAACAGCCAAAGACATCACTCTTGCTGAGCAAGAAGGTTTTGTTTCGGTTGAACACACCAAGCGATACACAACGCTTGGCATGGCGACAGATCAAGGTAAAACCTCAAACGTAACTGGCATCGGCATTTTGGCTGAAGCGCGGGGTGAACCGATACCTGATGTTGGAACAACCCGTTTCCGCCCGCCTTATTCACCTGTGGCAATCGGTGCCTTTGCAGGCCATGAGCGCGGTTATGAATTCCAACCCGTGCGCCGCACTGCCATGCATGCTTGTGGTGAAAAACTTGGCGCTGTCTTCGTGGAAGCGGGCCAATGGCTGCGACCGCAATATTATCCAAAGCCCAATGAAGGGGTGATGGAAGCAATCTACCGCGAGAGCAAACAGGTGCGCGAGACAGCGGGCATCTGTGATGTGTCGAGTCTCGGCAAAATTGAGATTTTCGGCGATGATGCGGGCGAGTTCCTAAACCGTCTTTATATCAACGGCTGGAAGCTCCTTAAACCTGGCAAAGCACGCTACGGCTTGATGCTGCGCGAAGATGGTTATGTGTTTGATGATGGCACGACGTCACGTCTTGCTGATGATCATTTCTTCATGACCACCACAACAGCCAATGCTGCCCGTGTGCTTTCGCATATGGAACATGCAAGCCAAGTGCTTTGGCCGGACCTTGATGTTCAGTTCTGCTCTGCTACCGAACAATGGTGCGGTGTTGCTGTTGCCGGACCAAACGCCCGTAAGATTTTGGAAAAGGCCTTTGGTAAAGCGCTCGATATGAGCGAGGAGGCCTTGCCATTCATGGGTGTGCGGACATTCGAATGGAACGGCGCGACTGCGCGCATCTTCCGCATTAGTTTTTCTGGTGAACTCGCCTATGAGGTGAATGTGCCGTGGACTTATGGCGAAGAAATGTGGAACGCAATTTGGGACGCGGGTCAAGAGCACGGCCTCATCCCTTACGGTACAGAGGCGCTTTCTGTCTTGCGTATCGAGAAGGGTCACGTTGCCGGTAACGAACTAGACGGACGCACCACGGCTGCCGACATGGGGCTAGGGCGGATGATGTCTTCTAAGAAGCCGTTCATTGGTCAAAAACTCGCAGGACGAGAAGGCATGATTGCAGAAGATCGCGAACAACTTGTTGGCCTTAAGCTGATTGAGGGTGCAGAGCGACTTCGTGGTGGTGCGCATTTGTTTGAAGATGCTGACGACGCCAACCGCGAAAACGATCTTGGCTGGATTACCTCCGTCTGTGACAGCCCGCAATTGAGCTGCTGGATTGGCCTTGGATATCTGAAAGGCGGCGTCGAGGCTTATGCGGGTAAAACGCTTTATGCGGTGAACCCACTGTTTGGTGAAGCGCCAGCGGTAGAAGTTGTCTCACCTCATTTCTTCGATCCTAAAGGAGAGCGGCTCAATGGCTAAGTTTTCACCAATTCACGCCCTTGGCGATAAACAAACGCTTGTGCGATCTCAAGAGGGCGC
>CAZKKW010000226.1:0-1969 GCA_964553335.1 uncultured Hyphomicrobiales bacterium | reverse complement strand
GCCGTTGCTTTGCCTTCCATCGGGATGCCTTGTTCTTCGAGGTAGCTTTGTAGCTCACCTGCTTGGAACATCTCGCGGATAATGTCGCAGCCGCCAACAAACTCGCCTTTGATGTAGAGCTGTGGAACGGTTGGCCAGTTTGAAAAATCTTTGATGCCTTGGCGAAGGTCATCGTCTTCCAACACGTTGATGCCTTTATATTCCGTGCCTAGATAGTCCAAAATCTGGATGACTTGGCCCGAAAAGCCACATTGTGGGAAGTTCGGTGTGCCTTTCATGAAAAGCACCATATCGTTTGCTTTCACTTCGCCTTCGATAAATTCTTTCATTTCGATCTCCTTGGAGCGTCGTTTGGTGTCTATCTACTACTTGGGTGCACTTGTCTGTAATGCAAGAGCGTGCAGGACGCCACCCATATTTCCTTTAAGCGCATTATAAACCAGTTGGTGCTGTTGCACACGGGTTTTACCTTTGAAGGCTTCCGATACAACATTTGCACGGTAATGGTCGCCATCGCCTGCTAAATCTTCAATCACGATTTCCGCATCAGGAAGGGCTTCCTTGATCATGCTCTCAATTTCCGCCGCACTCATTGGCATTGAAACGTCTCCATCCGTTTGAAAAGGCCCAATTAGCCCATAAATTCTGGGAACCAACCTTCATATGCTTCGCGCAAGGTTTCAAGGGAAATCGTACCACCGGCTTCAAGATTGTTGCCACCAGTCTTACCAATTGCTTCAATTTCAATGCCTGCTTTCTCCGCAGTATCCAAAACAGCATCGCGTTGTTCGCGGGTGCAGGTGATGACATAGCGCGCCTGATCTTCTGAGAAAAGGGCGGTAGCCGCGTCACCTGGTAGAGTGATTGAAGCGCCGATATTGCCTTTAATCGCCATTTCAGCAACGGCAACACCAAGGCCACCTGATGAAATATCATGACAGGCAGTCACCAGACCCTTGCGGATAATGTCGCGCACGAAGTCGCCGTTTTTCTTCTCCAATTCAAGATCGACAGAAGGGGGCGGGCCAAAGTCGCCGCCTGTTAGTTCACGAAGGGCCATCGTTTGACCCATATGGGAACCGTGACCGCCGACAAGCAGCACGGCGTCATTGTCATTTTTAAAGGCAACGGTCGCCATTTGATCGACGTTAGGCAAAATGCCAACGCCTGCCATGGTTGGGGTCGGCAAAATGCCAACGCCGTTGGTCTCATTGTATAAAGACACATTGCCGGAGACGATCGGGAAATTGAGGGCGCGACACGCCTCGCCAATGCCTTTAATGGCGTGAACGAATTGCGCCATGATTTCGGGGCGTTCTGGGTTGCCGAAATTGAGATTGTCGGTTGATGCGAGCGGTTCAGCACCAACAGCTGATAGATTGCGCCATACCTCGGCTACAGCCTGCTTGCCGCCTTCATAAGGGTCTGCTTCGCAATAAACAGGGTTTACGTCTGAGGAGAAGGCGAGCGCTTTCTTGGTGTCATTGCCGTCTCTATCAGGAACACGCACCACGCCTGCATCGCCGCCGGGGCGCTGGGCTGAATTGCCTTGAATGTAGGTGTCATATTGCTCATAGACCCAACGGCGCGAACTGCCATTGGCTGAACCAACCAGTTTGACGATTAAATCGGAAACCGCTTGGCCCTGCGGCAACTTCACCTCAGGAATTGGCGCGGGCTTTGGTGGCTCGGTCCAAGGGCGGTCATATTCTGGTGCTTCGTCGCCAAGTTCTTTGATTGGTAAGTTTGCCACTTCTTCGCCGTCAAACATGATGCGGAAGCGCAGGTCATCTGTGGTGACGCCGACAATGGCGAAGTCGAGGCCCCATTTTTCAAAGATTTTTGAGGCGACTTCTTCTTTTGATGGATCAAGCACCATGAGCATGCGCTCTTGGCTCTCAGATAGCATCATCTCATAAGGCGTCATGCGCTCTTCACGCACGGGCACATTGTTGAGGTTTAGCTCCAC
>CAZKKW010000225.1:0-1993 GCA_964553335.1 uncultured Hyphomicrobiales bacterium | reverse complement strand
GATGATGGTGGCTCTGCGATTGCAAGCAATGTCGCTTTATCTCTGCTTCTGTCTCTTTTTCCATTTCTCATGCTTATCGCCTCATTGCTTCGCATTTGGGGTGACACAGCGCTGGTTGATGAGGTGTTCAATTTAGTGCTTGGTTATTGGCCTGCGGATGCGGCAAGACCGATCGCAGAACAAATGAAAATCATCGTCAATCAACGCGCGGTGGAGTTCTTTTCTGTCAGCACCTTTATCGGCTTGTTTCTCGCAACCAACGGCATTGAAAGCGCGCGGGATGGTTTAAACCGTGCCTATAAAACCACCGAAGATCGCGCCTTCTTATGGCGACGTTTGCAAAGCGTTTTCTTTGTCATTGGTGGTGCTTTCGGATTGATTATTGCAGCCATCATCCTGATTGGCACACCGATTATCTGGTCATTCTTGATAGATCGCATGACCTTTTTGGAAAATTTCAGTTTCACCGTCGGCTTTGTAAAATACGCGGTCGCCATCTCCGTGCTGGTCCTCACCCTGATTGCCTTTCATCAATTCCTACCCAATGGGCGACGCCCGTTGCGGGAAATGATGCCGGGCATCACACTTACTATTATCGGAATGATTGGCGGCTCCCACCTGTTCGCGCTTTATTTGCAAACCATCGCAAATTACACGGCTCTTTATGCAGGCTTGGCAGGCACGATGATTGCGATTGTTTATCTCTACGCAATCTCGGCACTCATCCTATTTGGTGCAGAATTCAATGCCGCACGCGCTGAATTACGCTCGTAAGCGGGCATTTTACCGCAATTTTATAAGAACAAATTCAGCTACAGTTAATAACTTTCACGTAAAAAAATATCATTAAATAATGGAATTCGTACTGCATATTAGGAATTAAACGATGTTCACTGGAAATGGTAAGACAGTTGAAGTTTCAATCCGGATGTTAGATGGCGCAACCATTCGTGGCGCGATCTCTCTTGGACAAAATATAACATCTCTAGACGGCATGCTTTCAAAGCCGACACCGTTTCTTGAGTTTTATTCAAAAGACGGTCAGCGCAAATTCGTCGCCAAACATCAAATTTCCTATGTTGAACCGGTAGAACCACTGAAAAAGCCTGTGCTCCCACATACAACAGGATCACGCTTTACAGATGCCTATAGCATCCTTGGCGTTGCTAGAACCTGTACCTTTGACGACGCAAAAATAGCGTTCCACAAATTGGCCAAGCAATATCATCCAGATACCGTTTCAGGCGTGGATCTCCCGCCAGAAATGGCGACTTACATGAATGACATGTTCAAGCAGATCAACACGGCTTTCACTGAGCTTCGTTCTGAATTGCAAGGTCAGCAATTTAGCGCCGCTTAAGCCTCACTAAAATCTGATTAAGGCGCCCTGCCCAGTTCAGCTGAGAAATGATAAACTGACCTGAATGAAGGGAAGTTATCATGCGGTATGTTCTTTCAGTATTATTTTTGATGAGCGCTTGCCTGCAAAGCCACGCTTTCGCACTGAGTGGCAAAGTGACCGGCGGATACAATCGCGGCGCATTTGTAAAACTCCACCCAAGTAAAGACATCATCGTTGGCAACGATACCTATCAAGACGACAATCTTTATGTCTTTGATGAAGACCAAAATATCGTCTTACCAAAAGAACTGACAGTCGACATCGGCCCGAACGGTTTACGCATTCCCAAAGGAACAATTGTTGCCAGTCACTACGTGTTTTTCGATCCCGAATTTGGAACAAGTCAGCTTGGCTACATAGAATTTGACGCCGCCGTCTTGGGCATCGCGACAAGCACGTGGACCTTGCAACAGTCAGATTTTTTAGCCAATACGCAAGTCACCTATTTGAACCCAATTTTGCGCGGGCTTGAATGGGAAGACAGCGTTTGGATCGACAAAGAAAACCCCTTCCGCGTCTGGGTCAACTGGGCCGCCTCAAGCCCAGGTGACTATATCCGTGTGTTTACAGCAGCGTCACCGAGTGTTTGAG
>CAZKKW010000224.1:0-2007 GCA_964553335.1 uncultured Hyphomicrobiales bacterium | reverse complement strand
ACGGCGTGGGCAAGCCACTCGGTATCGCCAATTTTCACGCGGCCTGTTCCTGCTGCGAAGCTTTGCGTGACCAGTGCGCGGCTACCGACCATGCTCTCCATCCGCTTGTTCAGCAATGGCTTGTCACTTTCCGCGTGCCGCCAATCATCAAAGACGGTGTGCCCAAGGATAAGCAATACAACCGAGGCCACAGAGAAGAAGATCAACTGTCCCTCCAGACCGTCAATCGGCGCAGGCAAGACCGCCTTGAAGAGCGCTGTCGCAAATGCAGCCGCGCTAATCCACAAGAGGTCGAATGTACCAACGGCCAGCTCAATCCCCAAAAGAACGAGGCCAAGCGCGACCCAATGCCATGCCTCAAGCGGTGTGAAGACATCTATTATCGCTTCCATATCTTATCTCCTTTTCCAGAAGTGACGTGGCCATGAGGGGTAAGCGGCCCCCATGGCCCCGCCAGTTTGCCTAGCGTGACGCTGGCGGGATTGCGCCATTGCCGGTCTGGCCAGCCTTGGCCGCATCGGTCAGGCCTTTGACGCCTTCAATCGTGCCGATGAGCGATGAGAATTCAGCCGGAATAATGACTGTTTTCTGTTGCGGCGACGAAGCCAGTTTCTCAAACGCCTGAACGTATTGCTGACCAAGGAAGTAGTTGATCGCGTTCACGTCACCTTTAGCAATCGCCTGAGATACCATTGCGGTCGCTTTGGCTTCAGCCTCGGCCTCACGTTCACGGGCCTCAGCGTCGCGGAATGCAGCTTCGCGGCGGCCTTCAGCTTCGAGGATTTGTGATTGCTTCAAGCCTTCAGCTTTCAAAATAGCCGACTGCTTGTCGCCCTCAGCGGTGAGAATTTCGGCGCGCTTTAGGCGTTCAGCCTTCATCTGGCGCGCCATGGCTTCGGTAATATCCGCCGGCGGTGACAGGTCCGCGATCTCAATCCGGGTGACTTTTACACCCCACGGATTGGTTGCCGCATCAATCACGGTCAAAAGCCGCGCATTGATATCATCCCGGTTGGACAAAACTTCGTCCAGATCCATGGAGCCAACCACAGTACGAATATTGGTCAGAGCCAAATTCTGGATCGCATGGGTCAGATTGTTGACCTCGTAAGCCGCAGCCACAGGGTCCATCACCTGAATAAACACAATCGCATCGCAAGAAACCATCGCATTATCTTTAGTAATCACCTCTTGTTGCGGAACATCCAGCACGGTTTCCATCATGTTCATTTTCCGACCAATGCGATCAAAAAACGGGACCACCCAGCTCATGCCGGGCGCGAGTGTTTTTGTATATTTTCCAAACCTTTCAACGGTGTAACTGTACCCTTGAGGCACGACCTTCAACGTATTGACAATGAGCACGATCGCAACAACAGCTGTGATCACAAATACAACAATCGGATCCATATTTTACCCTTCCTTCTTTGTTTTCTATGACATAGATGTAGTAACGTTTTTCCGTTTTTCAATATCAATATATCGAAAAACGGCGCACTCAGAGAATGCGCCGCTTCGATTAATTCTTTGTTTATTTTGCAAAATCCGGAAAGCCCTGAAGAATTCAGCTCCCCGATGAGGGTAACCCCTAGAGCTGGCCGAGCAAATATTCGGCGCTGGAGACTTCATAAGCCCCGCCTTCCTCAACATTCAGCTGTTTGACGACACCATCAACAACCAGCATGGAATAGCGCTGAGATCGCGTCCCCATGCCAAAGCCGGACGCATCAAGCTCCAGCCCAATTGCTTTGGTGAACGCGCCATTGCCGTCAGCCAGCATGCGCATTTTGCCATCCGCAGCCGACGCTTTAGCCCACTCATCCATGACAAATACATCATTCACAGAAACACAGGCAATGCTGTCCACGCCTTTGCCTTTGAACGTTTCGGCCGCATCGCGAAAGCTCGGCAAGTGTTTGACAGAGCAAGTCGGCGTAAACGCGCCCGGCACGGCAAACAGCGCGACTGTCTTACCCGCAAAAACATCATTTGTTGATTGGGGCGCAG
>CAZKKW010000223.1:0-2087 GCA_964553335.1 uncultured Hyphomicrobiales bacterium | reverse complement strand
CCGTCTTGCCCAATACCGCGCACATAATCTTTATTGTGAAGCGTCGCATTAGACACAACCACCCCGCCAACAGTGACTGGCTCAACCTTGGCAACAGGCGTCAACGCACCTGTGCGCCCTACTTGGATTTCAATGTCGTTTAAAACAGTCGTGGCTCTTTCTGCCGGAAACTTGTGAGCAATCGCCCAGCGCGGTGCCTTGGTTACAAAGCCAAGCCGCTCCTGCCAGTCCAACCGATCAACCTTATAAACCACGCCGTCAATATCATAATCAAGCGAAGCACGATCTGCTTCAATTTGACGATAGTGAGCAAGCAAAGTTTCAAGCGTTTCAAAGCGCTGCATCATCGGGTTGATATCAAAGCCCCATGTTTTGAAAAGCTCCACCATGCCCATTTGCGTGGTCTCAGGCATGGCACTCACCTCACCCCATGCATAAGCAAAAAATTCCAGCGGACGGGATGCGGTAACTTTGGCATCTAACTGGCGAAGGGAGCCAGCCGCCGTGTTGCGCGGGTTCACATAAGGCTGTTTGCCCGCTGCTTCCATCCGCTCATTAAGAGCCAAGAATTCAGACTTCGTCATATAGACTTCGCCGCGCACTTCCACCACGTCGGGAATGTTATCGCCGGATAGCTTTTCGGGAATGTTTTTAAGCGTGCGAAGATTGGCGGTTATATCCTCGCCCGTTGAACCATCACCACGCGTCGCCCCGCGCACGAAAATGCCGTTTTCATAACGAAGACTGGCAGAAAGGCCGTCGATCTTTGGCTCAGCGGTAATTGCTACCATCTCATCAGTGCCAAGCGATAAGAAACGGCGAATGCGATCAACAAAATCCGCTACATCCTCATCATTAAAGGCATTATCCAATGACAACATAGAGACCTTATGCGCCACCTTGCCAAATTTTTGCGAAGGCGCTGCCCCAACTTGATCGCTTGGGCTGTTTTCCAATTTCAAGTTTGGAAACCGCTCTTCAATCGCCAGATTGCGCTTTTTTAAGGCGTCATAGTCAGCATCAGTAATCAGCGGACGGTCTTCAGTGTGATACGCATTGTTATGGGCTGCCAGCTCTTCAGCAAGGGCTGCCAATTCCTTGCCAGCTTCACGCGCACTTAGCGTTTCAACAGCTGCTTTTCTTAAACGATCTTGAGGAGACATTTAAGCGCCGCCCATTAAACGGTCTGCCGCAGCGCGGGCTTCATCCGTAATCTCTTGTCCGGCCAACATACGCGCTACTTCTTCACGTCGCGCCGCATCATCAAGCGCAATCAAGTCTGTCTCAACGCGGTCTTCACCGGATACAGCCGATTTGCTGATGAGGAAATGATTATTCGCCCGTGCCGCCACCTGCGGCGCATGGGTAACAGACAGAACTTGCACATTGGATGATAAACGCGCAAGACGCTCACCAATTGCTTCTGCAACCGCGCCGCCAACACCTGTATCAATCTCATCAAAGATCAATGTTGGCGCCGAGCCACGGTCTGCCAGCGACACTTTAAGGGCCAGTAAAAAGCGCGATAATTCGCCGCCTGATGCAACCTTCATGATGGGGCCAGGCTTTGTGCCAGGATTGGTCTGCACATGAAATTCAATCGTATCATAGCCTGTTTCAGCAGGCTTATCGGTTAAGCTCTCCAGCATCACAGAAAACCGTGCCGCCTCAAGTTTTAAGGCTGGTAATTCTTGCATCACCTGATTGGCAAGCTCGCCAGCCGCCTCGCCTCGTGCCGCACTTAACGCCTTTGCTTTGTCATCGAAAACCACGAAAGCCTTGCGCTCTTCTTGCTCAAGCTCTGCCAAACGTTCTTCGCCACTTTCAATCGCTTCAAGATCATTCATAAACTGAACAGTAAGTTCAGGAAGATTATCCACCTGCACCTTATGCTTTCGCGCAGCAGCACGTAGGGCAAACAATCGCTCTTCTGTTTCTTCCAATTCCTTAGGGTCAAAATTCGTTTCACGAATTGCCGCTTCAAGATGCCCGCGCACATTGTCCATATGATCAAGCGCGAGGCTTAATCCTTCAATCGCGCCATTTAATAGGCCGGGGGCTTGTTCGGCTTTGCGTTCAAGGTTTTT
>CAZKKW010000222.1:0-2115 GCA_964553335.1 uncultured Hyphomicrobiales bacterium | reverse complement strand
ATGATCACGACAAACACGAAGACCACGCCAAGCATGATGACCATGGGCATGGCGCGCACGCGGTAGATCCACACATCTTCCTTGATCCGGTCAATGCGCAAAAAATGGTTGTAACAATTGAGAAAACGCTGAGTAAGGCTGACCCTAAAAACGCCTCAAAATATGCAGCGAACGCGAAAACATTACGCTCAGAACTTGATCATTTAACCCATGAAACTGAAGAAGAATTAGAAGCGCTGAAAGACGCACGTTTCATCGTTTTTCATGACGCTTATCGCTATTTTGAAGAGCGTTTTGGGATTGAAGCGACAGGCTCAATCACGCTCAGCCCTGAGACAAGCCCAAGTGTTAACCGGATCAAAGAAATCCGCACAACACTTGATAAGACCAATGTTAGTTGTGTGTTCAGCGAACCACAATTCCCAACCAAACTTGTCGACACAGTGATTGCTGATACGAAGACCAAGAAAGAGACACTTGACCCACTGGGTGCTACCCTAGAGCCAGGTGCTGGGCTTTACAGCAAGTTGATTACCAACATGGCAACAAGCTTTAAAAATTGCCTAGCTAGTAGCTAAGCCTTAGATCACAATTCCAAGTCGCGCGGTTTCAGCTGAACTTACAACCGCGCGTAAGGTTCGCTTCACAGCCGCATCAAACTGGAAACGCGTCTTCAGGTTTGTAGGTTTTAAAGCTTTCCAAATATTGGGCATTGGCTTGGTCTTGCCATTTTGTGCCGGGCTGGATCGCGGAGATGCAGGGATATTTCTTGCGGTATTCATCAGTGCGCGCGCACTCTTCGATGACGATCGCAACAAGCCCCGCGACTTTGCCTTGCTGTTGCTCAACCAATTGCATGGCACCATGCATAGAGCCACCCGTTTCCACCCATTGATCAACCAGCAAAACCCGCGTGCCGACAGCAAAAGCGGGTTTGCGCATTTCCATGTCTTGGGTGCGACCTGAATAGTTGGTGAAGCTTGCACTATCTGTATCAACACATAATTTGCCCGCTTTGCGGATCGGCAAAAACCCTTTGCCAATACGCGTTGCAATGGCTGCACCAAGCACAAAGCCCATGGCATCAAGACCCGCAACCACATCGCAGCTATCTGGGTCAATATCTGCGCAAAGGTCATCTAGCAAATCATGAAATGCTTCGCCGTTGATATAGATTGACGTTGGATCAAGCCAAGCGAATTTCTCGCCCTTGGTGTTTGGGGCCATCAATGGGAAATACCAGCGGTCATCCCTTGGTCCTTTATCGCGTGCCGTCATGCCCCATTCTCCAAGTTTTCAAATAATCGTGCCAATCGCACGGGATCAATATTATAAAAATCGCCTTCCACGTTAATACCAGTTGCAACCATGATGCAATCAATCGCTTCCGCATAATGATGGACGTTTTCTGGTGTAACACCTGAGGCGATGGCGAGCGTTTTATCACCGCACGCTTTTCTGAAAACCTCGATTTTCGAAAGGTCCGCCGCCTTACCCGTTGCAACACCTGATGTGCAAACGGCATCCATATACTGGCAAGCAATGGTGGCGCTGGTGGCATAGTCTTCGGGTTTCACATGGCGCTGTTTTTTAAACGCAGTTCCACCGAGATAAAAGCCATTCCATCCAGCGTCTTTCTTTGCCTCTAAAATGGCACTTGCCTCTGGCTGGTCATCAATGGACCGCGCTTCATCAATACGCGCATCATCACCCCAATAACCATCAATGCGGGTGCCGCCGCACTCTAGTTCCCCTAGTATTGGAAAAGCATCTTTGCCCGTGACAGCCAGAAAATTAATACCAATCCAAGCATCAGGGAAAGCGGCTCTGGCGTCTTTGATGATGGGTAAAAAGGGATCAATGGCAAAATCGTGGTTGATCAGGAAGACGCCTTTGCAACCACCGTCTAACGCTAACTGTATATTGCGCCGCGTCTGTTCTTCGTCGATCACATGGATCACAGGTAAGACGACGGCTTTTGTCGTACCAAACTTCTTTTTAAACGCCTGCCTATTCATCACCCTGCCCCAAAATTCCGCAATTCTTCCTCACCGCACACAACGTTATCAACAAGCAAAGCTCAAAGCGAGATTTAAAATAGCTTCACTATGGACT
>CAZKKW010000221.1:0-2120 GCA_964553335.1 uncultured Hyphomicrobiales bacterium | reverse complement strand
GCCGCTCATTCGTTCACCTAACAACCCAAATTGCCACAGTAGCTTAAGCCGCTAAAATTCGCTTTCGCATTATCTTTAGAAGTGCCTGCACCATTTTACTTTGAACATTGGTAGTTACCATTGTTTAGAAAGTGCATATCTAAAAAACTCTCGATCTCATCGAATGATTGCAGCGGCGCGATGTGACTCCCCTCGACAATCAGGTGGTCCACATGAAAAGGGAAGCTGTGCATCTGAAGTCGCTCCATCATCGCGTCCGACATTTCTTTCGACGGCCAGAACTCATCTTGGGTCGCTGATATAAATAGGATCGGCCCGTTTATGTTTTCTACCTTGATGGCTGCACGCTCGACTGCGTCCTCGTTTTTTAGCATCTCTTCCCAGACAGCTCTCAAGTCACCTTTGATGAGGGCGGGTGTTGCACTCCAGGGTACCGGCACGAAAGGCAACAGCTCACCGTTCAAACTGAAGGATGGCGTATTCATAGCGATGGTCAGTGCAGGGAAGACGGCGTTTCCGGGAACAATAGCAATGATAGTTTTAATCTCGGGAAAATGGCTAGCAAGCAGTAAGGACAGTTCTCCACCTTTGGATCCCCCCATAACGGCAATGCAGTCACCGTTGATATTGGGGTGCCGGGCCGTTTCGAGAATTGCCTCATGAACGCCTTCGAGTGCTATACGGTCGAGATTTTGTGGCGTATCCGTAGCACCAAAATAGCCGATCGCCAGGAAGGCGTAGCCTTGCGAGAGGAATTCGTCCCGCTGCTCTTTCCAGAAGTCGCTTGCCCACGCATTGCCGCCTTCACCCCCGCCAAATCCAACAATGAGGGGTTGGCGTTCACCATCTCCAAGAAATAGTTCGGCTTCGACGTTTCCATGGTTTTCCGGGAAGTTCTTTGTGTCAAAGCTCAGGAGAAGATACGTATAACCACCGATCACCAATACAACGAGCGTGATGATCGATATGCCAAGCCATTTCAATATTGTTATCATTCTACTTATTCCCTTTTAGTTCATATTCAGCCTTTGCGGCAGCCTCGTCCTTCCAGAAAAAAAGTTCCCCAACGGAGCAGTTGAATACCGCTGCCAGTTTCATGGCGAGTTCGAGGGAGGGCGCATATCGCCCGGTTTCGAGCGCAACGATGGTTTGCCTCGTTATTCCCACGCGTTCAGCGAGTTGCGCCTGTGTCATCTCTGCGCATTCGAAGCGGCGCTTGCGAAGATTGTTTCCAATCGGAAGGATGCCACTCACACTATGACCTCCTCAGTGGAAGACATTGCACTATCGCGAGAGTATGAATGTAACCGTGAGACAAGCTGTGCGAGATAGGACATAAGAATAAGTGCGACCAGCGCATTGCCGATGACGAAATGCGTTAAATCCAATCTATATGTAGGTGGTGCAAAGGCCAGGAAAAAAGATAATCCGACGCAGAGTATAATCAGTGTGAAATAGCTGATGCGAACGCCTCGTGCTGCGATTGCATGGTCCCGTTCGTCCTTGGTATTTGAGTCTCCCCCAAAGATGAAACTTGTAGCGAGAGCTGCACCAATCATTGTCCAGGAGTCAATTGCCAGCGTGTTGTCATTGCCAAGACGCAAATCATCACCGGTTAGCTGCAAAGCCATGATTAGATGACCAAGCAAGAGACTATATCCGGCGCATTGTACCCACAAAATTCGCGCTGGTGGGCTGGGTTCTGTTTCTGTGTTTTTTTCTGCACGCAACCAATGCTTCCGAATTGAGAAAGCCCACCCGAGCAATCCTATCGCACCAATCCATCCCACCGGCAGGCCAAAATGAATACCGACTGCAGCAAGGCTTGCTCCCAGTGAAAGAAAAACTGCTAAAAACAGAAATATCCTGACCAATGTAGGCTCCTTTTCGTGTCTGGTATAGAATACATAATGTCTGTTATACCAGACATCAAGATGATTGCTCAAAAATAGGATATAAAGCGCCCATTCATTTCGGCGGCATCATTTGTCACTGAATGGGTTTGCATTCATTAGGTGGAGTTCAGCTCAAATTTTCCATGCAATTCTGTTGATAGCACGTGGTAAGTCAGAGGTTTGCTTACTTCAGTTCAAGATATGATGAGCGTCCTACTTTGGGCG
>CAZKKW010000220.1:0-2142 GCA_964553335.1 uncultured Hyphomicrobiales bacterium | reverse complement strand
TTCAAGGCGCACCTGTAGAAGGGAGTTCTATTGATCGCGATAAGTTTGACACGATTATGCAAGAGTTGGAGCTTTTAAAGTCCCATATCTGCCCGACAACTGAACAAGCAGACGGTAGCGTGGCTCCTCAAACCAATACGAGCTTAGCTGAAGCTG
Source organism: uncultured Hyphomicrobiales bacterium (assembly GCA_964553335.1). GTDB lineage: Bacteria > Pseudomonadota > Alphaproteobacteria > Rhizobiales > JACESI01 > JACESI01. The sequence goes on along the minus strand of CAZKKW010000220.1, from coordinate 1,986 downwards.
TTGGTATCAAGAACGAACTCGATCAGATTTATGAGGCGATTGCCAAAACTAAAGTTGAAATCGCTTCACTCAATGGAGCGGGCTTGAATTTGGGCAGTAACCGGCCGCAGGATGAATTGGACGCTGTTGTTTTAGGTACTGAATCGGCAACGAACCAAATTCTAACCGCTGTAGAGGAAGTTGAAGCCGATGCAACCATTCTTGCAAACACGCTGGTTGGGGATGAAGCCTTGAAGGCTTTGAATATCCAAGAAAAAGTTCTCTCAATCTATGAAGCTTGTAACTTCCAAGATATTACCGGCCAGCGGATTACCAAAGTGGTTGAAGCCCTCCGTTTCGTATCTGAACGCACGGATCGCATGATCGAGATTTGGGGTGGTATGGATTCTTTCGAAGGTGTCGAGGGGGAGGCTATTGATAAGCGCGAAGGTGATGATCGCCTCAAAAACGGTCCATCGCTTGAAACCGACGAAGATGTCGCATCTCAAGATGATATCGACGCGCTTTTTGGATAAATCCATCTTGCAGCTTTAGCCTCAGTGCTTATGCTCGCTCGTGTTGACGGGAGAGCTTAATGACGACATCCAATATTCAAAACCGCTGCTGGTGGCCGGGCGAAGACCCTGAATATATACGCTACCATGATCATGAATGGGGAAACCCAGTCACAGATGACACGCGGCTGTTTGAGAAAATCTGTCTGGAAGGTTTTCAGTCTGGCCTGTCATGGCTCACCATTTTGCGCAAACGTGAAAACTTCCGTGCGGCTTTTGTGGGCTTTGACATTAATTTGGTCGCCGCTTTCACCGAAGAAGATATTGAGCGCTTAGTTTTGGACGCGGGTATTATTCGCCATCGCGGTAAAATCAAATCCACCATCAACAATGCAAAACAAGCCTTGAAGATGCAGCAAGAGTTTGGATCATTGGCAGCTTATTTTTGGAGCTATGAAGAAGAAGCACAAATTGGTCGTCCCGCGAAAATGACCAAGGCGGATATTCCAGGTTTTACCGAAACATCGACGAAAATTTCCAAAGATTTGAAGAAACGCGGCTGGTCTTTTGTGGGGCCAACAACGGTTTATGCTTTCATGCAGGCAATGGGCATGGTGAATGATCATGTAGATGGCTGTGATTGCTGGGCAATCGTTGAGGAAAAACGCAAAGCACTAAAACGGCCTGTGACATAAACAAGCAAGACTGCGACAAGACATAACCATGGCACACAGTGCCTTGCAGCGGTCCGCCTTATCGGCTAGGAAAGCGGCAACAATTTTGAGTGCCTTAGAGCCAAGTCGAAAGCCATCATGTCAGCTAAGAAAAACAAAGAGAAAAAGCCAAAAGCACGTTTGCCGCGTGGCTTTGTCGATCGCTCCGCTTCAGACATCCGCGCGACTGATGAAATGATCGCGAAAATACGCGAAGTTTATGAGCGTTATGGCTTTGATCCGGTGGAAACGCCGATGTTTGAATATACCGATTGTCTGGGCAAGTTTTTGCCAGATACAGACCGCCCTAATGCGGGTGTGTTCTCAGTGCAAGATGACGACGAACAATGGATGAGCTTGCGCTATGACATGACCGCACCGCTTGCGCGCCATGTGGCAGAAAACATCAACGAAATTCAAATGCCGTTCCGCACCTATCGTCAAGGCTATGTGTTCCGCAACGAAAAACCGGGGCCGGGCCGTTTCCGTCAGTTCATGCAGTTCGACGCAGATAGCATCGGCGCACCGGGTGTGCAGGCAGATGCCGAAATGTGCATGATGATGGCCGACACAATGGAAGCGCTTGGACTTGAAGGGCAGTACGTCATCCGTGTCAACAACCGCAAGGTGCTTGATGGGGTGATGGAAGCAATTGAGCTAGGCGGCGATGAAAATGCTGAACGTCGCCTGACGGTTCTGCGGGCGATTGATAAGCTTGATAAGTTTGGCGTTGAAGGCGTGAAGCTTCTGCTTGGTGAAGGCCGCAAAGATGAGAGCGG
>CAZKKW010000219.1:0-2153 GCA_964553335.1 uncultured Hyphomicrobiales bacterium | reverse complement strand
GCACAACAACAGTTCTAACGGTTCTTGGACCTTTTGGCGGTTGAGTTGCACTAACATCATCATCGCGGGAATTTAAGCCAACTCCCTGTGAAAGATCACTATCGCCTACTTGAGGTTCTTCACTACGCACAACAAGACGACTTTCTGTTTTTGGATCTTTTTCTTCTCCATCCAAAGTCTTGTAAACGGTAAGGTCTTGGTTGGGGACTTGGCTGCCACCTGGGTCATCAGGTTTAACGCGGACAGGATCATCGTCAGCAGCAATAACAACAGGTTCATCGGAACCATCGCCAAACGCGCCAACAAAGAAAGCGCCCGCTCCACCGACCAATGCCACAAGCAAAACAGCAGCAATAGCAAGCATGCCTTTGCTGGTTGATTTGTTATCGTTTTCATAGTCGGCAACAAATTCGTCTTCGCCAGTTTCGAACTGAATATTATCAAGCGGGTCAACATCACCGACCGGAACAGCTGACGGGATATTATCAGAAGCAATATCAGGCGCTGAAACGGGTGCGGCCACTGGTTCAATAGATGGCGCTACCGGATCATTCGCTGTAAAATCAGCGCTTGGTGTTGGTGTATCAACAGTTGGAAATCCAGCCGCCGTAGCAGCAGAAATTTCAGCTTCAAAACTTTCCAAATTTATTTGCGGCTCTGCCTGTGGCGCGTCAGGCGCAACATCCGGCCCACTCGTTATAAACCCCTCAAGGTTCAATGCTTCATCAAGCGCACTAGAAAGTTGGTCATCGATGCTTGCAGACGGCTCGGCAGATGGTTCAGCGGGCGTTTCAAATACGGATGTTTCAATTTGCGGCTCGGCGACAACGGGCGCTTCACTTTCATAAAGCTCGCCCACAAGTTCAGCTTCAAGTTGAGCGGCTAGTTCTGTATCAAAATCTAATGTTGAAGAACTTGATTCATCAAGCACCGCTGTTGCAGGTGCGGTGAGACGAGCTTCATCCTCAGCACCAAGCGTTGCAAGGTCCAAAGCATGCGCATCGTCCGAAGATGCGTCAGCGGCATCATTTGATCCACTCCCAAAAACGCTGCCTGCGCTTACGAGTTTTGCCAACTCAGCTAACGGATCACTTTCCACAGGTGGGTTTTCTTTATTTGTTTCCCCAGACGATTCTGACATCGAGTCACCTTTTCCCTAGGTTACCGGCGCCTAGGCTGTATACCACAACCCGCGTAACCTAACGCATTTCTTTTGGTGCAGAAACACCAATAATCGATAAACCCGCTGCAATTACATCACTTACTGCTGCAACCATCGCGAGCCGTGCACAGGTTAATTCTCTATCTTTATCATTAATAAAGCGTAATTCTGGCCTATCCTTGCCGATATTCCAATGACTATGAAGGGAACTTGCCAGTTCAAACAAGTAAAAAGCCAATCTATGTGGCTCTTTTGCCTCAACAGACGTCTCTAAAATCCTTGGAAATGCGGCCATTTTTTGAATGAGCGCGATTTCGCTCGGGTCAACAAGCCTGTCGAGCACATCCTGCGAGGCATTCCGCCAGTCATTTTCCGTCAAATCAGTCCGTTCAGCCGCCATCTTAAACACCGAATGTGTTCTTGCATGGGCATATTGCACATAAAAGACAGGGTTGTCCTTAGATTGCTCCGTCACCTTCGCAAAATCAAAATCCAGCGGCGCATCGTTTTTACGATATAACATCATGAAGCGAACCGCATCAGCGCCCACTTCATCCACCACATCGCGCAACGTAATAAGATTGCCCGAACGCTTACCCATCTTTACCGGCTCACCATCGCGCAACAAACGAACGAGCTGGCAAAGCAACACTTTAAGTTCGGCTTTATCACCAGCAATAGCATTAGCAACAGCACCCAAACGCTTAACATAGCCACCGTGGTCCGCGCCCAAAATGAACAACATTTCCTCAAATCCACGCTCAAACTTGTCACGGAAATAGGCAACGTCAGCTGCAAAATAGGTATACGCGCCGTCAGATTTCTTTAGCGGGCGGTCGATGTCATCGCCAAAATCCGTTGCGCGTAACAATGTCTGTGGACGATCTTCCCAATCTTCAGGCAATTGTCCTTTCGGAGGTGGCAAGGTGCCTTCATAGACAAGACCGCGCTCTGTGAGCTTGTTGAGCGTATCATCAATCCGGTTTTCTGC
>CAZKKW010000218.1:0-2154 GCA_964553335.1 uncultured Hyphomicrobiales bacterium | reverse complement strand
CCGAGCATATAAGTTGAGAAATCCACGCCCTCAACTGCCCTCACCTTCAAGGATGGGTCATGCGCTGTACAACGCCACAAAAAGTCGAGACCTTTGTACTGATAGCGACATTCATCGCGATTATGCAGCGTCATCAAATCTTCGATAATTTCAGAATGGCCGGGCATGGTTTGGCTGCTCCAGCCTCGTTCAACACCATCGCTATATGATGCCTTTTTAAGAGGCTCCACTTTTGAGCGTTCGGCTGGAATAAAACCTGCCATGATCGCTGGCGAAAATGTCTGGTGTGGGTTCTTGCCAATTTTTTGAACGCCATACCCTGAATACCGGATATTGCCGTGCTCATCGAATTTGATCTCAGAACCAGCGCCCAATCCCCACCAATGGTCTTGATGATTGTCTCCACCATTCTGCATGAACCAAGCTTTGTCTGCCTGCATTACATCATGAAGTTCAGCACGGTATTTCTCATCGCCGCCCAATTCACCACAAAAGTAAAAAGCAAACTGGTGCGTAAAGTGAGAAGTAAAGCGCTTACCGCGCACAGCTAGAACAGAATGACCCGCAAACTCTGCTTGAGGCAGGCTCGCCACATCATTCAAGTAAGTATCCCAAAACTGGGTTGCAGGGCCCACGCGCCCTTGTTCCGCCTCAACAGCACGACCAAGACAAGGCAGAACCACATATTCATCAAACGGCAAAGACCACCAACGATCTTCAATCTGTTCTTGATGGCCGCGGAAAATCTGGTGTAAGCCTGGTGCTGGCCCAAAGCGTGAGGCCTGCCCCCAATCAGTCGTATTCAACAACTCACGAGCAAGGCTTGCAGCTTCTTTGGCAGCTGGATCTGTCGCGGCCTTTGTCTCAAAATACTTAGCAACTTTGAAAGCACCCACACCCAAAATCGCAGTATCAATGGTTGAGAAAACTTGTTTGCTACCAGCAAGTCCCTCGCCTGTGTAGGCATCAATAAAATGTTTGTACCAACCACTCTTAGAGCGTGGCGTTGAAAACATTGCTTCAGGGTCTTTGTTGAGCAAATTTGCAAGCGTGAACGCAGCCTTTTCAGCCGCATCATCAATCACACCCAGTTCTGCACCAAGTACCAAAGACATGAGACCAGCGCCAGTTGCAGCGATAGAAGAACGGGTTGATTGTCTCGCGCCTTCGTCCAATAGGACTTTGTCGAAATACTGCCCCGTTTCAGGAACACGCATATGCTCATCATAAAGCCGGATCGTGGCGGTTAGCTGCTCTCTAGCAAATTGTTGATGCGTGGTAAGCGTTTCCGCTTCCAAAACAGGCTGAAATGATGCCTCAGAACCAAGGGCTACCATTGGCACAGTTGCTATACTCGCGGAAAGGAGCATCGCACGGCTCAAACGCTTCAAACGGGTTTTAATCAAAACAAATGCCCCTAACCTATACTTTCAATTGGTAACGCTTACACGAAGCGCCTTTTTTTCCTATTAACAAAATGGGGCGAAAGGTGGGATGAATACAATCAATTGTCATTAAACTTCACGTGAGTATATGTGAGGAAGAAATAAAATCATCAATGCTCAGCCACAGAGCAAAGCATTGATGCTATCAAAGCCAATGATGCAATTAGCTTGCTTTCAAAGCCTCAGGCCGCGCCTTTTTAACGGTCAAGCGATTAAGCGCTGACAAATAAGCCCTTGCAGAAGCAACCAATGTGTCCGTATCCGCCGAGCGACCCGTCACTTGATGACCTTCATCTTCAAGACGCACAGAAACCTCAGCTTGCGCATCCGTTCCCTCAGTCACCGCATGAACTTGGTAAAGTTGCAAGTTTGCATTGTGCGGAATAATCGACTTAATCGCATTGAATGTCGCATCTACCGGACCATCGCCCTGCGCTTCCATGGTCACATGACGGCCATCTAGATCAAGCGTGATGATTGCCTTTTGCGGGCCGCCAGTACCGCAAATAACGGTAAGCGCTTCCACCTTGTTCACATCACTTGCAGTTGCAACTTCGTTTTCAACCAAGGCTTCAATGTCTTCGTCGTAAACATTCTTCTTGCGGTCTGCCAAATCTTTGAAGCGCTTGAAAGCGTCCAAAAACGCGTTGTCGCCCAACTCATAACCAAGATCAGAAAGCTTATCTTTAAACGCGTGGCGACCTGAGTG
>CAZKKW010000217.1:0-2172 GCA_964553335.1 uncultured Hyphomicrobiales bacterium | reverse complement strand
ATTAAACACGACACAACGAGGAAACAGTGACTCGAACTTGCTCTCTCTCAAATTTCATCATGATGGCAACGCTTGTTATATTCCTAGCGTTTCAACCAACTGCACTCTTTGCACAAACAGCGGACCAAGAACTGCCACCAAGCGTCGATCGTGAACAATTAATCAAAGGCTGGCGCGCGCAGCTTGATCAATTAAGCAGCGCGATTAAACGCGAGGGAATAACCAATGATGAGTTGCTCGGTTTCAAGAAAGATATTGGCGAGATCAAAGACGGCGCAGAAAACCTTACAAATGAACTGACGCCAGAAATCCAAAGCCTGACCACCCGCCTTGAAAAATTGAACCAAGCAGCCAGCGTCTCGCTTGAACCCTCAAGCGACGTGAAGGATGAAGAACAAGAAGCCTCTGAAACCGAGACGTCTGAAGAAACCGCACAGCCGAGTACGACAGAACCCCCAGCAGCTTCAACGGTCATTGAGCAACCATCGTCTGCTGTTGAGCTCTCAGATGCAGAAATCGCACTCAACACAGAAAAGGCTGAGCTTGAAAGCCGTATTTTGCAAATGAACGCGCAGCTTGGCCGCACACAAGTCATTTTACTCCGCGTCGATGAAATCTCTGAAAACATCAATGATTTGAGACGAAGTAAATTTACAAACGAACTGTTTCACACCTCACCACTTTTGATCTCGCCAACATTGTGGTTACAAGCGATTTCAGACACGCCTAATCTCATCACGGGACTGGTCACAATATTATTAAGCGGCTTAACCCGCGTATGGACAGAAATTCCATTCTTATTTCTTGGCTCTATCTTATTTGGAGCTTTGCTATCTTACGGGTTATTGCACCACTTCAAACCCCTACAACTCACAGAACGCGCCCACCCCCAAAACAACACCAAAGATAGAGGCGTTGGGTATGGGCAAGGGATCAATGCCCTCTTACGAATTATCAGAAGCCTCACACTCATTGTCCTAACACCGGGCTTGGTATTGATTACGATCACGCAAGCAGACGTGGTTGCAGAACGGTTAGCAGACCTTCTATGGACGCTCTTTGCAAGCGTTGCTTATTTTGCCCTCGCACATGGTCTCAGCCTTGCGATTTTTTCTCCCAAAAAACCGGAATTGAGATTAGCAAACGTCAGCGATACCAAAGCGAAAAATATTCATAAAACAGTGACAGTTAATCTGACAATTGCTCTCATTGGTTTCACCCTTTACGAATTTTCAAAAATTCTCACGGCCCCAGATGACATTGTGGTTTTGACCCTTGGAATAACCTCAGTACTATTTGGTGGTTCGGCCCTGCTCGAATACGCCACGCGCGAAAAATCAGATGACCCCGATCAACGACTCATTCCAAACTTATTGGTCCTAAAGGTACTCGGTGTTTTTGTCGTTCTAGGTTTGGTTGTTGCCCTTATTGCCCCCATTCTTGGGTATCCAAATTTAGGGGCATTTGCCGTTAATCAAACCATTTTGGCGGGGGTTATTTCCGCAATAATTTACATTGTTTTCCGCTTCATGGATGCATTGCTGAGCATAGAAGTAGACCCGACAACAGGCACTGAGGTAATCGCCGCACCAAACGATGCACGCAGTCAACGCCGTATGCAGGCAAAATTGCTGTTTTCCGGCTTTGCAAAAGTCTTGTTCACACTATTAGGTGTCATCGTTTTTGCAGCCTCTTGGGGGCTTGATACGTCCAGTATTGGGAGCGATATCGGGCGGCTCTTTAAAGAGATCAAAATTGGTGAACTCACCATTTCTCCCGCGACTATTTTAACAGCCCTTCTCATTTTCGTCCTCGGCATCCTAACAACCCGCGCACTCCAACGCTGGTTTGCCAATCGCTTTTTACCAGCCACAAGCCTTGACATTGGATTGCGAAATTCAATCGTAACGGCGATTGGTTATATCGGTTTTATCATCGTCGTCATGATCGCCTTTGCTCATGTTGGTCTTGATTTAAGCAGTCTGGCGATCGTCGCTGGTGCTCTTTCCCTTGGTATTGGTTTTGGCCTGCAAAGTATCGTTAGTAATTTTGTTTCTGGCATCATTTTGTTGGCAGAACGGCCCATTAAAGCTGGCGATTGGATTTCTGTTGGTGGATCTGAAGGAACAGTGAAGAAAATCAGTGTGCGCTCAACGGAGATCGAAACCTTTG
>CAZKKW010000216.1:0-2226 GCA_964553335.1 uncultured Hyphomicrobiales bacterium | reverse complement strand
CTGTCGTCTCTTCTTTGAGTGTGGTGATGCGAAAGAGTGCTGAGGCTTGGTCTGATTATTTAGCCCATCGCAAAAGCGCCCAAGAAGTGCGCAACATGCTTGAACTTGATAACGCGATCTTGGATGACATGAGCCTGACCCGTGGCGATTTGCATTATGTGCTTAAAAGCCGCTCGCAGCTTTTACCAACAACACGGCTAAAGCTCATCAGCGTTCAACGGCGTGCCGTCAATCGCAATGATCACATGCGCCGTGCTGACTATTTGCAAGCAATCGTCCCGTCTCCGTTTAATGGAGATAGGGAACGGTCTGCCGAGCCAAAAGCACAAGGCACGAGCGAACAGTTGCACTAGATTGTAGGCTAAAACTTAAGCTCAGAATTCATCTTATTCAGGAAAGGTTCTGATAGGATGGGTTCTGGGCTTATCTTCGTTTCATACCGTCCAAATATTGGTCGAAGATATTGTCGACATTTTTGCGGTAATCATCCTGCACTTTTCGACCGGTTTCAAACATCTCGCCAAACATATCCTCACCGCGTTCTGGCGCTCGATATTGCTCGCGGGATGCGCGTGGTTGGGCGCGCATGCCCCCGCCTAGAAAGTCTTCCAGCATATTGCCAAACGGATTGTCACCCATCGGGTTTTGGGTTCGTTGTGTGCGTTGGGTTTGTTGTGCTCGCCCCATAGTGCCACCCATCATATTTTCCATGAAGCTACCAAGCAGCTCATCCATCATGCCACCACCGCGAGAGGCGCGACCTTGCGAGCCTTTGAAAAGACCGCCCATGATCATGCTTGCCACCACGGGTAACATCTGCTTCAAAATTGATGAACCAATACCTGATGACAATGACATTTGATCAGCAAGAGCACGGCTTGTGTCTTTTGACCCAAACAAGTGGCCTAAAATAGCATTGCCCTCGCCCATCGCCTCACTACGAAAAGCCTGTGTTGGATCATCATGATATTGTTGATGACGGCCAGAAGAGAGTGCCGACATAAAATTCATCAATGCCATTGGGTCAGAGGTATTGCGTTTCAAACCGTTGGAGAAAGCTGGCATCATCAATTCAAGAGCCTGCTCGGTTTGCGCTTGAGAAAGGCCGAACTGCTTACCCAGCGTATCAACCGCGTTTCCATTTTGCGCCTGCATCATCATCTCAAAAAGATTATTCAAAACTCTTCTCCCTACGAAGTTTCGTTGGATTAAATAGAAGCCTGAGCAAAAGCCTTCGTCAACTGTAAGTTTGCCATATGCTGCTTGATTTATAGCCCCTAGCCAATCAAACTACCCTACCAACTTTGCTCAACTTGACCCAATGACCACAGTTTTAAATCTCACCATTCCATTCTTTGCCGTTATCGCCCTTGGTATCATGGCGGTTCGCTTGGGCATGATTGATGGTTCGGCGTCGCGTATTATCAATGTGTTCGTGTTCAACTTCACGATGCCGGCCCTAGTGATCAGCGGCCTTGCGCGACAAGATATTAATGAGCTCATTGATATTCCTTTTTTACTCGGTTGGTTCCTCGCAGCCGTCATCGTTTTTACTATCGGCATGATGTTCAGCCGCATGTTTTTTGATGGTCGATTGAAAGAGATGGCGCTAACGGGGCAAGCAGCAGCCATTGGCAACGTCGGCTTTTTGGGCTTCCCGCTGATGGCCGCAGCCTTTGGAACAGATGGAGTGCGGATTGCAGCAACGGCCTTGCTCGTCGATCTCATGCTTTTTGTGCCCATGAGCATCGCACTGATAGAAGCATCCAATGGCGGCGCGGTCGGCAATTCACTGAAACGGGTGATCAAAGCCGGTTTACTCAATCCGTTTATCTTCGCAATTTTTGTCGGATTTATTCTGTCTGCAACAGGCATTGGATTACCCGGCCCTACAGCGCGGTTTATTGATTTTCTCGCAGGGGCTGCCGGTCCGGCTGCTTTATTTGCCCTTGGCATTTCTCTTGCTGGTCGCAAGTTTGAGGGGGATGGCGCTTCTATCGTTGTTATTTCAGTTTTAAAATTGATTGCCCACCCACTCATTGCCTACGTCGCGCTGTCTCTGCTTGGCGTAAGAGGGGATACCCTCCTGATCGGGGTGGTTGTCGCCTCCCTACCCGTTGCTGGCAATGTCTTTGTTATTGCTCAACAATATGAAACGATGGTACGTCGAATTTCATCGGTGGTTTTGATATCAACAATCATCGCCGTCATGACAACAGCCTATGC
>CAZKKW010000215.1:0-2249 GCA_964553335.1 uncultured Hyphomicrobiales bacterium | reverse complement strand
GACGAAAGAGCACCAGCATCACACCGCTTGCCACATCGCCAAGCGTGTCCTGCAAAGCAAACCCAAGTGCCAGCATCATGGCAGCAACGATTGACGCCAGGAAGCCAAGCGGAATGTTCATCGCCGATAGTGCCGCGATAAACACCGCAGCCATGCCAGCAAACAGAACCACCGAACCAAAAAAGCGCGCCAATGTCGCATCGATTGTTTCCACGCGCTCAGAAGCTGAAACGGTGGCATTCGACAAACGGCGCACAATGGCGCGGCCAATAAAGAAGATAACAAACGCCAGCAAAATCTTGGGCGCAAATTCTATTGCGAGATTAGGAAGCCCTTGGAGCTTCTCCGTAATAAATGCGACAATATCCATGAGCGCCCCTTTGACGACCAGAATTGAAAATCAATGAAAGCCTGAAAAAGCCCCCCTACATCTATGGCGGAAGCTGGCACTTTTTCGCAAGCAGATTTTCCAGTTCCGTACAGCCAAATGGCTAAGAATGCGGGTTTGAAGTAACATCCCTGCGAAATCATGCAGGAAACTCGCAGGAAATGCTTCACATCTCATCGCAAGCCCTTATGGTCTGGCGCTAATTATAAAATCGCAAGGCAAGGGCTGGATTTATGGAAGCGTTAAGCAAATTTATTACCAACGTTACAGATTTCGTATGGGGCGGTACATGGGGCGATAAAACCATATTGCCCGTAGGTCCTGTTGTGGTCCTATTACTCGGCGCGGGCCTTTACTTCATGATTAGGCTAAAATTCAGACCGCTTCGAAGGTTTGGGCCTGCACTAGCAGAAGTTTGGGCTGGCCGGAAAGGCGATGGCGACAAATCTAAAATCACAGCATGGCAAGCGCTTTCGACAGCTCTCTCCGGCCAAGTTGGCACAGGTAATCTCGCCGGTGTCGCAACCGCAATCACGCTGGGGGGCGCAGGAGCAATCTTCTGGATGTGGGTCACTGCTATTTTCGGCATGGCGCTGGCGTTTGCAGAAAGCTCACTGGCAATTAAATATCGTGAGACAGACAAGTATGGCCGGGTCAATGGCGGCCCCATGTACTATATTAAAAACGGCCTTGGAAAATCATGGGGCTGGCTTGCCGTCCTCTTCTGCATCGGCACGCTATTCTCAGCCACGGCAACGGGCGGAATGGTTCAGGCGAACTCTATCACGCAATCTGTGCAGGAGACCTCACGCAGCTTCAGCCTACCATGTCAATTAGCGCAACCAGCGGTTAAAGGCATACGCATCGCGAGTACTAGTACGGCAAACGTCACACAAATGAACAAAGCCGATTTAACCAAAGTTTCAGCGTGTGACTTGCAAACGGTAGATACTGATACACTGGTTATAATGCTCGATTTTGTTAAAGACTCAGACGAGTTGGTGAACATTGCAACGGTTGAGGCGAACTCTGATAATACTGACATCGTGGTCGCAAACTGGTTGATTGGGCTCATAATCGCGGCACTTGTATTTGCTGTGATCATCGGCGGCATTCAATCAATTGGCAACGTTGCAGGAAAAGTCGTTCCACTTATGGCAGTCGCATATATAGGCATCGCCTTCGTTGTCGTTTTGATGAATCTCTCTGAAGTTCCACAAGCGTTCGGCGCTATTTTCAAAGGCGCGTTTGGCTGGGACGCAGCGACCGGCGGGTTTACCGGAGCCGTCTTAGCAATCGCCATTCGTGCGGGTGTCGACCGCGGCCTATTTTCAAACGAAGCTGGGCAAGGTTCTGCACCAATCGCGCATGCTGCTGCTCAAACTAAAAACCCAACGACTCAAGGCGAAATCGCCATGATTGGTGTATTTATCGACACGATCCTTATTTGCACAATGACCGCTCTGGTTATCCTCTGTGTTCAAGGTGATTTCGTGAATGAGTTAGGCGAACCTGTAAAATACGCCTATCAAGCTGCGGGACTTGAAGCGACGGCTATTACCAACGCAGCTTATGCCAATGCCATTCCTGGCGGCGGTTGGGTTGTAACGATCGCAATCGCCTTCTTCGCCTTCACCACAATCATCGGCTGGTCTTATTATGCTGAACAAGCCGTAACCTATCTTGTCGGCGAATGGGCGACAAAACTGATCCGCTATATTTGGGTTGGTGTTATCTTTATCGGTGCCCTCACACAAGTTGGGTTTATTTGGATGGTAGGTGGTCTAGCCAATGCTTCCATGGCGGTCCCGAACCTCATCGCGATACTTGCTCTCTCCGGCGTAGTGCTGGCCATGCATAG
>CAZKKW010000214.1:0-2349 GCA_964553335.1 uncultured Hyphomicrobiales bacterium | reverse complement strand
TATTTTTACGGCATGGAAGAACAGGACGAAATTTCGTTTGATCTTGAAAAAGGTAAAACGCTTGTCGTGCGATGCAGAACGTTCTCTGAGACAGATGAGACAGGCGAGCAAAAAGTGTTCTTCGATCTTAATGGTCAACCCCGCACAACTAAGGTGCCGGATCGTGCCCATGGGGCGGCTGGATCAACGGCGCGAGCGAAGGCGGAGGATGGCAATTCAGATCATGTTGCTGCCCCAATGCCGGGTGTTATTTCAACCTTGGCTGTGAAGGTAGGTCAGAAAATCTCTTCAGGTGATGTCTTGCTTTCCATTGAAGCGATGAAAATGGAAACAGCCATCCATGCGGAACGCAATGGTGTGATTTCTGAATTGCTTGTCAAAGCTGGCGATCAGATCGACGCCAAAGACTTGCTCGTGGTTTATGAAGGCGAATAACGCGCTTTTATTTCAAGTTTAAGCGGGCGGGTTTAATATCCGCCTGCCATGACAACCACTGAATGGGCAAGCAGCCCAATTGCCAAAATTGAAATTGAACCCAGTGTTAGCAACATTCCAGTGATGCGTGGCTTCAGGTTTTTGGATGGATTTAAAAACCAATAGGCATGTAAAATCCGGCCAATGGTGAAGGCTGCACCAAAAATGTGCAAAGCAAGCGGCGGTGTTGATAATGTCGCGGCGGCTCCCAATAACAAAAAGAAAATTGGCATATATTCAGCGGCATTGCCTTGCGCTCTCATACGGTGGCTGAGGGTTATATTGTCGCCATCACCAATTGAAATTTGTTCACTGCGTCTGACGCCGATGACTTTGAAGCTTAGCCAGATAAATAAAAGGGCGTTGATTGATAGATAAAACCCGACGATTGCAAACTTGGCCATTTTGTTTTCCCAATATTTCAATGAGATGAAGCTTACCAAGCTTGAATTGCAAGGCAAGTGTATTCATGTGATAGAAAACTTGGTCAGCGCTCTATTGCTATTTTGATTGGGGCGGAATTGGTGGAATTTGAAAACGGTATGAGCGATAGTTCAATAATCTATGTGGATGCGGATGCTTGCCCCGTTAAAGATGAGGTTTTAAAAGTCGCGATCCGCCACGAAATGCCAATCTATTATGTGGCTAACGCCTTTATGCGCTTGCCAGAAGACCGGCTGGTGAACCGTGTGGTGGTGCCAGATGGGCCAGATGTTGCTGATGACTGGATTGCCGAACGGGCAACCAAGGGTGATGTGGTGATAACCCAAGACATTCCGCTCGCAGGTCGATGCTTGGACAAAGGTGCAATTGTGATCGGTAATACGGGGCGCGAATTTGATGACGCCAATATTGGTCAAGCATTGGCTTCGCGTGCGATCAGTCAGCATTTGCGAGAAATGGGCGAGATGGGTGGCGGGGCAAAACCGTTTGCCCCGCGAGACCGTTCAGCGTTTTTGCAAGCGCTTGAGAGCGCCTGCAGGCGAGCAAAGAGCGCTTAAAGCGCGGTCCAGCCGCCATCAACTGAGATGGTTGTGCCTGTGATTTGCTTGGCATGTTCTGAGGCCAAGAAAAGGGCCGTGCCGCCCAATTGTTCGGTTGTTGCCATTTCGCGTGAGGGTTGACGAAGCAGCATCACGTTTTTCAACACCTCTTCGCGCGACATGTTGTGCGCTTTCATTTGTTCTGGAATTTGGCTCTCTACCAAAGGTGTCATCACATAGCCTGGGCAAATGGCATTGCAGGTAATGTCTTCTTCCGCAGTCTCCAGTGCTGTTACTTTGGATAGGCCAACCACACCGTGTTTTGCGGCTACATAGGCAGACTTATAAGGCGATGCTGTTAAGCCGTGGGCGGATGCAATATTGATCACGCGGCCCCAGCCTTTTTCGCGCATGATTGGCAAGGCCGCAGCTGTTGTGTGAAAGGCCGATGACATGTTGATGGCAATAATAGCATCCCATTTTGAGGCCGGAAATTCGTCAATTGGTGCCACAAATTGAATGCCAGCATTATTGACTAGAATATCAACAGAGCCGAGCTTCTCTTTTGCCTGGGTTACGAGCGCTGTGCAGTCGTCTGCTTTTGACATGTCGGCTTTGATATAAACAACCTTAGCGCCGGTTTCTTCACTGAGCTTTTTAGCCAGTGCATGATCTTCTTCATTATCGGTGTAAGAATTGAGCGCAACGCTATATCCAGCCTTTGCAAATTCTTCGGCGATGCCAAGGCCGATACCTGAGCTTGATCCTGTAACGACGGCGCATTTTGGTGCTGACATGATGGTTCCTTTGGTTTAATTTTATTGCACTGCACCATAAATGAATGCGGAATTCAAGCACCTCACGTTTAATCACATTCAATTGCTTGGCATTT
>CAZKKW010000213.1:0-2404 GCA_964553335.1 uncultured Hyphomicrobiales bacterium | reverse complement strand
AACCCCACCGCTAACCCCACCTTTGGTTGTGGTGATGGTGTAACTTCGCTATGCTTTGATTGCTGAAGGGTTGTCGTGGATGCTTCTTAGACTGAGAGCAGCCCAAAGGATAGCAAGGGAAATCGCTTTCGGCCCTTAGCTGCCGTTCGAAATGAAATTAGTTGTTGCAGTGCAATTTACCAACAGCGGACATCGTGTAACGAAATCTCTTCATCCAAAGTTTGTAGAGTGAATGTGGGCAGATAGTCACGTCGCGTGCAAATAGGAAGATTCTTAGGTTAATTGTTCAGTAAGTATGTGAAGAAAATTAATCTCCTTCGTGACAAATTAATTAAGCTCTACCCAATAAATTCGATTGAGGTATTGTTCTTTGAGTGTGTGAATTATGTTGCGTGCATTGATCAAAAAATTTATCAAGCTTTTGTCTGTTAGTCCGGATAATCCTGAACTGCTGCTCGCACAGTACAAAGTTTTTTCGAGACAAGTGCCGCTTATGTATCTCATTTTATTAGTGAATACATGGATTCTTGCGATCTTGTTTTTGAAGGCAGCTCCAATTTGGTTGTCCCTTTACATACCGATTATACTTACAATTGTTAGTGGGTTCCGTCTGACACGCTGGTGGTTGTTGAGGCATGATAATCCAACCACCGAAATTGCCTATAGAGCACTCAAACGAACGAACATCCTAACTTGTGTCTTATCAATTGCATTCGTTTGCTGGTCTTTGTCACTCTATCCTTATGGCGATTTTAGCTTGAACGGCAACATTGCTTTCTACATGGCTATTACAGGTGTGGCGGTCATATTCTGTATGATGAATTTGCGATCGGCCGCTTTTCTTGCCGCCCTCATTATCAATACCTCATTCATATTGTATTTCGGGTTTCAGGGAATTCCATCGTTTATCGCAATGGCGATCAATATGATGTTTGTATCCGCCGCCTTATTTGTCGTTTTAATGGTTCAGTATCGCAGTTTTACGGAAGCCGTTGATGCTAAGACGAAGTTGGGTGCCATGAATGAAGAGAATTTCCGGCTTTCAAATCTGGATAGTTTAACTTCGCTGCCAAACCGACGGCAATTCTTCACCACTCTTAAGAAGGCATTCGCTGATGCAGAACACAGCCAGAGTCGATTGGCAGTCGGTATTATAGATCTTGATGGCTTCAAACCAATCAATGACTTACATGGTCACGCTGTTGGAGATAGCCTTTTGATTGAGGTTAGCAACCGGTTATCCACTTTTGAGAACGAACAAGTCCATTTATCTCGTCTTGGGGGTGATGAATTTGCTTTGATTGTTAAGCAATATGAGGATGATGACCTACTCAAACTCGGGAAAAGTATATGCGAGGCACTGAAAGTATCATTCCAGTTACAAGAAGCGAATATTAAAATTTCCGGTTCCCTTGGATTTGCCGCCTATCCTCTGCTCGCAGCAACGGTTGAGGAACTCTATGTTCATGCCGATTACGCGCTTTATCAAAGTAAAAATGATGCACATAACGGAGCAGTGCTGTTCTCAAACGAACATATTGCCGAGATCCAAACCAATGATGGTATTGAACAGCAGTTGCGTTCAGCTGACTTGAAAAAAGAACTGACATTACACTTTCAACCAATCATCGATATGCGTTTAAATGAGGTGGTTGCATTTGAAGCGTTGGCTAGATGGTCGAACCCTGCTCTCGGTGATGTGCCGCCGTCAGAGTTTATCCCTGTCGCCGAGCGAACTGGTCTTGTTAATCAGTTGACCGCGGCATTGCTTGAAAAAGCTCTCATGGTTGCATCAACATGGCCAGTTGATATTCGATTGTCATTCAATCTTTCCTCTTACGACATAAGATCGAATGAAAGCGTATTGCGAATATTGAGCATCATTAAAAAAAGCGGTTTTGATCCCAAAAGGCTGGATCTCGAAATTACTGAAACGGCAATGATGCGTGATTTCTGTAACATCCGTGCAGCAATTGAATCTCTGAAAGCACTTGGTTGCGGTATAGCGCTGGATGACTTTGGAACAGGCTTTTCCAGTTTGAGCCGCTTGCATGCTTTGCCTCTGACAAAGATCAAAATTGACAGAAGTTTTGTCTCAAACATCCATGAGAAACCCGTTAGCTATAAAATCGTCCGCTCGCTCCTCGCACTCAGTCGAGATATGGATTTGGATTGCGTTATCGAAGGTGCCGAAACGCAGGAAGAAATCGACACGTTGAATGAGCTTGGCGGGCAGACAATCCAAGGATACTATTTTGGAAAACCGATACCAGAAACCAGACTGCCAGATTTTCTGGCACAACAAGCAGCAACAAGCAGGGCAAATAGCACCAACATCCCAAATGTAGCGATTGCATGAAGAAAACTGGCAGATTGATCCGTCAAGCACTGCTCACGGCCCATA
>CAZKKW010000212.1:0-2409 GCA_964553335.1 uncultured Hyphomicrobiales bacterium | reverse complement strand
GAGGAAGTTGCTGAAATTGATCCAGCGCTTTTGCTTCCATTACCGCGTGAAAATCCATTCCCGCGTGTTGTTCCAAAGGTTGCTAAAGGACCGCTTTACATCAAGCTACCGCCCGTCAATGACACATACAATATGTATGTTTTGGGAGATTCTCTTGGTTCCGGCTTATGGCAAGGATTGCACCAGAACTTCCGTGGTGCTGTGGCACCTGCAATTAAGGTTATAAAAAAGGCTAAAGCAAACACAGGTATTGTGCGCAGTGATCGTTTTGATTGGATGGAAAACGTTGAGAAAATCGCCAATGGTGGCGGCTTCCAAATTGCCGTATTGATGTTCGGTGCCAATGATACACAAACAATCCGCCTGAATGGTAAGCGTCATCATTTTAAAACACCTGCATGGGAGCAGATTTATCGTCAGCGTATCGATCGGATGATCCGTGCATTAAAACGCAAGAAGATTGCTGTCTATTGGGTAGGCCTGCCAAATGTTCGCGTTCCTAGCTTGCGCGAAAATTATATCCACTTCAACGCGATCTTTAAAGAAAAGGCCGATGAGCACGGTATTCATTTCGTTGAGACATGGGATGTGACCAATGATGCGAGTGGCAAATGGCAATCTTTTGGAAAGACAGTTCGGGGTAAAAAAGCAGTGCTGCGAGCCAAGGACGGGACGCATTTTACCTCCTCGGGTTATCGTGTTTTGGCTCAGTTTCCTGAAGAGGTTTTGCGCCCTGATATAAACCAAGCCCGCGCAAATCGGCTTGCAAAAGGTTTGTGAGTTCAAAGCACGGACAGATAATTTATGAAGTAAAAACAAATATTTAAGGGCATTCAATTGGGTGCCCTTTTTGTTTTTAAAGCAGTTCTCGCATCCCATTAACAGCGTTAACAACCCACCAAAAAACATGTTTAATCCGATATTAACCGTCAGCAGGCACACTTTGAGGGAGTAACAAGGTGCATTCAGTGCGTACCTTGCAGTTTTAGTTGTGTGAGCACGTAGTGTTATTGCTCATACCTTGTTGAGTAGGTGTGTTATGCGTAGTGTAAATTCCTCTGAGGTTTTATTACCAGAAGTCGAGTCATTCAGCCCTATCGGCGCTGACGTAGATCCAAGACCCTCCCTTCCTCCATTATCTCCGCCACAGGCTGCACCAAAAATGCAAGCTGTAAGCATGAATGCTGCCGTTCAACCAAGCGTCGAACCTCGCGTTCAGGTAGAGCCACAAATTGTACCACCTAGCTTGCCAGTTGTTATTGGTAAGGGTGGATACACACTTGCTGTGCCGGGTGCGGAAAATATGGTCGCTCCTTTTGAACCATCTGCTGTTAGCATGGATCAGCGCGCGCCTACCGGCCCAGTTGTGACGGCCATTGTTGACGAAGAACAAAAACGCAGTTGGAAACCATCTTTGGGATCAGTCGTTGGCCTTTCAGCCTTGGCAACAGTCGCGGTTGTGGCGGCTTGGGCCTATCAAGGGGTTACATCAAACGGCAATGGGGCAGACAAGCTTTCTGTTGTCGTACAGCCTAGTGCAAGTATTGTGAAGCGTTCAACCAAGACGGATGAAAAGAAGCAAGGCGCCCTTGTGCCGCGTCGTGTAAAAGTGGAACATTTCAAAGTATCCAACGTACAAAAGGCTGCATCTGCGCCAACGACGGTGATTGATTTGACGAAGAACGCTGACAATGCATCTACCGATCAACTTACAGGTTTGAGTGGTGAAAAAGTGCGAGAACTCGCTTCTCTTGGCATTGCTGTTCCACGGGTAAAACCGGCTGTGCCTCCAAAGCGTTTCAGTGCACACCACAATTCAAGCGGTTCAATCTTCAAAGAACTTGCAAGTCTTCGCGATGGTACGCGTTTGAAACCTGTTACCATTGTTCATATGGGTGATAGCCATATTGCTTCAGACGCGTTTTCACGCGGTATTCGTAATGGCCTTCAAGCTGAATATGGTAATGCGGGTCGCGGTGCTATTCTTCCGGCAAAAGCCTTTAAATGGACGCGAGCCGACGGCGTTAAAATGTCCACATCTGGTACATGGTCATCAGCAAACAGCTTAACCACGAAGACTGGTCCTTACGGTCTGTCTGGTGTGCGGGTTTGGTCTTCTTCATCCAATGCAAAAATGAACCTTGCAGCAACAGGTCAAGGGTTTGATTGGGCAGAAGTGACCGTTTTAACCGGACCGCAGCAAGGTAAGGTAACAATCTCTGCTGGTGGACAATCTAAAACCGTCAATGCAGCAGCGCCAACGCGTGGTTCAAAAGTTGTGCGCGTTAAAGCCTACAGCAAAACAGCATCAGTTAGCCCTGCAGGTGGTGGCCGCACCACTGTCCTTAATTGGGCAACAGGTCGTGAAGAAGCGGGTGTGCGTTATGTAAACTTCGGTATTGTGAGCGC
>CAZKKW010000211.1:0-2447 GCA_964553335.1 uncultured Hyphomicrobiales bacterium | reverse complement strand
TTTGATGCAAGTGGATGATGCTTTCTGGAGCTGGCGGCTTATAGCCGAGGGAGCTGTGAGGCCGTTTTGTATTGTAGTGGATACGCCATTGTTCGATCGTTGCCCGGTAGGCGTTGTTTACAACGCTGAGAGGGATAATTTGAGCCTCTTTCAATGAGTAAAAGATTTCACCATTAAGCAATCAGTGAGCGCTAACGCATGAGTGTCTGTAAATATTAATTGGGTGAAAAATCCATGCAGCAAGGAATCATTGTTCGTAACATCATACAAACACGACGCCGATAGGCCCAATTTTTCCCTCGCAACTAAAGGTACCGATTGTGATCCCGCATGATTTATGTACCGTTTGTGCCCCAGTTTCCCAGTGACAAACCTGAGAATAAAACGTACAAAATCAATTAAAACAACGATATCAATTGGTTGCAAGATATTCTAAAACTAACTGGAAAGAAGTTTTGGAGCGGGTAGCGGGAATCGAACCCGCATATTCAGCTTGGAAGGCTGCTGCACTACCATTGTGCTATACCCGCATCCGTTGATCACTATAACACAAAACCAGGGGTTGATGGTGGAGGAGGTTGGATTCGAACCAACGTAGGCATAGCCAGCGGATTTACAGTCCGCCCCCTTTAGCCACTCGGGCACTCCTCCCTATCAACGCAACAAGCGGTAAAGCTCGCCTTTCGTCAAATTTGACGGGATATCATCTGGTAATCAGTGATGATCGAACTGGTTTATGGCGATATGGAACCGACCTGTCAATGGAAAATAATGCGGTAATTTCAACTCTCTCTGTTCTTTCTTGGTTGAAGGGTCTAGGGATGGTGAAAATGTGAAACACAAACCCATGGATACGCTTGAACATGAGCACGAGACGCAACAAAAATTTCTCAAAGTCGGGTGACTCAAAAAAACATCCAAAGCACACAACAAAGCCCAAGAAGCGCCCTACTCTCGGGCTGAGCGGTGACGAAATTGTGCTTTATGGTTCGCACGCCGTATCAGCTGCGATCGCAAATCCAAACCGGCAGATCAAACGCTTCCTCGCAACAGAGCAGGCCGCCGACAAGCATTTTAATGAAGCCAAAGCGCGTGGGCTTACCATTGCCGTGGTTGATAATGATGAGATTAACGCAATCACGGGTGCGGGCGCTGTTCATCAAGGCCTCGCCCTTATTACCCGCCCACTAGAAGGTGGTGACATTCATGATGCGGACACCATGTCATTGGTTGTGGTGCTTGATCAAATCACCGACCCGCATAATGTTGGTGCGATCATTCGTTCAGCGGTTGCAATGGGCGCTGAAGCCGTGATTTCAACCCACAAGAATGCGCCGCGAGAAAACGGCCTGATGGCAAAAATAGCTTCCGGCGGCTTGGACCATATTGAGATGATCCAAGTCAGTAACCTCGCCCAGACGCTTGATAAACTTCAAACCTTCAACTTTTTGACTGTCGGCCTTGATAGCGAAGGCCCGAAAGACATGACCGAGAGCCTGCATGGCAACAAGATTGCGCTTGTGCTCGGCGCCGAAGGCCAAGGTCTAAGACGCCTCACACGGGAACGCTGCGATATTCTGGCGCGTTTGGATATGCCAGGCGTCATCAAAAGCCTGAACGTATCAAATGCCGCCGCCCTATCGCTTTATCTAGCGCGGCAGCATCTTAGCAATTCAAGCAACGAAGCTTAGCCCGCCCTGTTTACTGGCAATACCCTGCCCCAGAGCGGACAATGGTCGAGCTATCGTCAATTGAGATGATCCTCGCGCGGCGATTGCAACGTGCAATCTCCTGCTCGCTCAGTGTCTGCTCAGGCTTGATCAATGTTGATGACCCAATAACGCGTTTATCGCGCACTTGTTTCGTGAAAGCAGAAAAGGTCTTCACATTGCGGATGATGTTCACACCCGCTTTTTCTTCAACCACCACCAAGGCATTTGCAGGCGCAACAAGGCTCGCAACGCCCCCCGTCATCAGCAATGCAATTGCAAGGAATGCAGATTTAGATTTCGTTATTTTCATCATTAGCTTACTTGCTCCCTTAAGAACCAGAATTAAAAAGTAAGCGCACCACATCGAACGCCCCATATGGGCCGTCCGCACCATGGTTAATAGAAAGTAAACGATGAATTTAATCAAGCCTATCTGATATTAATTCTAAAATCCGCCCTCACCTTTCAGTGATAAAGAGCTTGAGCTTATGGGCGAGTTTTCATCATGCAAAGTGCGCAAGAAAGGTGAAAGAGTTTGTCAAAATCTGGCAAACTCAACACCAAAACAACGAGATGGCACATTCTATGTCTGATTTCTTAGTTTTCGGCTTGATATCGCTTTAGCTTTTCTGTAGTCCAGTCCGTGGAGACGTGGCCGAGTGGCTGAAGGCGCGCCCCTGCTAAGGGCGTATACGGGGAACCGTATCGAGGGTTCGAATCCCTTCGTCTCCGCCA
>CAZKKW010000210.1:0-2540 GCA_964553335.1 uncultured Hyphomicrobiales bacterium | reverse complement strand
TGGCGGAGAGGGAGGGATTCGAACCCCCGGAGGCGTTAACCTCAACGGTTTTCAAGACCGCCGCATTCGACCACTCTGCCACCTCTCCGTGACCGCCTTAATGCGAGAATGTTGTTCAAAATACAAGAGCTAAAAAGTTTTTTTTTTATCTCAAAACAAAAAAAAACCAATTTTGGTAAACATCGCTCGATGGGACCGGGCAAACAGGGCGGCGAATGCTCAAATTGTTAGGTAAGTTTTAACGATGAATAAAAGGAATTTAAAAAATATCGCCCAAAACCTTAATGACGAAAATTATTGCGGATTTTGCCTGCGGTTTGATCTTGTCTGTTTGCGCTCTTATTCCAATCGAAATAACGAATTTGGTAGATAATAATTTGAAATCGCGATTTTGTGTGTTCCTTCAGAAAGGGAATTATTGTTTTAATACAATGGTCTTAGCTTAGAAAATATGGAAGATTCAGCCTTTCGGTAAGGCGTGTTTGATCCACTGTAAATTGGGAGAGTTTGTTGGATTGCAAATGAACCTACTCGTTAAAACAATCAAGATTGGCACAAGGGATGAACTTTTGGCCTCTCACAAATTAACAATTATGAACCAGACTTAGGGTGAAAAGAGCAAAGATTGGGGCAACGTGAAGTAGGCATCCAGAAATTCTTCATAATCTGTTTAGAGTTTTAGCCAATTTTAAGTCAAGTGGACGGCATCGTTGATCATTGGGTTGAGTGCGCGCATTTTCACACGTTTGTGTTGGTGTCGCGAAAAAGACTCGTGGTATATCAATGTGTCCACAGACTGACGGTGATTTTACGGAGAATGTGCACACCATGCAGGTGATAGCAAAAACTTCATACTTGCATACTGCAATGCTTGCAGGTGTTGCTGTTGCATTGTCCGCCTGTTCTGGTGAGTTTACGAAATTGCCATCAGCGGGTATTCCAGGCGTTAAGAGCTTTAAGAGCGCTGCGAAGACGCAAAGTGCTCCGCCTGCAGCGGGAGAAATCCGCACAAAAGCAAAGTTTAAAGCAGGCCGTAATTATGGTGCCGCTAGTGAGCGCATCGTAAAATCGGCATTTGCGCCCGTTCCACGTGGTGGCGGTCGTGCGGTGGTTGGTAAGCCTTACAAAATCAATGGACGTTGGTATAAGCCTCGCCACCAGCCGAACTACAACAAAACCGGTATTGCGTCGTGGTATGGGCCTAATTTCCATGGTCGCAAAACGGCAAATGGTGAAATTTACGATCAAACCGCGTTGTCGGCGGCTCATCCAACCTTGCCGTTGCCGAGCTATGTCCGGGTTGAGAACATACGAAATGGCCGCTCCGTTATTGTTCGGGTGAATGATCGCGGGCCTTTTCATAAAACGCGTATTATTGATTTATCCTATCGCACCGCTGAGCTTTTGGGCACGCGGGCAGGGGGTATTGCAAAGGTCAAAGTGAAATACATTGGCCGAGCACCAGTTGATGGTAGTGATGAGCAGTATCTTTTGTCCTCTTATAAGGGGCCAGGTTCGGTCGAGCCTAGCAAGGTTGCTGCCCGAAAAAAGCTGCTTCAATTTGCTGGTCTATCGCCGGAAGAAGTGAATGCAGCGCTTAATGGTGAAATAGGGGGGCAAACGCAGATTGCGGCCGCTCCAGCGCCAGTCATCCAACCGGTCGCCCAGACAAAGCCAGTTTTGAATAACCCGGCTCCAACTGCCGCGCCTACCTTAGTATCCAACACGCCTGTAGCACCGTCCGCATCTATAAAGCCAGCAGCACTTGTTGGCTCAGGTGAAGCAGGGCCCGTGGAGCTGCGCCCTCGTTTATTGTGGCAAAATGGTGCGTCAAGTGCTGTGACGCCTGGTCAAGGGCTGCCGGCGCAAGTGATTAAGGCGAGCCCAAGTGGACAAAATGCCTATTTGCCGACGATCGATGTTGGCAATGTTTTTGGTGCTTTGTTGAAACCGTCTGAGCCTCAACCATTGGCGTTTCAAATTCGCCAGACGATATTGATCGGGAAAAATGTTGCTCATAATGAGGCTTTTGAATTGGTCGAGAAATTTAGCCGCTATGGTTCAGTCGCGTTTTCTAGTGAATTAGGCCAAAAAAACCGCTATTCATCTGTCACTCTTGAAACCAATTTACCGTTTGCGTTAAAGATTGTTCGCAAAAGCGTTCCAAATGCTGTAGTTATTTCGCAAGATTAATTTTACTACTCGGGTTTTGTTGGGGGGCATGACTTCTGGTTTGGATAAGATGATGGCACATCGCACTGTTTCGTATTTACGCACTTTTTTATATTTATTTTCTGCATTTTTTCTATTTTTAGCAAACACAACTGTCTCGGCGCAGGTTTATTCAACTGAGGCAAAGCATGCTATTTTGATTGATGTCGCATCTGGTGCCACATTGTATGAGCATGATGCTGAAACACGAATGCCGCCGGCAAGTATGGCAAAAATCATGACCCTTGCCGTGGTGTTTGATGCATTAAAGCGGGGTGAACTGACGTTAAAAGATGAGCTGCCGATGTCTATCAACGCTTGGAAGAAGG
>CAZKKW010000209.1:0-2667 GCA_964553335.1 uncultured Hyphomicrobiales bacterium | reverse complement strand
GTTCGTTCTGGCATTGGTTGACCCATACGGCTGAACAGTTTGGCTATGAGGTTGTGGCTTAAAACGCGTGCTTAGTTCTGCTTAAGCAGACCACCAAGACCTTTGATTAGTTGTTCTGCTTGTTCTGCAGGGGCAGGTGTGCTGCCTGATTGATCAGAACTGCCACCGCCTGTTTGTTGCTGGATGATATTGTTCACAGCACTGCCAATGCTCGATCCTGCTGCTGGTTTGGGTTTGATGCGTGGCACAGGTATGTCACCTGGTTGTAAGGCAGCAGCAGGTGCGCTTTGCTCATTGTTTTGACCAAGGGCAGACCCAAGTGCACCAATGGCACCCGCGATACCGCCGCCTTGTTGCCCGCTACCACTTTGTTGATTGTTATTGCCGCCTTCAAGCAGGCCACCAAGTGCTTTTTTGGCCGCGCCCGCAACGCCATCATCGCCGCTTGTAATCTTGCTCACCAGCTCAGCAGGCTTGCTGCCAGCGATAGCCTCAAAGCCGCCACCGAGCGATTTTAGTTTTTCAATGCCAGCGGTTGGGTTTTCTAAAAAGCCACTGATGTCGGGGTAAATGCGCGGTTTTTCCCATGCGCCGTCAATCACGACTGGAACAGAAAAGCCGGACAGCTCGTTGCTTCCCCCTTGCCCTTCTAGACTTGCTACAACTTTAGGATTGACGCGGTAGTTGACGGTTTGCGCTGGCATATTCGCGCTACCTTTGCCGGTCACACGAACCAGTGGACCGATGAGATTGAGGTCAGAATTACTCGCAATCCCGTCTTGAATATCGAAAGAGGCGTTAAAGGCGCTGAAATCAGTCTTCTCGGTTTCGCTATTGTTCCAGCCTGACAATGCCCCTGAGGTGAGGTTGCGCATGGAGCGAGCAATATTGATGCCGCGTAAGGCGCCATCCGTGAAGGCGAATTTCGATGTGCCATTCAGTGACGAAACGAGGGACTTTTGCGAATTTCCGGCAGTCGTTAAAGCGAGATCAAGCGCCAGTCCGCCTTCAATGCGCGTGAACTTAGCAGCATCCGTTAAAAAGGGTAGGGCGCTGACATTGGCTGACGTAAGGGATAGATCAAGTGTTGGGGTCGGCCCTGTCGCATCGAGCTCAATTTTAGCCGTGCCAGTCCCGTCATATAGCTTCATATCTTCTAGGTTCGCGTTGAGCTTGCCGTTGGTGATATTTGCTTCCAGCGTAAGTGGGCCAACGCTCATGCCTTCGGCTTTTAGCGTTTTGACATTGGCTGTTAAGTCAATGTTGGCAGCGTTCAAGGCGCTAAAATCAATTCGCTCATCGCTCCATTCTTGAGAGGTGCTGTTTGAGCTTCCGCCACCCGATGAATCCGACGTTGCTAGATAGGGATTCACATCCAATAGATCGAAATTGATTGCTGCTTTGATTTCAGGCTTGTTCGCTAGATTAACAGATGCCTCGCCCGTGCCTTTGATGTCGTCGAGTTCTGCGTTGAGATTTTTGAGTGCGATGGTGTTTTCGCCAACCGTCAGGTCTGTTTCAATATCGAATTTGCCATAACCGTCACCTGCGGGAAGCTCTGTACCAAGCCATGCCGCAAGACCTTTAAGAGATGGCCCACTTGCACGAACTTTGCCAGACGCAGGCAGCGATGTTGCGATGGTGCCGCTAAAGCCAAGGTTTGCTTTTGACGATGAAAGGCTAACATTGGTCGAAGCATCGCCGCCTTTAAGCAAAGTATTGGGATCTGCTGTTGCGTTTAGTGTAAGGCGTTCACCGCGCCAATCCGCATTGCCACCTAATGAGATAGGTTTTGAAAGCTCATCAATCTTCAAGGTGAGGTTCAAGTTGTTCACCTCGTCTGCAGCAGGGTCGCCAACCACATCTGCAAGCCCAAGACCTTTTACTGTGGTGTTAAAGAGCGAGATTGTGCCCTTTGCATTGGCTGTATTGGATATGTTTTGTGGGGTTGTTCCCTGAAAACCAAACGCTAAATCAAGGCCCATCAATCCATCCCACTTATCGATTTCACTTTCTTGTCCTGAAAGGGCGAGAAGCGTTTTGAGGGAAAGACGATCTGCCTTTAAAGACCCAAAGGTGGAGAGGGGAGATTTTTTTGTATCAGCAAAAAGCGAACCGCTAGCAGAACCGCCGACAACCCGTAGTTCATTGATGGTGAGATTGGCGACACCGTCGTCTAAAACTAATTTTGCAGAAAGGTCATCAACCTTGTATTCGCCAGATTGTATAGATCCAGACGAGAAGACAACATCCGTATCTAAGCTTTGCAAGGCTGATAAGTCATAGCCAACAGTTTTGGATGAATTGGTTGAATCAATAACTGAAGTTGATTCACTAGCTAACTGTTTTGGAAACAATTTTTGAATGTCGATCACGCTAAGATCAATCGTACCGGAAAGCAATGGCCGTGGGGTCTTGGTGTTCAGCGATAGATCGGCAAAAACCAGTGTATCGATAATTCGACCTTCATCCAGCTTCAGTGAAAATATACCATCAGTTGCTGTAACCGTTCCACTTGCAACGGCTGGCCCTTGAGCAATTGCCGTGCTGCTTGCGGTCTTTTGGAGGTCTGGTACATTCAGTTTCAAGTCACCTGAATAAAGCGTATCAGCGTTCAAATTGACTTGGCCTTTGGAGCTTAGCGTTGCGTCGCGGAAACTCAAGCTT
>CAZKKW010000208.1:0-2668 GCA_964553335.1 uncultured Hyphomicrobiales bacterium | reverse complement strand
CCAGTTGATGTGCCGAACCCACATTCTACATGGGATGGTATTGAACGCCGGAAGCAAAATCGTCGTCAAAGTGATCGTCGTCAAAGTGATCGTCGTCGTTAAATTATCCGTCTTATCGCTGTTTTGGCAATCTTATCATTTGCGTGTTTGGCCGCATCGGATTATCAAAAGTAAACTTTGATCATCTGAGGCGTTTCAATGCTTACTTTATTCGAAATCATTGCACTTATCTTGTCGATCTCCGCTGTTTTGAGCTGGGTGAACAGCACGTTTGTTAAATTGCCTCATACAATTGGCCTTTTGGTCATGGCGCTGGCGACGTCCTTTTTCTTGATTTTGTTAGAAGCAGTCTTCCCCAATTTGGGCCTAACGGATGCGGTGCAGGCGGCGATTGGGCAGATTGATTTCTTCGAAACGGTGATGAACGGCATGTTGGCGTTTTTGCTGTTTGCGGGTGCTTTGCATGTTGATTTGAATTTAATGCGCGAGCAAAAATGGCCGATTGGGATGATGGCGACTTTCGGTGTTATTCTTTCAACATTCATTGTCGGTACGCTGTTCTGGCTGTTGGCCCATTTCTTTGGCGTGCCGATTACTTATGCGTGGGCGCTGGTGTTTGGTGCGTTGATTAGCCCGACAGACCCTGTCGCGGTGTTGTCGCTGTTAAAATCTATCAGCATTCCAGATTCATTGGAAGCCAAAATTGCAGGCGAAAGCCTGTTTAATGATGGCGTTGGCGTTGTGGTTTTCACCATCATCGTGGCGGTTGCTGTTGGTGCTGATGGCGGTAATCTTGATCCGCTTCATATCGCTGAATTGTTCTTTGTTGAAGCGATCGGCGGTGCGGTGCTTGGCATGTTGGTTGGCTATGTGGTCTATCGCATGATGGCGGCGATTGACCATGACATGGTGGAAATCCTTCTCACGCTCGGCTTGGTCGCTGGTGTTTATGCCGTTTGTTTGCGCTTGCATTTATCAGGACCGATTGCTGTGGTTGTTGCTGGTCTCTTCATCGGCAACCGTGGTGCAGAGCGTGCCATGAGCGAAGACACGCGCGAGGCTTTGTTTGATTTTTGGGAGATGATTGACGAGATTTTGAACTCCGTCCTCTTCCTTCTCATCGGCCTTGAAGTGTTGGTGATTACCATTGATCCATCGTTTGCTTGGATTGCGGCGCTCTCAATCCCAATCGTCTTGTTTGCCCGTCTTGCTGCGGTATCCATTCCAATCCTGACCTTGTCGCTCGGCTTTGCGTTTTCAAAAGGCGTGATCCCAGTGCTCACGTGGGGCGGGGTGCGTGGCGGTATCTCTGTGGCGCTTGCCTTGTCACTTCCAGCTGTTGGCGCGAAGCCATTGATAATGACCGCAACCTACGCGGTGGTGATTTTCTCCATCGTTGTGCAGGGGCTGACCATTAAAGAGGTTGTTCGCCGAACAGTCGGTTAGGAATATCGATCATGAAGTCACGTTCCTATGCAGTCCTTGATGTGTTTACCGACACGCCGTTTCAAGGCAATCCATTGGCGGTTGTTCTTGATGGTGAAGGGTTGGATACGCCCGCCATGCAGAAAATTGCAGGTGAGTTCAATCTGTCTGAAACGGTTTTCGTTTTTCCACCTGAAGATGCGGGCAATAATGCAGCGCTTAGAATTTTCACGCCATCTGCAGAACTTCCCTTTGCAGGGCACCCAACTGTTGGCACAGCGGTGCTGCTTGCAAAGCGTGCGCTAGGTGAGGTTGAACTGCCAACAGATATGCCGGTGGCACTAGAGGAGCAGGTCGGACTTGTAACAACGGGCGTGGTGGTTCATCCAGGTCGAACAGGTCATGCGACCTTCACCTTGCCTGCAATCCCTGTGGAAGTGGCACCTGCTGTATCGCGGGTTTATATTGCCGAAGCGCTGGGGCTGCATGAGGATGATATCGGGTTTGATAAACATCGCCCCGGTGTGTTCAGTGGCGGCGTGCCGTTTTCCCTTGTGCCTGTTTCAAGCGTGAAAGCTGTCGAAAATATCAAACCCAACCCTTCTGCATGGGCGCGTGCTTTTGATACGGCAGAGCGGGATAACGCCTTTGTTTATGCACGCGGCGGCGTGTCTGATAAGGCGGCGTTTCATGCCCGTATGTTCTGGCCAAAAGCGGGTATTGTCGAAGATCCTGCAACAGGGTCTGCGGTTGCAGCCTTGGTTGGTGCGATCTTGAAATATGAAGGTCTTGGCGATGGCAGCCATACGCTTCTCATTGAACAGGGCTATGAGATGGACCGCGCATCGGACATTGTTTTGGAAATTGATATTGAGGACGGCGAGTTTCTCGCCGCCCGTATCGGTGGTTCTGCGGTTATCGTGGCAGAAGGCACGCTTTATGCGTAAAGTATTTTAGCCGCCCAGCAGCACTTTGATGTCGGTCACATCTTGCAAGCAGCCTTCCACATCACCTTGCGCATTGCGCGTAATTGCAGATTCACGTAGCGCCGTTACCTTAAGCAAAACCTCAGGCTTTAGCTTCGTCGTTTGGATTACGGAGTCAACGGCTTGCAACTCAGCGGTGCAAGCGGTCTCTTGCGCTTTTGTTGGTGTCGCCATGGCCACAACAGCAAGTGCTACGGCTGCTATTGTTGAAGCAACAAGTGGATTTTTTGCAATTTTAAACATTGTCTTTTCCTTCT
>CAZKKW010000207.1:0-2671 GCA_964553335.1 uncultured Hyphomicrobiales bacterium | reverse complement strand
GTTTCGGATTTCATCCAAAATCTGAGGAGTAAAGCGGGCCATGAATGAGGTATCGTCGGTATTGCGCTTTGTTTCAAGCACCATTGATGTGGATTACGGTAAAAACCCGAATTTAAGCCCCCGATCCAATTAATTCTCTCACCAAACCAACATAAAAACGCAAAGCCCTGCAATCGTCAGCAGACCTTTATCAACCACACCCAGCGGCATTAACAAGAAATCAGGTGGCTTGCGGTCTTTCGGGTGCTTTCGTAAGAACCAAAGCAAAATCAACCCACCCCAGCTGAAAACAACGCCCAGCAAATAAAGCCCATCCGTGCCGCCGTAGGCTGTGCGTTGCAAATGATTGACCAGCAGCACGCCAATTCCAATAAACAGGCAGAGGAAAGCCAGCGCCGTCGCATTTTCAGAAAGGAAAGAGAGGTTTACTTGTGGATCGCGGTAAGATTGCCAAAGCGCACTAAAAGCAATCAGAAAAAGGGCAACAGCAATAAGCATAACTCAGTCACCCACACTCTAAACTTTAGCCGAGCAGTTCTTTCACAATGCCAGACGCTTTGCCGAAATCCATTTGCCCTGGATATTCGCCTTTAAGAACGCCCATCACTTTACCCATATCGCGCAAACCTTCTGCGCCACAATTAGAAATCGCGGTCTGACAAGCCGCTTTGGTGGCATCATCATCAAGTTGTGTCGGTAAAAAGCGTTGAATGATGGTAATTTCTTCGCGTTCCTGTTCAGCAAGCTCTAAACGCCCAGCACCCTCATAAACACGCGCGGATTCTTCACGCTGCTTGACCATTTTAGCGAGCACATCCAGAATTTCTTCGTCTGTTGTGCGCCCATCGCCGCCTTTGCGGTCCATAATGTCACGATCTTTGATCGCCGCAGAGATAAGCCGAAGCGTATTCGTTTCGCATTTGTTACGAGCATGCATCGCCGATTTGAGGGCTGCAGAGATTTGATCACGCATGAAGGATGGGCCTTTAAATTGCCAAAGTAGAGTAGTGAAGCCAGATCATAAATTGACGCCTTTCCACAGGCAACATAATAAAATTTCCTAAGCCTTTGATTTTATTAGATTTCAAAAATAATTCAAACATTGACGTTACCGTTCGTTTCTCTTATCACCCTTTCAATCTTTGAAAATCGACAAAAACTCGCCTGCCGACACGATGACGCGCGGGCTGAGCACAAAGGAGCCAGAAGAATGAGCGCATGGATTGATCCGAAACCAACCGCTGTTCTGGTTCTTGCTGATGGCACGGTTATTCAAGGCATGGGCCTTGGGGCGGAAGGCGCGGTTGAAGCGGAAGTTTGTTTCAATACGGCAATCACCGGCTACCAAGAAATTCTGACTGACCCTTCCTACGCTGGCCAAATTGTCACCTTCACCTTCCCGCACATCGGTAATGTGGGTGCAAATGACGAAGATATGGAAACGGTTGAAGAAGCTGATTTGAACGGCGTGCGTGGCTGCATCATTAAGGCAGATATCACAGAGCCTTCAAACTACCGCTCAACTCGTCATCTCGATCAATGGCTAAAAGCACGCAACATTATTGGCATGGCTGGCATCGACACACGTGCACTCACCAATCTCGTGCGCGAGAACGGCATGCCAAACGCGGTGATTGCCTATAATAAAGACGGCGAGTTCGATATTGAAGCGCTGAAAGCAAAGGCGGCGGCTTGGCCGGGCCTTGTTGGTATGGACCTTGCTAAAACGGTCACAACCGATAAATCCTATGAATGGACAGAAGCGCCTTGGGTTTGGAATGAAGGGTTCAAGAAAGCATCTGACACACCCTATCACGTGGTTGCCCTCGATTTCGGTGTAAAGCGCAACATTCTTCGCTTGCTTGCGGGTCTTGGCTGCAAGGTCACTGTGTTACCCGCCAATGCCAGCGCCAGCGATGTTACAAGCCTCAACCCTGATGGCGTCTTTTTATCAAATGGCCCGGGTGACCCAGAAGCAACAGGCGCTTATGCACTTGATACAATCAAGGCAGTTGTTGCAGCCGACATTCCAACTTTTGGGATTTGCCTTGGACACCAAATGCTTGCTTTGGCGCTCGGTGCAAAAACAATGAAAATGCATCAAGGCCATCACGGTGCGAACCATCCGGTGAAAGACCACACAACCAGCAAGGTTGAAATCGTCTCAATGAACCACGGCTTTGCTGTGGATGGTTCAAGCCTGCCGGACGGTGTTGAAGAAACCCATGTTTCGCTGTTTGACGAATCCAATTGCGGTTTGGCCGTTACGGGAAAATCGATCTTCTCAGTACAACACCACCCAGAAGCATCCCCCGGCCCGCAAGATAGCCACTATCTCTTCCGCCGGTTCGTGAACCTTATGCGCGCGCGCCGCCAAGAAGCCTTATTGCCAGAGCACGAACAAGCCTAATTAGCTCACGGCTACACTATTCGCTGATGCGAACATCTCCCCGATGCGTATGCAGTGGCGAGAAAAGGCAGATGATCCGCCCAAATAATCCGCCGAAGAAAAAGCCGAAAACGGCATAGACAAAACCAGCCAACGTTGCAGGCACGCCGAACGAATAATCTTTCAACATGCCTTGCATCACTTTTTCGTCCCCCTCGGCGAAAAGGTAGATCGGCTTATAAAGATCGTTGCTCGTTTTAAAGGTCTTTACTTGATGGGTTA
>CAZKKW010000206.1:0-2674 GCA_964553335.1 uncultured Hyphomicrobiales bacterium | reverse complement strand
TGTCGTAGTGATAAAAATCAGCCGTCATGCCGTCAACTGACGTTACCGCCCGCAACAGTATGCGCATTGAGCCGGGCCGTGGTGCTAAGCGTTTGCCAAACATTCAGGCGGAAGAAGGTTACAAAAAAGGTTGGTTTGAAATTCAAGACGAAGGCAGTCAAATCGCGGCTGATCTCGTGTTTGGCCGTGCAGGGGATCAAGTGCTTGATTATTGCGCGGGCGCAGGTGGTAAGACCCTCGCGCTTTCTATGACGATGGAGAATAAAGGCCAAATTCACGCCTTTGATGCAAACAAACAGCGCCTCGCGCCAATCTATGATCGCATTAACCGCGCTGGGTGCCGCAATGTGCAAGTTCACGCGCCAGAAGGTGAGGGCGGCGTTGATGGGCTGTCATCTTTGGTTGGCCGCATGGACCGTGTGCTGGTTGATGCTCCCTGCACGGGAACGGGCACGTGGCGTCGCCATCCAGAATCAAAATGGAAGCTAACGCCTGAAGCTGTTGAAAAGCGCATGGAAGAGCAAGAAGCCGTCCTTGAAGAGGCTGCACAATATGTAAAGCTTGGTGGGTTCTTGGTTTATGTGACTTGTTCAATTCTCCCACAGGAAAACGAATTGCAGCTTTTGAAGTTCGCTGAAACCAACCCAGAGTTTGAAATCGTCTCGGTTGGTGAGGTTTGGCAAGACCTATTTGGTTTTGATAAACCACAGCCTTGGTCTGCGGACTTGAACTCGATCACGCTCACGCCTGCGGCCACAAATACGGATGGATTTTTCATTGGTGTGTTGTGTCGCGCTGATTAAAGGTCGATTAATCTGTAAAGTGCCGTGCAAAGCTATGTAAACGCTCACTTTTGAGCCGCGTTAACCTTTCCCTCACCACGCCTTTCAACATCTTGCTTACCACGCTTAATAACCGAAGGATAACAGTCCTATGGTATGGTGTTTAAAGACTTGAGGTGTTACTTGCGATTTAAGTGATGCGATCAAGAAACCATTTACGAAAAATGGTGGCAATGAACCCGAAAACGGGTCTTGAGCAGAGAGTAGCGTTATGATGAAGCAAAAGACAGATGGTCTTTCACTTTGGTTGTGTTCAACGGTGTTGTTGTTGAACTTTTTTATCCTGATTTCCCTTAGCGATTATTTGATGAAGTAAGCTATACAACGGCGATTTTTATGTCGCTTTAATCAGCTAACCTTTGAATTTTGGGCATATCAGCTATGTTAGGCTGCAGGCCTTCTTGTCATGGGCGGTGTGATGGATTAATCACCCAACATGACACAGACATCTTCTCCCGATACCATCCTTATTGTTGATTTCGGCTCGCAGGTCACACAGTTGATCGCGCGGCGTGTGCGTGAAGCAGGCGTCTATTGCGAAATCATTCCCTTTCAATCTGCCGAAGCAGGCTTTCACCGCTTAAACCCAAAGGGCGTGATCTTATCAGGCGGTCCTGCTTCCACAGGCGATATTGATAGCCCGCGTGCGCCGCAGGTGATTTTTGATAGCGGCCTGCCGGTTCTTGGTATTTGCTACGGTCAAATGACCCTTTGCGTTCAAATGGGCGGTGAGGCGGAAAGCTCGGACCACCGCGAATTTGGCCGTGCTGAAGTGACCGTCAAAAAAGACTGCGCGCTTTTTGATGGTGTTTGGGAAAAGGGCGGTTCGCACCAAGTGTGGATGAGCCACGGCGACCGCGTGAACGCTTTGCCTGACGGCTTCGAGGTTATGGCAACTTCCGAAAATGCGCCTTATGCCGCTTTCGGCAATGAGGCAATCAATTATTACGGACTCATGTTCCACCCAGAAGTGGTGCATACACTGGACGGCGCGAAACTCTTGTCTAACTTCGTTCTTGGTGTTTGTGATTGCAAAGGCAGCTGGACCATGGGTGCTTATCGCGAGCAGGCTGTTCAAGCCATCCGCGAGCAGGTTGGTGACAAGAAGGTCATTTGCGGTCTTTCTGGCGGCGTAGACAGTGCGGTGGCTGCTGTATTGATCCATGAAGCGATTGGCGATCAATTGACCTGTATCTTTGTCGATCATGGCCTTATGCGCATGGACGAGGGTGAAGAGGTTGTTTCTCTCTTCCGTGGCCATTTCAATATTCCGCTTGTGCATGTGGATGCCGCTGATTTGTTCATTGGACAATTAGAGGGTGAGGCTGACCCTGAAACCAAGCGCAAGACCATTGGGCGCTTGTTCATTGAAGTGTTCGAAGCGGAAGCCAAGAAACTTGGCGGGGCTGACTTCTTGGCGCAAGGCACGCTTTATCCAGATGTGATTGAGAGCGTCTCCTTTACCGGTGGCCCGTCGGTGACAATCAAATCTCACCACAATGTGGGTGGTCTACCTGAGCGCATGAATATGGGGCTTGTGGAGCCTTTGCGCGAACTCTTCAAAGATGAAGTGCGCGATCTTGGTCGTGAGCTTGGTATCCCTGATCATTTCGTTGGGCGTCATCCTTTCCCAGGACCAGGTCTTGCAATCCGCTGTCCAGGTGGCATCACCCGCGATAAGCTCGATATTCTTCGCCAAGCTGATGCGATCTATCTTGATGAGATCAAGAAGGCTGGTCTCTATGATGAGATTTGGCAAGCCTTTGCTGTACTGCTCCCAGTCCAAACGGTTGGCGTGATGGGCGATGGCCGCACCTATGAATTTGTCTGTG
>CAZKKW010000205.1:0-2769 GCA_964553335.1 uncultured Hyphomicrobiales bacterium | reverse complement strand
AAGATTTGCGCAAATTGGATGTTATCTTTTGCGCTTAATCTTGCGCGAGATGCCCTTTGGTGCACCGCCACGTTTGCCCTCAGAAGGCTTGCGACGGCGGCCTTTTTGTTTTGGGAAGGCACGGCGTCCCGCTTTACCTTCTTTGCCCTCACTCAGCATCTCAAAGCGGAGTGCGCCCGCAAAGGGTAGCGCTTCAACCAAACGCACCTCTACATGGTCGCCCATCGTATAGGTCTGCCCTGTGCGCTCTCCAGATAGTTGGTGGCGGGCTTCATCAAAGTGGAAGTAATCATCACTGAGTTTCGAAATTGGAATAAAGCCGTCCGCGCCCGTTTCATCAAGCGTGATGAAGAGACCCGCTTTCGTCGCTCCACCAATACGGCCCCAGAATTTTGCGCCCACTTGTTCGCTCAACCATTCTGCAATGAGGCGGTCAATGGTAGCGCGTTCTGCTTTCATGGCGCGGCGTTCTGTAATGCAAATGTGGGCGGCGATATCTGCCAGTCCCTCAACATTCATATCACCCATGCCGCCTTCGCCAAGCTGGTAGCCTGACACAAGCGCACGGTGCACGACCAAATCAGCATAGCGGCGGATCGGCGAGGTGAAGTGGGCGTAGCGCTGAAGGTTCAGCCCGAAGTGGCCATAGTTTTCCGGCGTATATTCAGCCTGCGCCTGTGAGCGTAAGATCACTTGGTTTGTCAGTAGTTCGTGATTTTCATCACGCACATGCCGCAAAATGCGGTTGAAGTGTTGCGGACGGATATTGCCCGATTTCGGAATTTGCATCTCGATGGTGGAGAGGAAATCACGAAGCCCTTCAAGCTTTGCCAAGGATGGTGTGTCGTGGGCGCGATAGATGAGCGGTGTTTTCTTTGCTTCCAGTGCTTCTGCGGCGGCCACATTGGCAAGGATCATAAATTCTTCAATCAGCTTATGAGCGTCAAGGCGCGGGGGCACGAGCACGTGATCAACACGGCCATCTGCATCCAATTTGATCTTGCGTTCAGTAACATTGAGATCCAGCGGCTCGCGGTTTTCTCGTTCGCGTTGTAAGCACGCATAAGCGGCCCACAGCGGCTTTAGTGTGTTTTCTAGCAGTGGCGCCGCGCGATCACTCACATCGCCCTCTATGGCCGCCTGAGCTTCTTCATAAGATAGGCCACCATGTGAGCGCATCATAATGCGGTGGAAACGGTGTTTCTTCTTCTTGCCGTCTGCATCCAACCAGATTTTTACAGCAAGGGCAGGGCGTTCGAGGCCTTCTTTGAGGGAGCACAGATTATTCGAGATGCGCTCCGGCAACATCGGCACGACACGATCAGGGAAATAGACCGAATTGCCGCGAAGACGGGCTTCTTTATCTAGAGCGGAGTTTGGACGGATATAAAACGAGACGTCCGCAATTGCGATTGTAACGACATAGCCGCCATTGTTATCGGGATCAGCTTCAGCAAAAACCGCATCGTCGTGATCTTTAGCGTCTGCAGGATCAATGGTGATGAGCGGCATATCGCGCCAGTCTTCGCGCTTTGGTCCAACTTCGGTTTCCGTTGCTGCTTCTGCCGCTTCCATCACTTCATCAGGGAAGATGTGCGGGATTTCATGTTCATGCAGCGCGATGTGGCTGATTGCTTTTTCTGTTTTGAGCGAGCCAATCACATTTAAAACGCGGGCGCGGGCGTCATCGTATTTACCGATTTTGACGGTTTTAACTTCAACAAGATCGCCGTCTTTCGCGTCGCCTAGTTCGTCAATGTCGAGTTCTTTCTGCTTGCGATCAACAGGCAAAAGACGCGGTAGGCTTTGAGAATCGCGACCAAAACGCACCACGCCCAGAACGCTGGTTGGTGCTTTTTCTAAAATCTTGATGATAGAAGCAGAACGATCTTGCGTTCCTTCACCCTCTTGCAAACGACCAAGCACCCGTTGACCAATGCCCGGCGCTGGGCCTTTGTCGCGTTTTGAGGTTTGGATCATTATTTTGGGAGGCGGGATGTCTTTGCTTTCCCATTTAACGGGAACGGCCAAAAGTTCGCCGTCTTGATCACGCTCCACAATGTCCATAACAAAGACATTGGGCAGTTCGCCCGCCGCAGTGAAGCCTTTGCGCGAACCGCCGATCAAGCCATCATTGGCGAGGTCTTTCAGAATTTTCTTCAGCGCAATGCGGTCTTGGCCCTTAATGCCAAACGCTTTTGAAATATCCCGTTTAGAGCTTTTATCTGGATTGTCTTTGATAAAGCTAAGAATTTCATCGCGTGTTGGAAACCAAGGGCTTTGCGGTTTGACCACTGATTATTCCGCCGCGTCGTCAGTGGTCTTTTTCGCAGCTGTCTTTTTGGCCGCTGGTTTTTTAGCAGCGGTTTTCTTTGCCGCTGGCTTTTTAGCGGCTGCTTTCTTCTTGGCCGGAGCCTTCTTCTTAGCAGCAGGCTTCTTGCCACCTTTAGCAGCCTT
Source organism: uncultured Hyphomicrobiales bacterium (assembly GCA_964553335.1). Lineage (GTDB taxonomy): Bacteria > Pseudomonadota > Alphaproteobacteria > Rhizobiales > JACESI01 > JACESI01. The sequence goes on along the minus strand of CAZKKW010000205.1, from coordinate 312 downwards.
TGCCGCGATAAGTTCAACGGCCATTTCCATAGTCACGTCTTCCGGTTTTTGATCTTTTGGAAGCGTGGCGTTGATCTTGTTGAACTTCACATAGGCACCATAGCGCCCTTCATTAACAGTGACTTTGCCGCCGCCATCTGGGTGATCGCCAAGTTCTTTCAGTGCTTTGGCTGCTTGGCGTCTGCCTGGATTCGCGATTTTATCAGCGATTGCTGAAACGGCGCGGTTAAGGCCTACAACAAAGACTTCATCCGCGCTTTCAAGATTTGCATAGGTGCCATCGTGCAAAACAAATGGACCATAGCGGCCAAG
>CAZKKW010000204.1:0-2772 GCA_964553335.1 uncultured Hyphomicrobiales bacterium | reverse complement strand
GTTTTGGCCGCAGCCGTCGCCAAACAAACCAAACAGCCAATTCTTGCAACCGACATTGATGCAACATCGGTGAAGATTGCTCGCGAGAATATGAAACTAAACGGCGTTGCGCAATTGGTGCATTGTGAAACCGCCGCAGGTTTTCATCACCCCGTTTTTACCGAAAAAGGCCCGTTTGGATTGGTTATCGCCAATATTCTCGCCAAACCACTACAAACACTTGCGCGGCCAATGAGCGACCATTTGGCCGCTAACGCGACAATCATCTTGTCCGGTCTACTGATCCATCAAAAACCAGCGGTCCTTGCAGCCTACCGTGCACAAGGCGCTGTATTGGTTTACAGTATCCATCGCGAAGGCTGGGCAACCCTGATTTTAAACCGGCCTTAAACGCTAATTTTGGCACAAAAAACGGGGCCATGGCCCCGTCTCTTTTGTTCTTTAAGTCAGAACCGCATCAAATCTAAAGTTGCTTAGATGCCGCGACGCTGTGAACCTTCGCGGATCAAAGATGAACGATCAAAGCCGCGTGCTTTCAATGTTTGATCATCAAACGTCAGCAGGTAGCCATTCACATAACGCTTGGCCTGCAATTCACGAGATTTGATCAATCCTGCATAAAAAGATTTTCTAGCCATAACAAAGTTCCGTTTCTTTTGGCAAAGTCAGTGGGAGGGACGACCTTGCGAGTTACAATTTGAAAGATAAGCGTTTTTTGAAAAAGCTGTAGCGCCAATCAAACAATGCTGCACTGCAAAATTTGCATGGATAAATTGTTATACCTGTCAAAAAAGTTTAACATTTATCAATATATAATTCTCGTTGGTCAAAACCCTTATGTTTCAAGACTTCTCTGCCCCTTCTGCTGATTCTGGTGATCCAAAACGCATTGACGAGCTGCGCGATGCGATGGCAAAGGCGGTTGTTACAGGCTTTCTCATTCCCCGCGCAGATGAGCACCAAGGCGAATATGTTCCAGCCTGTGCTGAGCGTCTTGCGTGGCTGACGGGCTTTACAGGTTCAGCTGGCATGGCCGCAGTCTTAGAGGATAAAGCTGCCATCTTCATTGACGGTCGATACACCTTGCAAGTGCGCGATCAAGTGGCTGTCGATGTTTTGGAACCTGTCCACATTGCGGACCAAAGCATGGGCGAGTGGCTGGCTGAAAACCTGACCAAAAGCGACCGTCTTGCTTATGACCCGTGGCTTCATCCCGTAAGCGAGATTGAGCGACTGGAGAAAAAGCTCGAAAAGACAGGGGCAACTTTAGTGGCCCATGAAAATTTGGTCGATGCCATCTGGCAAGACCGTCCAGAACCGCCCAGCGGCGATGTGATGTTGCAACCGATTAATTTATCGGGGCAAGGGGCCGGTGAAAAAATCAGCACCATGCAGGAAAAGGTCCGCGAGATGGATGCCGCTGCATTCCTCATCACGCAACCCGATTCCCTTTGTTGGCTCTTAAACATCCGCGGCAAAGATGTGCCCCACACACCGCTGACCCTTGGCTTTGCGATCATCCATGCAGACAAACAGCCAGAACTTTTTATCAATCAAGAAAAACTGAAGGGTAAGGTGAAGGGCATCGTTGAAAGGCTTGTAAACCTTTGTGATCCAAGTGATTTATTGAGTAAATTGTCCAGCATCAAAGGCCCCATTGCGCTCGACCCGTCAACCACAGGTGTTGTGTTTAAAACTCATATTGAGAGTAACGGCGGCGAGGTTTTGGAAAAGCCAGACCCTTGCGTTTTAGCGAAAGCCATCAAAAACGACTTCGAGCTTGCAGGTTCAAGAACCGCCCACATTCGTGATGGCGCAGCAATTACCCGCTTTTTGTTTTGGCTGTCTCAACAAGAAACCTCATCTCTCAATGAGATTGATGCGGCGAAGAAACTAGAGAGCTTTCGCGCGGAAGAAGGTGAGAGAGACGGCGTTCCTTTGCAGGATATTTCCTTTGACACAATTTCAGGCTTTGGAGCCAATGGCGCAATCGTTCATTACCGTGTTACCGAAGCAACCAATGCTGCCTTTGAAGATGATACGCTTTATCTGGTGGATTCTGGTGGCCAGTATCAAGATGGCACCACGGACATCACGCGCACATTGCCCATCGGTCAGCCAACCGACGACATGAAACGCCATTTCACCCTCGTATTGAAGGGCATGATTGCGATCTCAATGGCCCGTTTTCCCAAAGGCACCAGCGGCGCCCAACTCGATGCCTTCGCCCGCCACGCTTTATGGCAAGCAGGCTATGATTTTGACCATGGAACAGGCCACGGCGTCGGATCGTTTTTAAGTGTCCATGAAGGCCCGCAACGCATCTCCAAGGTTTCGACTATTCCGCTTGAAGTTGGAATGATCCTTTCCAATGAACCGGGCTATTACAAGACCGACGCTTACGGCATCCGCATAGAAAATCTGATCATTGTAACCGAACCAAGACGAATTTGGTCAGGCGACCGACTCATGATGGGTTTTGAAACGCTGACCTTCGCACCAATTGATCGGCGTCTGGTCAATGTTTTACTGCTTTCGAAAGATGAGCTTGAGTGGCTCAACACCTACCATCAATCCGTTTATGATAAGCTCGCTGACCGCCTTAATGAAGACGAACGCGCTTGGTTGAAAGATATGACAGGGCCAATGGCTTAAGCCCAGCCGTTAGCTAACAAAGGCGCGTAACAGGCCAAGCACAACAATGCTGATTGCCAATGTGATCGGCATTGAAAGGCGTAAACTCAAAAGCACCGCAATCACAAATGTAAGCCG
>CAZKKW010000203.1:0-2785 GCA_964553335.1 uncultured Hyphomicrobiales bacterium | reverse complement strand
GCGCGGATCAAGTCCATCATCGCATCGATTGCCGCATCAGAAATGATTGAAAGGCGCTCGTCTTCAGCCATCGCCTTGAGCGTTTCGCCATATTGGGCTGCTAATTCAGAAGCGACAGGTTTCAGATATTCACCTGGATAAAGCCCTTCCGGTATCTCACCAATGTCTTCGCCTAAGACTTCGCAATATCTGAGATAAACAGATTTTGCCAAAACGCCAATCTGACCGCCAGCATCATTGGTGTAATATTCTTTCGTGACCTTATGGCCTGCGAAAGACAAAAGGTTCGCAATCGCATCACCCACAACCGCACCACGACAATGGCCCACATGCATCGGCCCTGTAGGATTTGCAGAGACATATTCCACATTGACCTTAAGCGGCTTTGCAACATAGTTCGCGCCGTAAGATTTGCCAGCGCTCAATATTGCGGCCAAATGCTTGGTCCAAAACGCTGCATGAAGACGAATATTGATAAACCCCGGCCCTGCAATTTCTACAGCGGCAATATCAGCATCTGCTTCAAGGCCTTGTTTGATTTGCTCGGCAAAATCACGCGGCTTAAGGCCCAATCCCTTTGCCAGCACCATCGCAACATTACTTGCGAGGTCTCCGTGAGAAGGATCGCGAGGTGGCTCCACGACAGCACGTGAAAAATCGACGCTTGCCCAATCAACACCCTCTAGTTCTAGCGCTTTAGTGGCATCAATTACCCGATCGGTGAACAGGCTAAAAATATTCATGGGAGGCGTTACCTTTGAGGGTCTTGCGACAGTTTGTTTATTGTTACACCGCGCCTAACGCAAATCTGGGGTAACGTCAAATAATCGGCGATGTTCTTGAACCGCAAATCGGTCTGTCATACCTGCCACATAATCGCATACTTGCCGCGCGCGGGCTATTTCATCATCGCCTTGAGCAACGGCACCGTTTGCCCAATCATCAGACATCTCTGCCAAATTGTAAAAATACTTGTCAAACAAATCACAAACAATCGATTCTGCATTGTCCCGCGCCAACATAATTTGGCGGGTGCGATACATATGCTCAAACAAAAACGACTTAATAGCACGCTCCTTGATCGCCATGTCCTTGGAAAAGCACACCAGCGTTTGTCCCGCAAGGCGAACATCATCGACAGAAGCTACAGCGGACGTCTCGATATTGTCCGTGGCGGTATTAATCACATCCTCAATCATGCGCGTTATCACACGGCGCACCAATTCGTGGGCGGTACGCCTTGGGTCTAGGTCTGGATAACGCTCTCGCACTTCTGCCAATAAATCACCCACAAGTGGAACACTTTCCAAATCATCAAGGGCAATGACCTTGCCGCGCAGAGCATCATCAATATCATGCGCGTTATAAGCAATGTCATCGGCAATCGCGGCAGCCTGTGCTTCTAGGCTTGCGTGAGTGTTTAACTTGAGATCATGGCGGTTGTTGTAGTCCACAATAGCTGTCGGAAGCCCCTGCTTTGCGTAGCGACTGGTTGGCTTTCCATCGCTCCCAATCAAAGGGCCATTATGTTTGACAATCCCTTCCAGCGTTTCCCATGACAGGTTCAAGCCATCAAATTCAGCGTAGCGACGCTCTAAATCGGTCACGAGCCGCAAGGTCTGTCCATTATGTTCAAACCCACCATAGGGGCGCATAACGCGGTCTAGGCCATCTTCTCCCGCATGCCCGAAGGGTGTGTGCCCCAGATCATGGGCCAGCGCCAAGGCTTCGGCTAAATCTTCATCCAGCCGCAGAGCGCGGGCAATTGCGCGGGCAATTTGCGCGACTTCTATTGTGTGCGTAAGTCGCGTTCTAAAGTGATCACCTTCGTGATGAATGAAAACTTGTGTCTTATGCTTGAGACGGCGAAACGCGGTTGAATGCACCACGCGGTCACGATCGCGCTGAAAATCAGTCCGTGTTGGGCTATGAGGTTCTGGAACCAACCTCCCCAATGTTTCAAGTGGATTACAGGCCACTAACGAGCGCCCTTCCCCTCCAAAACCAATTTTGCTTGCCAAAGATGTTTGACAGGCCATGTATCAGTGCCTAACTATCAATTAAATCAGATTGTCCATCATAGAGAGATTCTCATGACAGAACCATCACCTTCTATTACGTTAAGCGCAAGTGCTGCGAAGCGGATCAGCAAAATTTTAAGTGCTGAAGCCGACGGCACCGCTTTACGTATCAGCGTTGAAGGTGGCGGCTGCTCAGGGTTTTCATACAAATACGACCTCGACACCAAAGAACAAGAAGGCGATCTCGTGCTCAAACGTGAAGAAGCCGTGGTCTATATTGATGATGTTTCGCAGCCTTTCTTGGAGGGATCAGAGATTGATTTCGTTGATGATGTGATCGGTCAAAGCTTCCAAATCAAAAACCCGAACGCCACGGCTGCCTGCGGTTGCGGCACCAGCTTCTCAATATAGCAGTCCCATTTCATGAAAATTGCGACTTGGAACATTAACGGCATAAAAGCCCGCATTGAAACTGTTGAAGCGTGGCTGAAAGAAGCCGACCCAGATATTGCCTGTTTTCAAGAAATCAAAAGCGTTGATGAAAACTTCCCGCGCGAACGACTCGAAGCGCTCGGCTATAATGTGGAAACCCACGGCCAAAAGGGCTTTAACGGCGTTGCAATCCTTTCCAAGCTTCCCTTTGACGAAGTAAACCGTCGCCTCCCCGGTGATGAAAGCGACGAGCAAGCCCGTTTCATGGAAGGTGTTTTCTCAACAGACAACGGCCCTTTGCGCGTTGCCTGCCTCTACCTGCCAAACGGCAA
>CAZKKW010000202.1:0-2915 GCA_964553335.1 uncultured Hyphomicrobiales bacterium | reverse complement strand
GATCTCAGGCTATTACACAGCGCTTGAACGAACCATGTTTGTGGGGGAAGTGGATAATGACAGTTTGGCCGCATGGAGGAAAAACGTCGCGCTTCATGAATATGGGCTATCACTCATCAAACCGGGTGCGTCTTGTTCTGGCATTTGCGCTGAATTGAATGAACGCGCAGAAGAGCTTGATATTTTGCAATATCGTTCCTTTGGTTATGGCCATTCATTTGGTGTGCTCTCTCATTATTACGGACGAGAGGCGGGGCTAGAGCTTCGTGAGGATATCGACACGGTGTTGGAACCCAATATGGTGGTTTCTATGGAGCCGATGATTTGGCTGCCAAAGGGCATGCCAGGTGCGGGTGGATATCGGGAGCACGATATTTTGGTGATTGGGGACGATGGTGCTGAAAATATTACAGGTTTCCCCTATGGGCCTGAGCATAATATCATCGCTTGTTAGGTGAAGATTACAGCATCGGCAAAATTCATGTAGAAAATTTGCCGATGCACCGTAATTGTTAGGTGTTGATTTACCCTGCGAAAATTAATTGACCTGCCTTTAGGTGATATATCTCAAAATTAACCTTGCTCTGGTACGGTTTAAATTCCGAAGGTTGAGCGGTTGTGGGATAGGGTCTTTTTAAGACGCATCGAGCGCTGCTAAATTGAGCGCGACGCGATTATGCATCCAATATTTCGAAAAATAACGGGAATGACTAAAAACGAGAACCTTATGGGTATCGTTGCGGTTATCATTTTGAAGGGCGGCGCTGCAATTAGCACGTTCCTCATGTTCTCCCTTATGTCGAATACGCGCACAGCTGAAGAATTTGGATCTTTTGCTATTGCATGGAGTGCCGCATCTATGATGATGGTGCTTGCGGCTTTTGGTCAAGAAATGATGGTGATTAGGGCGTGGAATGAACACAGCGCCGCCAAATCTCCCGGTAAAGTCAAAGGCGGTATTTTAATTGGCTTCTTCACTTGCCTTATCGGTGGTGCGATAGGTGGTAGTGCTCTGGGTATATTCTACTGGCTAACGGAAAGTGCGTTTTTGGGGGTGGTTGTTGGGCTCTTTGTCTTGACCCTCACCATGCTTGCTTTCAGTGCTCACTTAGGGCGCGCGGTTCTTGGCGTTATCATCAGCGATGGCACGCGTGATATCTTGAAATACATTCCTACCATTTTATTGTTGGCTGCGTCCCTCGTCTTCTTAAGTGGCTTTTCAAATGCTGAGGTGTTTTTAATCTTCATCATTACGACGACGTTGGGTAGCATCGGTCTATTGACCTTGGTCTATTTAAAATTGAAACGGGAGTTTCGGGAGGTTCTAGAGGCGAAAGCCGAGGTTGATGTCAAAGAATGGCGGTCAACTTCCGTGAGCTTGTGGGGTGCGAGCCTGCTTGAGAGCTCTAATCAATATATGGATGTGGTTCTGCTCGGCTTCTTGCTTAACCCAGCAGCTGTCGCCGTCTACTTTGTAGCGACCCGCTTGGCCAATGTATTTTTGACGGCTGCAGCTGCCATCTATTCGTTCGGATCAAAGAGAATTCCTGATCACTTTTACCACAAGCATCATGATAAGTTGACTGCAACGCTTAAGACGATCGCTGGAATGGTCAGCTTGATTGTTGTTGCTGGTTTGTTATGCGTGGTTGTGTTGGGGCATTGGGCACTTGGTATTTTTGGTGCCGAATATGTCAATTCCTACGATGTCTTGATTATCTTATGTATCGGTACCGCGAGCATTACAGCAGCGGGTGCCGCACCGGTGATTTTGATGATGACTGGATATGAAAAAGACTATCTCAAATCACTCGCCATCAGCGTTGCGGTTCGCCTTTCAGGCTTTGTTGTCCTTGTGCCTTTGTTTGGAATATATGGGGCAGCATTGGCTGCAACTTTCTCGCAAATTTTAATGGCGTTGATTTTGGCTAAAAATGCGAAACGCTTGACGGGCCTTGATGGCACTGTGTTGCGGATTTTCTCGACATCACCAATTGCATCCAAGTGATCGGTGGCTCAAGGTTAAAGACGCTTTGCAGCTATTCTGAAACGCTGCAAGCACCGCCGCCGAGCACACAAAATTTCGAACAGAACGAATGATTGAGCTGCACCCGTTTGCTGCTTTCTTTCAATGTTGAAGCGAATTCAAACTCATCTTCATAAGGAAGCAATGTGCAAGCGATAACGGCTGGTTTGTCCGCGCCCTTACGCTTCACGACCATACGCGAGCTTGAACACATGATGGAACTAGGGTCCACATTCAAAATGCCCCAGCATTCATTGGTTACTTCTGGCACTTCTTTGTTCGGCTCCATCTCTGGAAACAGCACCAGCTGCTTGCGACTTGAAGCATCCAGATCAATATCATTTTCTGCAAACAACTTAGCATAGCCTGCGCGAAGCTCGCCTTCATCTTCACCCCAGCGGGTGCGGCCAGCAATGTCGATGTTGAACTTGTTATGAGAGAGCCATGTGAGGCCCTTCAGCATCGGTTCCCATGTTTTGGGACCGCGCTCTTCTTCGTGCAATTCAGGCGAATAATGATCGACGGAGATGCGAAGGGTCAACTGGTCGCCAAAACGCTCGTTCAACTCGATCAGTTGCTCGGTAAAGCGCATCATAGGGCGCATGGCGTTGGTGAGGACAATCAGGCTAAATCCGCGCTCTAAGCAAGATGTCATGATCTTGAGAATGTCGCGGTTCATAAACGGTTCGCCGCCGGTTATGCCAATTTCTTTTGTGCCAAGCTTGTCGCTTTCGATCTCATCAAGATAGGCAAGAACCTCATCATGGGTGATGTAGACCAGACGATCGTTGCGGGGTGACGATTCGATATAGCAATTCACGCATTCAATGTTGCAAAGGGTGCCTGTGTTGATCCAAAGCGTATCTAAGCTGGTGAGATCCACGAAGCC
>CAZKKW010000201.1:0-2932 GCA_964553335.1 uncultured Hyphomicrobiales bacterium | reverse complement strand
ATTGGCAAAGAAGCAAGGCCTTGTTTCTTGGGCGCCTCATGTGTTGCCGGCCAGTGATAGGATAAAACGCGATTTCGATTAAACGGGCGAATGCTCACGCGATTTCCCTGATTGCCACCAAGAATCATCAAATTGCCGAAACGGTCTTTCCCGACCACAAAGCCCACATGACCATAAGCGCCCTTCTTTGAACCGCGCCACATGCTAACGACACAACCAACCGCTGGCCCTGACAAAATCCGCCCCCAGCCCTTCCAGTAGAAGGAGCGCGCCGCCGCAGAACGTGGTGAGCGAATGCCTGCCTCTTCCAAGACACCACAAACATAACCCGCACACCAAGGCGTTTCATCATTGCGAAAAGGCAAACCAAGCTTGATCCACCATTCGAGAATTTTAGGGTTATGCTTTGACCCACGATACTCACGAAGCCCTAGATAGCTGCTCGCAAGTTTAAGCCACACTGGATAGGCGCTTTTATCCGCTTTGCTTTCAGCCTTATCTTTTGTTGTTGCCCGAACCATTTTGGGTTCGACAGCTGTGCGCCCATCAAACAGCGCTGCCTTTGTCAAAGGTCCAACATAAGCACGCGCCCGCAAACCAACACTCTTCTTAAACTGAACAACAGCCCGTTCTGTCTTCACACCCCATAGGCCATCAATAGGGCCGGGATTAAATCCCTTATGCAGCAGTGCCTTTTGTAGTTTCTTCACTTCAGATCGTCGCATATCATCTACCTTTCGTTTTCACGAAGGGTAAGTTGAAAATTATCTTTGAGCGTTTGTTTTGATATATCCCCACATTGGCAAAACGCGCATATGACCGTGGTCCATTAGCGCAATTGCTCGCCATCAACGAAAATCTCAAGCAAAATCTAAAATATACATTTTCAACGGCGAAAGTTTGCGTAAACTAGCAATGAATAAATCAAGCGCTTTAACGCTACAGGGGGAGATACAAAATGGCCAAAACAGGATTTAACGCCAGCGGAAGTGTACTGGTAGCCGGCACCTATGACACAAAATCACGAGAACTAAACTTCATTGCTGACCGCTTGAAATCATTGGGTGTTTCCGTCACACGTGTTGATCTTTCGACATCAGGCAACGCATCCAATTGCGAGGTTAGTGCCGCAGATGTTGGCGCTTTCCACGCAGACGGCGTGAGTGCTGTACAAACTGGCGACCGCGGCACCTCTGTTGCAGGCATGAGCCAAGCATTTGAGGCATGGATCCAAGCAGCCAGCAATGTCGGCGGCATTATTTCAGCAGGCGGCACAGGCGGAACAGCGCTTTCAACACCTGCCATGCGCGCCCTTCCCCTTGGTATTCCAAAGATCATGATTTCAACCGTCGCCTCTGGTGATGTTTCAGCCTATGTCGGCGCGAGTGACATTATGATGTTGCCGTCCATCAGCGACGTTCAAGGACTGCACTCAATTTCTCGCCAGATTTTCTCCAACGCAGCAGACGCCATGGTCGGTCTTGTGCAAAACAAAGCCAGCCAACAACTCTCCGGCGGTGATGACAAACCAAACCTCGGCATGACCATGTTCGGCGTGACAACAACCGCCATTCAGCAAATCTCCGCGCACGTCTCTGACGATTTTGAATGCCTCGTCTTCCACGCAACCGGTATCGGCGGGCGCTCGATGGAAAAACTCGCAGATGATGGGTTCTTATCAGCCGTGCTTGATCTTACAACCACGGAAGTCTGCGACTTGCTCTTTGGCGGCGTGTTTGCCGCAACCGAAGACCGCTTTGGTGCAGTCATCCGCAAGGGCTTGCCCTATGTTGGGTCCGTCGGTGCGCTTGATATGGTGAACTTTGGTGCGCCAGACACGGTGCCCGCAAAATATGAAGGCCGCACCTTTTATGAGCACAACCCGCAAGTAACGCTTATGCGGACAACGCCGGAAGAAAACACCCAGATGGGCCACTGGATCGCGGATCGCTTGAATCAAATGACGGGCCCCGTCCGCTTCTTCCTGCCAGAAGGTGGTGTTTCAGCCATTGATGCACCGGGCGCACCGTTTGAAGATAAAGCCGCCCGTAAAGCACTGTTTGATGCGATAAAAGAACGGGTGCAGGAAACGGATAATCGCAAGTTGATCACAAGCCCGCATCACATCAATGATGAAGCCTTTGCACAAGAATGCGTGGCGGCACTCAGAGAAGTAACGGCTTAAGGATTAGCCTAAATCATTATCCAATTATCTCGTCGGTACGGTCATCCGTTTCACCGTATCGACGCATCACTGCAGGCTTCGTGCCCTCATAAGCCCGCTCAATATTGTCTTTGATCTTGGCGTTTTCACGCTCAAACAAACAATTACCCTCAAGGTCGGAGGCAACCAAAAACGGCCCCATCTTATTGCAGCGGATCACCCACATGGCTTGCGCAATGCCAAGCTCCTCATGCCAGTGAACAGCCTCAACATTTTCAACCCCGCGCCCAAGCAGCGCGCCCGTGCCGTAACCAACAGTGGTCAGATAGATCGCGCCATTTGGAACAAAATGTTCAACGTAAGTGTCATGGCTCATACCGCCTTTGCCAACCACCAGTTTAGCGCCGGATTTTGCAAGCCACTCGCCAATCCATTTTGCGAACCGGAAGGATGCAGTCGCCGTTACAGCTCCCAGCTCGAACGTCCCATCTTCGTTGATGCGGGCAGCGGGTGAACAATGAAAATTCGCCGCACTTTGCTGCGGTAACTCCATGGGAATATTGGCTTTTTCTTCTATGGCCCGCATATAAACGCCTTCACGCGCCGTATACATCAAACCATCGAGATAAACGATATCGCCAAGCCTGAGGTCTGCTAATGCCTCCGCCGTTGGTGTCGTAGAAAGCCTTACTTCACGCGGTTTCATTCTGCCGCCTCCACGCTTTCAGGCATTTCCCAATCAACCGTCTCGCGGCGCTGATAATCAGT
>CAZKKW010000200.1:0-2933 GCA_964553335.1 uncultured Hyphomicrobiales bacterium | reverse complement strand
ACCGTCGCTATCCCCCAAAGGGTACATCGTTCTTCATACACGAAAATTCGAAGAATAATTTAAAGCGTTAACTGCGTTGCACGAGGACACACCTCAGGCTTCATAAGCACTTGATACAAACCGCCAAGCTGTTACAGGATATGGATGCAATGGCCGTCAAAAATCATCCAAAGCCGCTTTTGCTTGCTCGCGATGATCTTCTGTAATGTATTGGCGCAGGCGTAAAAGCGTTGCAGCCAGAATTGTAATGTCATCTGAAAAGCCCAGACCAAAAATAAAATCAGGCACAACATCAATTGGCAGCACAAAATAAGCCAGCGCACCAAGAAGTGTCGCCCGCGCATGAAAGGGTGTTTCTTTATCAAGCGCACAATAGTAAGCCGCGACAAGTTCTTCAGAAAACGGAATATATTTAAGTGCCTTTTTAAACGTGGCCCAAAAGTCCTTGCGAACTTTCGCCTCATCATTTGCAGCTTTAGCACTATCGACCGGTGTGCTCTCATCTGGCGGCACTATTTCACCTTCCAATGGTTTTTGCATAAAACACGACCCTCCATCAAATATTCTTCCCTTAATATAGGGAGGAAACGACATTATTGCGACTTTAACGGTCGTCTATGGTGAAATGAGAAAGAATCAAACAATCATTATGGCTTTCATATCCTGCCATGTTATTTGATCATCATGCTGTTTGACACTCCTCATCAAGACGCATTGCGAGACATTTTGACATGGCGCCGCGATGTACGTCATTTCAAGACAGATCCTGTTCCAGAAGACATGCTAGAACGGCTGCGTGAAGCCATGGAACTTGCGCCTTCTGTCGGCAATGCAAGGCCTTGGCGCATTGTGCGAATAAAATCGCCCGATCTACGTCAAAGCATTCGCGATAACTTCGAACAAGCCAATGAGCAAGCAGCCAAGCTCTATGAGGACGAACAAAAATCCGAGTACAACAAGCTCAAATTATCAGGTCTTGATAAGGCGCCCGAACAATTTGCCGTTTTCACCGAAATTGACCCAAGCGAAGGCCACGGCCTTGGTCGCCAAACAATCCCAGAAACATTGCGCCAATCAACGGCAATGGCCGTTCATACATTGTGGCTTGCAGCACGAGCAGAAAACTTAGGACTTGGGATGGTTTCAATCCTTGCCCCTGAAGGCATCAAAGACATTCTTGATGTTCCTGAAAATTGGGAGTTTTCAGCTTATTTGTGTCTTGGATGGCCGGAAAACAGCGATGATACACCCTTGCTCCATCGTGAGAAATGGCAGCAAAACACAGCGACAAATTGGACCGAAAAATAGTTTAACGCTCAGTCGATGCCATATCAGCCGCAACCATATCCATGATAATGGCCAGATTGATATCAAGCTGGGTAATGCCACCGGCGTCATGGGTCGAAAGTGTCACTTTGATGCTGTTATAAACATTTGCCCATTCTGGATGATGATCCATTTTTTCAGCCACCATCGCAACACGGGTCATCCAGCCAAAGGCTTCATTAAAATCTTTGAACTTGTAAGAGCGCGTAATTGCGTCACGCCCTTCAACACTTTGCCATTCCGTCAAGGACGCAAGTGCAGTGCTGCGTTCTTCATCCGTCAATCTTACAACCATGCTTCAAACCCTTTTTTACAATACTCAACCAACATAATCACAATAAGCGGCATTTCCATGACCGCCAATAAACGAACTGACGGCACTACTTGCCTTTCCAAATAGGGTCCCGCTTTTCCGCAAAGGCTTTCGCCCCTTCCAGATTATCTTCAGAACCATAAAGCACATCCACACTCGCAAGCTGACGCTTGGTAATACGGTTCATTGTGTCTTGGAATTTACTGTCTTCGCTATCGCGCACAATCTCTTTAATCGCAGCATAAACAAGCGGCGGGCCAGAGGCTAAAAGCCTTGCCATTTCCCACGTTTTATCCATCAAGTCAGCTGATGGATAGATTTGATTGATCATCCCCCAGCGATGCGCTTCCTCCACCTCGATCCAGCGGCCTGTCAACAGCATTTCCATGGCAATGTGATAAGGAATACGCTTTGGCAGCTTAACTGAAGCCGCATCTGCCACAGTGCCTGATCTAATTTCTGGAAGCGCGAAACTTGCGTGGTCTGCGGCCAAAATGATATCCGCAGAAAGCGCAAGCTCTAGCCCGCCGCCACAACAAATCCCATTAACTGCGGCAATCACCGGCTTGTTCAAATCCCGCAATTCCTGCAAGCCACCAAACCCGCCGACGCCATAATCACCGTCCACCTCATCACCGTCTGCTGCTGCCTTTAAATCCCACCCAGGGCAAAAGAACTTCTCGCCAGCACCAGTAATAATCGCAACCCTTTGCTCCGGATCATCGCGAAATTCTGCAAAGGCTTCCCCCATAATACGGCTTGTTGCAAGATCAATCGCATTGGCTTTTGGGCGATCAAGCGTCACCTCAAAAACCCCGCCTTCTTTGCGAATTTTAATGGGGCTATCGCTCATGGCTTTTTCCTTTAAACACCGTATAAACCGACGCACATTCTTATCATTAAACTTTGCTTACGTCTCAATTTTTTGGAGCAGAGCAAACCGTTCATCTTCATCAAGTTCCGTTTGATCAAGATGTAATTCTGCAAGCGTTTCCGCCATGCCTTTATAAGCAACATCAAATTGCCGGCGGCCCTTTTTCCATTCTAAAAAGCCCATACCCGGCAGAGGTAATAGATTAATCACAACGTCACCAGTCGTGTCCGTTTGGTCCATTAAACGGCGAGCACTGACAATCATCGAACGGGTTAATATTGATGCAATGCGGGGAAAGCGTGGTCGTTTCTTCCGGCTTAACCTCAAAGTCTGTGCCAGCAAAGCCCAGCGCCCTGGAAGATCTTCATAGGCTGTCTTCACCCGCCAATCTTTCAACTGCTTAAAATTGAAGACAACATT
>CAZKKW010000199.1:0-2956 GCA_964553335.1 uncultured Hyphomicrobiales bacterium | reverse complement strand
TTAGCGTTTTGAGAACTGGAATGAACGACGGGCTTTTGCGCGACCGTATTTCTTCCGTTCAACAACACGACTGTCGCGTGTTAGGAAGCCACCTTTTTTCAGCGGTGAGCGAAGCTCAGGCTCAAAGCGGGTGAGGGCCAGTGAAAGACCGTGACGAACCGCACCAGCTTGGCCAGAAAGACCGCCGCCAGATACAGTTGCGATGATGTCGTACTGTGTTTTGCGATCAACAAGCTCAAGCGGCTGGTTGATGATCAACTGCAATACTGGACGTGCGAAATACTTGTCCATGTCTTTACCGTTTACAGTGATTTTGCCAGCACCTGGTTTTACCCAAACACGTGCAATCGCGTCTTTACGCTTGCCAGTTGCATATGAACGACCGTGTGCGTCTAGTTTTTGAACGTAGACTGGGGCTGCTTGCTGCTCGTCGTCCATTGCTGGAGCGGCGTTCACTGCATCACCTAGGTCTTCGAGGGATTTGATTTCTTCAGCCATAATTATGCGACCCTCTTGTTCTTGCGGTTCATTGCACCGACATCGAGTGTTTCTGGGTTTTGTGCTTCATGCGGGTGCTCTGTACCGGCATAAACACGAAGATTACGAAGCTGCTGACGTGTCAAAGGACCGCCCGGCATCATGCGCTGAACAGCTTTTTGAACAACACGCTCAGGGAACTTGCCTTCGAGGATCGCGCGTGGTGTGCGCTCTTTAATCCCGCCAGGGTAGCCTGTGTGCCAGTAGTAACGTTTGTCTTCGAACTTCTTACCAGTGAAGACTACTTTGTCAGCGTTGATTACGATGACATTGTCGCCCATATCCACATGCGGTGTGAATGTAGGCAGGTGCTTGCCGCGAAGACGGGTTGCGATAACAGCTGCTAAACGACCCACGACGAGGCCCTTTGCATCAATCACAATCCATTTCTTTTCGACCTCAGCAGGTTTTTGAGAAAAGGTAGACATGGAAATTTCCATTTTGTTGGTTATTTTTAAAACGCAAAAAGCAACAAAACATCACCCTTCGCCGTTGAGGGATGGAATAAGGCTAGTTTGGCGTTTGGTCAAGCGGAAAATTATTGAAAAACTGTTTTAAAACAATAGGTTATAAAATAGGTATTATATTACCTCATTAATTTGGTGATATTGAACTTGATTGGCAAATTATTTGTTGTTGTGCCAATCTTCAATTTCTTTGCAAAGCAAACCTACAAATGGATTAGTAAATAGAGGGTTAGAAGTGCCCTCGGGCGTAAATTGGTAGAATGCATCCGTTAGATCATCAGTGCTCCAAGTGCCAATATATTCACCATCTATTGTGATGACTGAACCATCTTCAAGGAGATTGATTGGAAAACGCATCCCTTCTTTGTCATTAAGGTTTATCAATGCACTTATTCCTTCGTTTGATCCGCTACTTCGGAATAGAATAGGTCAACGTTGCGTGGGCGAGGGGTGTTTTGTCTTTGTCTTCGGCACCATAGACCAAGGCATCGCAGACGAAGAGGGATTTGCCGAGTTTTAGGGGGCGGCAATCGCATAATAGGTCTGAGGCGGCAGGCGGTTTGCGCAAAAAATTGATGTTGAGATTGGTGGTGACAGCCAGTGCCTTGCGGCCAACCATGCTGAGGACCGACACATAAGCCGCACAATCGACCAGCGTCATCATGGAGGGGCCAGACACGGTCCCACCGGGGCGTAAATGGTAGTTTTTTACCATGAGGCGCACGGTTACATCGCCATAGCCCAGCGCCTCTATTGCCATGTCGCGAGGGTTGTCGAACACTTGAGGAAACTCTGCCCGCAGATACTCTGTTAATTCTTCCGCAGAGATTTTTGGTTCTGTCGTCAAACTATTGGCCCCATCTTCTCTTTCATTCCAAGGACATCATAAGACACTCTTCTACTGTGGCAAATGAAGAATGCTGCAAAATGCTTTTGCCAAACAACTGATTATCCTTGTTTGGTATCGCGTTTGGTTAAGCTGCTTTGTGGCCTCGGTTGTCATTGACTGGTTTTTGCACCCAGCTTGCATAGACCGCATTTTCTTTGCGCATATCTTCATAAAGCCAGACCATGCGGTCGCAAAACCATACTTTGGCTAAGATGACCAAGGCGGTGCCAAGCACGGTTGGCCAGATGTTTAAGGCATAAAGGCCGTAAGCCATAATGGCGATACCGGGGAAAATGAGAACGCTGGTGAGCCCTGCCATTTTTGCGTGATGAGGGGGGATGGGGACTTGAGCACGATTGAGCCAGACCCGTTCGCCGAGTGTTACCTTTGATCCCCAATTGTTGAGGTCTTGCGGTGGAGAGAAAACGCGAGGGTTCAACCATGTCCATAAAAGCGCGAGGGCGAGAGGGGCGAGTGCCCACCAATCGAGCCATTGTCGGCTCCATATGGCCATAACGATCAGGGGTAAGCAGCTAAAGCGTGTCCAAACAGACCACGGGCTTGCATGGCGTTGCCATGTCGTCTCATCCATTTTCATGGTTTTGACCATTGCTTTTTCAAAAGTATTTTTGCCTGCTGCGCTCATTTTGCCACGGTATTGTGTTGAATTGCTGCATCTTCGATTTGGTTTTGACACGTTATCATGCAGCTTAGAAAACGTAAATTGATGCTTGTATGTTAGACAGATCTCACCGATATTATTACTGCTATGCGCAAGCCCTATTCCTTTCGTGATGATGCCAGCGTTCCGTCATTCGATGATGGTGCACCGATCGCTGTTATGGACGCTGAATGTGCGGTGTGCAGTTGGGGTGCGCAGACGATCCATCGATTGGATCGTACAGGCACAGTGCGTATTTGCCCGATCCAAACACCAATGGGTGTCGCACTTCTCAACCATTACGATATGGAACCCAAAGACCCGACAAGCTGGTTGTTTGTTGATCAAGGTGTCGCTCATGCGGATTTTGAGGCTGTGATTTATGCAGGTCGCTTTTTTGGA
>CAZKKW010000198.1:0-2956 GCA_964553335.1 uncultured Hyphomicrobiales bacterium | reverse complement strand
GCAATGGCCACCGCGTGCTCGCGGGTTTTGGCATTTAACTTCTGTTTGATCGACTTGATATGGAAGTTCACCGTATCATTGGTAACATTCATTTTCTCCGCGATACGATCAACGCGCAGACCATTTGCAAGCCAGTTCAGCGTTTCCAGCTCTCGAACAGTAAGCCGTTGAATATCGTCATTTATTGGCACCCAATTTTCCATCCCATGACGCTCAAAGAGAAGTTTTGGCATGAAGCTTTGCGCCAGAGAGGTTGCAAACAATACGTTTTCTTCAATGTCTGCGAAGAAAGGTAGAAAATCATCTGTCTCCAAACTGCTGCCAAGATTAAAGGCGACGACTTGTCCGGGGTAATTTTTGCGAAACGGCGTTTCATAGGAACAACGCAGCCCTATATTAGCGGCTTCGTTAAGCATCTCGACTGCAAGCGGATTTTCTAACCCAGGAAGCTTGTTGGCTGTTTCAGAGTAATAAAGAAGGTTTTCATCACGTTCAAGCGCGTAACGCACCATTGGATCAACGCCGCCATATCGCTCTGCATAATGGCGCATCCATTCGTCACTCATATTGGTGAAGAACCCTCTGGGCAAACCCGTTAATGTATCGATGACACCAAAATTCACCACGTCGAAGCCTAAGTCCGTAAAATGGCCTTCAATCACTTTCCAAGTATCATCGCTTGTATTTGCTTCTAAGATTTTACTCAAAAAATCTTGAGTCGTATAAACCCCCATATACCCCCCAAAAAAATCAACAAAAATATAAATACACAAATAAAAACTTGAAAAATTTCCTACCAAAATATGTAGCTTACATAAAATGAAAAATATGTGATTTTAAGGCAAGTGACGATAAAATGGATATAAAGGTAATCAAACTCGTAAAAACTCAAATTCTTATGATTTTTACAATATCTCCGAACCTATACGCCCCTCCAACGGACACCCTGAATACTTTAAAGAGACCATATACTAGGTTAAAGAAAGAGGCTGATCTTAGATCGGCCTCTTTCCAATTTAACCTCAAACCTTCGTCAAAAAACAATGCATGTTATCATTCACCGGTGACGATAGTTTGCGGATCTGCTCAAACTTATACCCCGTCTTCTCCGCTAACGTACGCAGGCTTGAAATCGTGAAATAATTGAGGTGGTCAGGGAAGCGGAAGCCGCACCATTTTACGCCCATGACCATGCGGTTGAGCGTGCCGAAGTTAGGCACCTTTACATAGATCACACCACCCTGCTTGAGTTTCGCATGGGCTGCTTCCAGCACTTCGCGCGGTTTTGTTTCGTGCTCTAAGTAAGAGCGCATGATGATGCCATCAAGGAAATCATCTTCAAAAGACAACAGCCCTTCCAAGGCTGGTGCACAAACAGCAAAACCGCCGCGCTCTTCCATTAAAGGCTTGGCGCGCTCAATCGCTACTCTTTCAATATCAATCCCATATGGCTCATAGATCTTCGGCACATTATTGATCGCCCCACAGCCCACATCCAACACACGGCCAGAAGCTACTTTTTGGGTAATGTATTCCCAATGGTTCGGACGCTTTCTCATGCGCAGCCGCCAGCGGGTTGCTTGATCCACCTTATTGAAAACCGGACGTTCCGTCGCACGTCGTTCTTTCTCTTTCACAAACTGCTGTGTCCAGCCAAGATCAACTGCGAGCGCTTCGTAATGGGGCGCCTGTGACAAATAAACGAAACCGCAGGCACCGCATTTCACCGTCTTCCAATCTGGATGACTATAGCGCGGCAGTGCTCGCGCGTCCTTTGAGCCACACGAAGGGCAGTCGCGCTCCACGCGATCTGATGTCGTTTCAACATTAGCCGTCTGGTTTGATGCAACTGACAACGAGTGCTCCTATGAATTTCCTATTCAGCGGGATCTTACAGTACTCACCTTGAAGGTATAATCACATGCCGCTCAGTTGTCGATTTAGAAACCTAGCAAAGCAAGCGGATAAACTTACGATGGACCCAACCAGCACCTGATCCGCCGTTGTTGTAATTGACCCAATACCAAGAGCCCTGTCTGTCCAACACAACAACGCGGTCATTGTTGAACAATTGGTCAATAAGCGCCGATTTAGTGGTCGGATTGTTCCGGACGGCTAGGTATCCAGTTCCCTTTCGAAGATTATAATTATTTGAAATCCCGCGCACGATCCCGTCACATGCATCATCACCAGCATAGGCAGTGCTTATCAGACTAGTAGGCATTAAAGTCGAAAAAATAAGCGAAAACGCCATCAAAAATCTAATCACAATATCCTCCATAAAAAATGTATATTTGTCATCTTGTCATGAAACAAAACAGGCAAATCATACGACAAAACGGACTTAAGTCCAGTTTTAGACAACTTGTTCTTAGAAGTTGAACCAAGCAAACCACTTCGCACTTGCAAAATGCCGCGTTATTTGGTGAGTTCACGCCATGACAACAAGTGAAGACATACAAAGCAAAAGATTGGCCGAAAAAGCACGTGAACGTTCGCTCACGTTGAGCTTGCCTAATCTTTTGACCTATGGCCGTATTTTGGCTGTTCCGGCCGTCGTTGGTTGCTTTTTCATTGAGGGCACGATTAGCAATTGGATCGCCTTTTTCCTGTTCGTTGCAGCCAGTATTACAGATTGGCTGGATGGGTATTTAGCGCGTGCTTGGTCGCAACAGTCAGCGCTTGGCCGCATGTTAGACCCCATCGCTGACAAACTACTGATTGCAGGCTGTCTGCTATGCCTTTGTGCCTTTGGCATTGTTGCTTCGTGGTCGATATGGGCTGCTGTCATTATCTTATTTCGCGAAATTGCTGTTTCTGGCCTGCGCGAATTTTTGGCGTCCCTCCAAGTAAGTGTTCCAGTGTCTAAGCTTGCTAAGTGGAAGACGGCTATTCAGATGATCTCACTCGCAGTGCTTTTGATCGGCCCTGCTCTTGATCCGATCATCACTGATTT
>CAZKKW010000197.1:0-3228 GCA_964553335.1 uncultured Hyphomicrobiales bacterium | reverse complement strand
ACACCATCTTTTTTCGACGCATTCAATGTGAATGGTGAAACAGGTATACGGTCGATCTCAGCGCTTACAACAGTAAAGCCTTCTGGTGGGTTCTTTGCATCCGTAGTTGCAATATTATACCCGTCAGATGTGGCCGCCGTTCCATCGATGAAAATGTCTGTATCTTCGATACGCACAGAACCATCTGTGAAATGAGCAAGCATGTCGTTGCCATATTGAGTAGCACCGACGAAGCCAGCTGGAGCGCCATTGGCAAGTGTTGTTGCATCCGTCACGTTCCAGCCTTGTGAGCCACCTGCACTTGAGAGGCCGATTTTCACAGCGTCAGAAGGTACAGAACCGTTGAAGGATACATCACCAGCATTTTTCACCGCTGAGAAGCGATAAGGTGAAGCTGTTGGTAGAGAAATATTTTTCTCAACCAATTTATAGCCTGCAGCAATTCTGTCAGCAGACGCGTGAGCGGCTGTGTAAGAGGCTGCATCTTTAGCAACACCGTTGATCTTGATATCTTGATCAGCGATGTGAACCGAACCTTCAGAGAAATTCGACACCATCTTATTTGCAAAGCTTGCAGCATTTACAAAACTTGCAGGTGCACCAGCGTTGATTTCTGTTTGATCAACGACTGTTTCAAAGCCCGCTCCTTTTGCACTTGAAACAAGCGCGCCTTTAGATGTTTCCGAAGGAACGTTACCTGTCAGTGTTACTTGCGACGCGTCGCCTGCAACTGTGGCACCATAAGTGAATGGTGAAACAGGTGTAACGCCAATATCAGTAGAACCAATATTCACGCCATTTGGCGCGGCATCTAGTGAGCCGACAACAGAGCGCTGTGCCGCTGGTGAAGAAGCTGACCCTTTGAGCGACAAAGTATCGCCAAACGTGGACAAGTCAGCCGTATCAAGTCGATTAAACTGAGCCAAACCAAATGACGTCATAAGGTCGAAGTTTGCTGGCGCATCATTTTCGACTGCCAAATTATCAGTTACCGACCCGTCGGTTAAACTACTGGCTTGGGCAACAACATTCGCACGAACAGCTTCTGAAGGAACACTGCCCTCAAGAACAATGCCTTCAGCCGATTTTTGCGCACCAAAGATATATGGCGCAAACACTGGAACAGGAGCAGGTTCAGGCTCAGCAGCAGCAACAGGTTCAGGAGAAGATAACGCTAGATTACCAATAGCTAGACCAGCAATACCACCAGCCGCTATTTTCGCACGGAATGCATTTTCAGCATCTCTGTCTGCAAAATTACCTTTGAAACGGAAATCATCGTCTGAAATTGAAGCACTACCACTTTCTACTTCGCCTAGTTTTTCAATTGCGAAATTAGCGTGTTCTGAATAATTGTCAGCTTCGCCAGAAGCGTAAACCATATTATCTGTTACAGAACCACCATTTGCGACCTCACCAGCTTTCGCATTAAGCGCTGAGCGCACCTCGCTATTTGGCACTAAGCCAGACAAGGCGATGCCGCCCGCTGATTTTGATGCATAAAATACATACGGAGAAGCAACTGGTCGTTTAATTTCAACGCTACCCAAGCTCAAACCAGCAGGAAGACTGCCAGACAAAGCTGCGTTCGTTGCATCGTATGAAGTATTATCTTTCGCAAGGCCTGAAATGTCCAAGCTGCTGTCTGTGATTTTAAATTCACCTGAAACAAGTCCTTTGACTTGATCAACAGCAAAACCAACCTGACCACTTAAGTCAGCTGGCGCACCGCCTGCAGCTTGTAATTCATTTACAACTGTTACGTCAGGCATTGCAGCAACTGTTGCTTTTTCAACAGTACCTGTTGCCTCTTCAGTTGGAACGTAACCTGAAAGCGTCATTGTGGATCCGTCGAATTTGCCGGAGGTTACAAAAGGAGACTGGACAGCCAGCTGATCAATCGCGCTACCGTCGACAACCCGAACACCCCATGTGCCAGCATCACGGTCACGGAACACGCCGTCCGCGAGCTTAAGAGCTTCCTGCTTTGCTTCCGCAGTTGGAGCAACACCACTGATCGAAAGGTCTCGACCATCAAGTTCTACACTTGCCCAAGAATGATCTGCTGAGAGTTTTCCTAGAGCACGCTTGGTTAAGTCACTTTCAATTGACCCTGCTTTCAGAAACATTGAGATCAAAAGAAGCAAGCCTACGGCTAAAATCCCTGGCCAAACCCAGGCTGATGGACGGCATTTCCACATAATCTTCCCCTATTGTAATTGCACCCTATCGCTACGAGACAGGTTAACCAATCCTTAATTCCGGAGGTTTGATACCGCGACACTACAACCGACGCAACCCTGAATTGTTGAATCATGTCACTTTTGGGACAAAAACCTAAAATTCTCTGCGAATTGAAAGATATCCGCCTATCTCACCATCGTTATCATTTTCAAAGAAAAACTCGTTTCCAGCCCCAAAACTATCAATCGAGTCAAATCCAATTTCTGCCAATATTTCAATATCTTTCAACCCCGACCAAACAACATTAACGGCGCTGTCAATGCCATTTTGATTGCGAAAACCAGATTGGGTCGCCGTTACATAAGAAAAATCAGCGTTCAATCGTAGGTTGTGAGGCAACCTATATGTAAAACCACCAAAAACGCTAAAAGCGTCTAAACCGTCACTAAACGCGAATATGACATCATTTGAAGAACGGCGTGCATAGGTAACGCCAGCATGCGCGGCCAATAAGGGGTGAACATAGGCTAGTTGAGCGGCGAAACCGTAACCAAGTTCTGCATTATCTTGGACGAGAAACTGGCTGCGATTGCGAACCGCAACAGGAAGTGGTGCACGAGAGATCAGACCATCAACGCTCACTGCTGCAAGCCCAAGCGATGCGCTGAATGCGCCGAACTTCTTTCTCACCCCTAGACCAAAATTCGGCAGATTTGCATTTGAGCTGGTCGCCGTACTACTTCCATTACTAATCGAACCGACAACATCAATGCCCCCTATGCGGGTTTGATAACTAAACCCAAGGGCGGAACGGGCATCAAGACTTTCAGCACCTCGTCTTGTGAAGCCATCGGCAATGAACACCGAACCAGCGTTTTCAATCTTACCAAGGGTGAATTGTCCTCGATCATTATCCAGCTTCAGTTGAAAGGCATCCAGCCCTACAGCAAAATCTTGCTCGACAGCGCCAAGGATCAAATCCTCCGAAACACCCGGGTCATATTGCGCTTGCAGACGAATGAAGGAAGATAGCGTTCCAATTTG
>CAZKKW010000196.1:0-3234 GCA_964553335.1 uncultured Hyphomicrobiales bacterium | reverse complement strand
TAGAGGCCTGTCCTGAGCCGTGATAATATGCTTGCGCAGCAATCAATAAAGCAGTTCCGAAAAATGCACCTACAGCCGTCTTTAAAAACCAAACCATCACCATCTCCTACAAATAAATACAAGAGGATTATGAACTAAATTTTTTAATATACTTACAAATTTATTGATTAAAGTTCCATAAATTAAATGATGAAAACTCTAATGACTACGGACCTGACACCTCAATATTCAAAGCATCGATAACATTGCCTGGTGCTTGTTGAGCCATCACTGCAAATCCAACAAGAGCAATGGGCTCCAAAGGTTTTGCGGTCACGGTGATCTTGCCCGGATTTGCAAGAAAATTATCAACGACCGTTCCAACCATTTCAGCAAATTCTGGTCGTTGAAAAATGGCAAGCGGTCCTTTTGCAATGGCGCTGAATTGTTGGCGTACCGTTGCAGCGTCGCCGCCAGATTCTTTGGCTGTCTTTTCAACAAAACGGTTGGTGAATGATTGATCTTCGAAAGAAACCTCAATTTCTTTAAAGGTCGCACCAAGCGCTAAAGCGGCCGCCTCTTGAGGGTCTTCAACAAATTGTCGTGGCACATTTCCCATCTTCGCTGTCAGGTTCAATATGCCCAAGTCATTGATACGAATTTGGCTCGGCAAAATTTCCAGTTCTTGCGTCGCCTCGCTCCACGCCATATCGATGGTTCCGTTCAACACGGCTTGCTGATAACCCATTTTGAATAAAATATCGGCTGTACCATTAGAGCGCGACAAGCCCTCAAGAGGCACGGTAACATTGTCGAGTTTCAACGATAAGTTGGTCGGCACCAAGCCAATGTAATTGGAAGCACTCAGTGTTGCGCCTTCAATATTAAAACGATTGTCGTTACCGAACACCGCGGCGAAATTTTTCACATCAATCTCACCCAGTGTCGGCGAAACAGAAGCGACAGCGGCATAATTCAGTTCAGGGGGATTATCACCGCTGAGGCCTTCAAGATACGACATGATGTCGACAAGGGCCGGAAACTGAATGTCACCCAGCGCAAAGCGGCCAAGATTGACAGCCGTCCCGTTTTTATCAGTGAAGGCTAGGTCTGCAATGCTGACTTCCTTCAGCCCTTGGTCCAGAGAAAACCGATCAATTAACACAGTACCAAGTTTAAACGGCGCTGCCGCTTTTGGAGGAGAAACAACCATCCCTTCAAGGCGCATTTCATCGATCTCCATCATCCGATAAAGAGACGATAACGCGGGAAGGAAATCACGGAACAATTCAATCTGATTTCCACCCTTTTGCTGTGCTTCAGCGACACTCTGCATTGCTTTCATCGCCTCAAGTGGCGAAATATCCAGCTGGCGCAAACGAGAAACACCATTGGACATTTTTGCGATTTTAAAAGTGCCCCCATCGATCAACATTTCCATATTGGTGACAGTGCCAACACCGATGGCCTCACGCCATACACCATCGCCTTTACCATCTTTGTAATTGTCGTCACCTAAAACATGGGCAAGGGTTTTGAGATTGTAATCAGAGACAAGGACCTTCTCGATTGAAAATGAAATATCCTGCCCCTGAACCCCGTTGATTTTGTAATCAATGTTGTTAACTGCGTAGCTGGCAAGTATGCCATCTTGCATCTGTTCTAAAGCCACGGGACCGGAGGAAACACTGGCTTTCACGTCCTCAACAATCGCAAGGACCTCCGCGCTGTCAACGCCAAAAAGAGAAAAACTTATCCCTGCTAGAAATTTGTAAAATGTACCATTCAGCACGCCCAATGGATCTACTTGATTGATCAATGGGTCGGTTGCAACTGGCGCGTCCAAAAGAATTTCCATATGAGGAAACGAGAAGTCTTGGACTTGGAAATTTGCAAACGCGATAGATTGGTCGCCACTGACAATACGCAATTTTTTGGCAGTAAATGTCTCTCCGTCTAAACCAACACCATCGCTGGCTTTAGCCTTCGTTACCGTGCCGGATGAAAAGACAAATTGCGGTGCATTATCTTTGTTGCTTGAAAGCTTGATCTCATCAAACGTCGCGCTATCACCAGCTCCCTGCAAATTAGAGTGCGAAACCACAATGCCGCGTTTTGCAAGTTGCTCGAAGAGAGACAAAAGAGCCGATTCACTGGCCTGTACGGATTGATGGGAAAGAAAAGAAAAGCCTAAAATGAATAAAACAAATACAGACCGAAGACTTTGCGACATAACAACATCCTAAAATAACAAATATGGGCTGTAAAACTTCAGCCGTTCCGTTATGTATCAGAAGGGTAATTCTGTGTCGATTGTGAAACTCATTAATTAAAATACTGAGGAACCGAAATGGAAGATATTGCAGGCAAAATCGCCCTCATTGGTGCCCTTGGCATCACGGCCCAGTGGATTGCTTGGCGTTTTCATTTGCCGGCTATTGTTTTATTAGCAGCGGCCGGAATTTTAGCGGGGCCCGTCTTCGGCTTCCTCGACCCGCGCGCTGACTTTGAAGGCATATTGCGGCCAGCCATCGGCTTGGCTGTCGCCGTCATTTTGTTTGAAGGCGGTTTAACGCTCAACTTTTCTGAAATCAAAGACACTTCAAAAGGTGTGCGGCGATTGGTGTTTGTGGGTGCGCCTATTGCGTGGTTTTTTGGCGCAATGGCAGCGCACTATGTCGGCGGTCTTGGTTGGCCAGCTGCCGCCATTTTATCCGGCATATTTGTGGTGACAGGCCCAACCGTCATTATGCCCTTATTGCGCAACGCCAAACTAACAAAACGCCCCTCCGCCCTGCTTCGATGGGAAGCAATCATTGCGGATCCGGTGGGCGCATTGTTTGCCGTTTTAGCCTTCGAACTCTTCTTGGTTTTTGGTGCCGTTGACAGCCATCACGACCTCACATCGGTACTCATTCGCTTTGCCATCGCCATGCCTGTTGGCGCGATCGGCGGGTGGTATCTTGGTAAAACAATCGCCCGCTTGTTCATTCGCGGGCAAGTGCCCGAATTCTTAAAAGCACCAATCATCCTGATTGCTCTTTTGGCAAGCTACGTCGCGACCAATCACATCTTAGAAGAAGCAGGCCTGCTAACGGTCACGGCAATGGGTGTCGCCATGGGTAATTCACGCATTGCAAGCTTGGCTGAGATGCGCCGGTTTAAAGAAGTCATCACCATCTTGTTGGTCTCCTCTCTCTTCGTCATTTTAACGGCGACGCTAGAACCTGAAACACTGCAAGCCCTCACCCTTCG
>CAZKKW010000195.1:0-3292 GCA_964553335.1 uncultured Hyphomicrobiales bacterium | reverse complement strand
TTGAGTTTGTGGCTAAGGCTGTTGAATTAACAGGCGTCAAACGTGGCGATACTGTGCACTTCAATGCTGAACCTGAAAATATCCATATGTTTGACAAAGACAGCGGGGGACGCTTGCGGTGATCATTTGCTGCGGCGAAGCATTAATTGACATGCTACCGCGCCAACTGCCAAGCGGCGAGGATGTGTTTTATCCTGTCGCTGGCGGGGCGATTTTTAATACCGCAATAGCATTGGGCCGGCTTGGCTGCGATGCAGGCATGGTCAGTGGTATCTCTTCCGATATGTTTGGCGATCAGCTGATTGAGGCGCTTCAAACGTCCAAAGTTGATACGCAATATTGTGTTCGTATCGACCAGCCCACAACACTTGCCTTTGTAAAACTGACAAATGGTCAGGCACAATATTCATTCTTTGACGAAAATTCCGCAGGGCGCTCATTGAGCACGGATAAAGTCCCAGATTTCTCTCAACCCGTTAGCGCATTTCATTTTGGTGCCATAAGCCTCATTCCAGAACCCTGTGGTTCCGCCTATGAGGCACTGCTTACAGATAACGCAGAAAATAGCGTTATTTCGTTGGATCCCAATATCCGACCAAGCTTCATTACCGATGCAGCGAGCCATCGTGCCCGCATCAATCGCATGATCTCCAAAGCGGATATTGTAAAAGTATCTGACGAAGACCTTGATTGGATCATCGAAGGTAAAGACCATCAGTCGGCCATCTCTGCTTGGCTGGAAGAGGGCGTGAAAGTCATTTTAATAACGGAAGGGGCTGCTGGTGTGACAGCTTACAACAAAGCTGGAAAGTGCCATCAGGCTGCCAAAAAAGTTGATGTTGTTGATACAATCGGCGCTGGCGATACGTTCAACGCAGGCTTCCTAGCAGGGCTTGAAGAGAAGGGGTGTTTAACAAAGGCAGCCCTTGCTGATATTGATAATGACAACCTGCTTCATGCCTTGAATATGGCGAATAATGTCGCGGCATTTACAGTGTCTCAAGCAGGTGCGGTTCCACCTTGGCGTGAACAAATCAACGCATAAACCCATTTAGTTCTAATGCCGAACTAATTTATCTCAACGATCTGAACGTAATTTTTCAGGTCGTTTGTACGTCACATATTCGTCGCTTTTGAAACAAATTTTTTCAATATAGGCAATGCTATTAATCCTAAACAATCGAACTGATGGGCGCGCGTTTGGGGCTTTCTCAGGCGTGTGAGATTCGGTTCCACGAGGCCACTCATACGAAGTTTACGGAAAACTTGTACTATTGTTTACGCCGAATAAGAAGAGTTTTTCGATTCGCGCATTTGTGGACGTTCTTGTGGTTATGGCGTTGGAAAATAAATCAAGTTACTGATAATTTATTGACGCAAAGCAATATAAAAATTTGTCAAGCCTCTGATTTTCCATTGGTGAATGAACATTAGTTTGCGCTGATGCTAAATTGCAACAAGACCTTGTGTCAGCCGTGTTTTGTTAAGAATGGAAAACGATTTAAGTTGCGGCAAAATTTTTTTAAGTTATTGTTTTGTATGAATTAATTTAGGTAATGATAATTATTTTTGCTGCCTAATAAATTAAAGCGTCGGTTAAGTGCGCTTCCAACAAACACAAAAATGTATGATTTTAAAGTTGTTTAGTATCGGAGATTTGGTGGAATGATTGGATTTCTCAATTAACTCCTCGGTTTATCCGCAAGCAACTATTGACGTTTTTCCCTCAAATCGTGGATATTTGGGCCATGTGACGGGTGTGTTTACCCTTACATACCCTACCACTTGTGATTTATGGAGGATTACAATGATCGAAACTATTGAAAGAGCGGAGACTTTAGGGCACCGCTTGCTCGGAGCGGGACGCACTAGTGCCATCGCTCTTCTAACTACAACAATGCTTGCTCTCCCAATGGTGGGAACAGCAAACGCTGCTGACCTTGATGAAATTGTCGCGCCAGCTGCAGAAGAAAATGATCCGCTAACATTGTTTGGTGGTCGTTTGAAGATTGGTTTGGGCGCTGCTCAGCACTTCAACGCACTTCAGGCAGACTCTGATACAGCATTCTTCGCAGTCGATGCTGAAACAGATCCAGGCTTCCAGCGTCTTCGCTTTAACTTGGAACTTACTTTCCACATCACAGACAACATTTTTGCGTTTGTTGATATTGCGGAAGAGCCAAATGACTTCCAAGGTCTAGACCCATTCTCATTGAACCAAGACTTTGGTCACATTGACCTAAACCTTACAGGCTTGGCTGGTCTAGAAGATGGTCCTGAACTTCACCTCAAGACTGGTAACATCGGTGTTGGTACATTTGATGGCTTGCACAGCTTCTCAGATGGTTCTGTTGTTCAAGGCAACCCATTGATCGGTAACTCACCAACAAGCTTCGGTACTGCTCAGTCTGGTGCTCAACTCATCCTTTCTGACCAACTTGATGGCTTCGTTAAGTCATACAGCGCAGATATCGCGATTACAGTTCCAACATTCGGTGGCGATTCAAACGAAGATAAAGGCTTCAACCTTTTGACTGGTATTGGCATTGACACAACTTCTGGTTTGTCATTCAGCACACGCTTCTTCCTTGGTGGCGGTGGTGATCAAATCGGTCAAGGTGAATCTGTACAGGTTGCTGGCGCTGCACCAGGCACGTTCACAACTACTGGCGTTCAGTTTGATGGCTTGTTTGATGGTGACGGCGACAACTACTTCCTAGCTTCAAACAACCGCTTTGCAAGTAACGGTGGCAATGGTGATGGTCGTTCATCACGTATCTTCCACCAAAACTTGCTGCCAGGTATTGATGGTCAAATCCTTCAGTTCAACGCGCAGTACCGCACGCAGAACTTCGGTCCAGGCACTTTGCTCCGTGCATGGGGTGGTTTCGCAGAATCTGACTTCTCGTTTGTTGACATTAACGGCAACCAGACTTCTGGTGGTAACCCAGATACTGTTGGTGTTGTTGAGCAAGAAAGCTCGATTTCTTTCTGGGGTGTTGGCATTCAGCAGTTCTTGTTGAAAGACAAGTTCTATGTTGCTGGTCGCTTTACACAAGTTAGAAACACAACAGATGGTGTTGACGGTGGTAACCTTGAGCGCTTGCAAATTGGCGCTGGTTGGTTCATCGATGAGCGTTCACTACTCAAAATTGAGTATGTCGACCAAGACGAAGAAGCCAACTCTGCAGGCTCTACCGGTGGTTTCGACGGTATTGTTACCGAACTATCTGTACGTTTTTAGGTTTTCGAACTCTAAAATTTAACGTATAAGTTTTGGAGAGGCGGATTT
>CAZKKW010000194.1:0-3398 GCA_964553335.1 uncultured Hyphomicrobiales bacterium | reverse complement strand
TGCATCGCATGTCTACCTTACTTGAAGGGCAGGGTAATGCTCGCTCAATCGTGTGCCCATACCACGCTTGGACCTATAATCTTGACGGTTCACTGCGTGGTGCGCCGGCCATGACGCAGAACCAAGGGTTTTGCAAAGAGCACTATAAGCTGCCGCAAATTCGATGTGAGGAATGGTTGGGCTGGGTATTTGTAACCTTAAACCCTGATGCGAAGCCTGTTGCAGAAGAGCTTGTGAAGGTCGAAGAGCTGGTTGGCGATTTTGAAATGGAAAACTATCGCCAAACGTTCTTTGAAACCCACGTTTGGGACACAAATTGGAAGGTGTTGGCTGAGAATTTTATGGAAAGCTACCATCTGCCTGTTTGCCATGCGGGCACCATTGGGGGGCTTTCTAAGCTGGAAGAAATGATTTGTCCGCCCGGTGAAAAGGCGTTCAACTATCACACCATCCTCAAAGATGATTCATTGAAAATTGCCATGGCACATCCAAACAATACGCGTTTGAGCGGTGATCGCCGTCGCACCACTTATTTGTTGGCGATTTATCCAAGCCTCATGATCACGCTGACGCCCGGATATTTTTGGTACTTGACCTTGCAACCCGAAGGCGTTGGGCAGGTTAAGATCGGTTTTGGTGGTGGTATGTCAGAAGACTATGTAAATGACCCTTCCGCGCAGGAGAACTTTAAGCAGTTAAAAACATTACTTGATGCGGTGAACGTGGAAGACAAGGGCTGCACTGAGAAGGTTTATAAAGGGCTTAGTTCGCGCGCGGCGAAACCTGGCCATTTGTCTCATCTTGAGCGGCCAAATTACGATTTTGCCCATTATCTCAATTCAAGAATGCAGCAAGCTGGCTAATCCCTATTAAAAACAACACGCTGCCATTGTCGCAGCCAAAAAACGATTGAGGCGATTATGGCGCATACACGAATTCGAAAATTTAACACCAAGGACACGTATCCAGAACAGGCTTTAGACAATGATCTTTGTCAGGCTGTCGTAACCCAAGGCGGAAAGACCGTATGGCTGCGTGGGCAATGTCCGCAAAATTTGGATGATGCTAAAAACATTGATAGCCATGATCCCGTGGAGCAAACCCACAAAGTAATGCAGAACATCAAGCAACTGATCGAAGAAGCTGGTGGTGAGATGGAGCATTTGGTCAAAGTGGTGGTCTACATCACGGATGTTCGCCATCGTGAAACCGTGTATCGCACCATGGGCGAATACATCAAAGGCGTGCATCCCGTATCCACTGGCCTTGTGGTGCAAGCTTTAGCGCGGCCTGAGTGGTTGGTTGAAATTGATGGCACGGCGGTGATCCCGCAATGACTTTTTCGCTTGTTGCCCGCTGTGCAGAAACTGGCATGTTTGGTGTTGCGGTTGCCTCGTCTTCTCCGGCTGTTGCGGCGCGCTGTGCTTATACCCGTGCTGGTGTCGGGGCTGTTGCCAGCCAAAATGTCACGGACCCGACGCTTGGGCCTTTGACGCTGGATTTAATGGCGAAGGGTATGTCGTCGACTGAGGCGATTGCCGAGATTAAAGCCACCAAGGAGCATCTTGAATTTCGGCAGGTCTTGGCAATAGACGTTGAAGGAGCAACAGCAATCCATTCTGGTAGCAATTCGCTCGGTATTTGGACGCAGGCTGAGGGTAGGGATGTTGTGGCCGCTGGCAACCTTTTGGCAAACGCTGACGTGCCTGCTGCCATTGCTGCGGGCTTTGAAAATGCATCTGGCCATATAGGCGATAGGCTGCTTGCTGCCATGCAGGCCGGATTAGATGCTGGTGGTGAAGCAGGGCCCATTCACTCGGCAGGAATGCAGATTTGCGACAAAGTTTCTTGGCCGGTGTCAGATTTGAGATGTGATTGGACAGAAGACTGCCCCATCGCTTCAATTGCAAACGCATGGGACGTATATAAGCCGCAGCTCGAAGCCTATGTTCAACGAGCACTCAACCCACAAGGAGCGCCTTCATATGGTGTTCCGGGCGATGAATGAGCATCTATAGATTTAATGCTTTGACTGCATAGATGACTGCATTGAGCGGATTAAATGCCCGCTTCTAGCCGATCGATCAACGCATCCATCATCGCATCACATTGTTTAAGTTGATCAAGCTCAATGAACTCGTCTGGTTTATGGCCTTGATCCATTGAGCCCGGTCCGCATACCACAGTTGGGATGCCAAGCTCAGTTGAGAACAAGCCGCCTTCGGTTCCAAAAGCTACTTTTATCGTGGCGTTTTTGCCCGTGAGTGAGGTTACAAAATCCACCACTTCCGCCTCTTTTGCCGTGCCTAAAGGCGGATAAGTATTGGTGATCTCAATATCGATGGAAGCTTGCGGAAAGTCTGCCTTCAAAGGCAGGAGCAGCTTTTCGGCATGGGCTGAAATTTTCTCCATCAATATTGCCGGATCATCTTCCGGTAGGTTCCTGATTTCAAAAAAGAAGTCCGTATTATTCGGCACGATATTGAGCGCGACACCGCCATTGATTTTGGCAACATGAAGTGTGGTGTAGGGGATATCATAATCATTATCGTGGAGATTGTTGGTAGCCACATCCTCCTGCAATGATCTGATGAAGGCGATCATGTCACAGGCCAGATGAATTGCGTTAAGTGCTGTTGGTGCAAGGGCAGAATGCGCCTCTTGCCCCGTACACTGAACGCGGGCGGCAGTCTTGCCTTTATGACCTGTTGCCACCGCCATGAGGGTTGGTTCGCCAACAATACAAAACATCGGCTTGAACGGCGCTTCTTTCAACATATCAATCATAGAGCGAACGCCGATACAGCCGATTTCTTCGTCATAAGAAAGGGCCAGATGCAATGGTGTCTTGAGGTCACGTTTTGAGGCTTTTATCGCAGCGCTGAGAGCGCTTGCAACGAAGCCTTTCATGTCAGTCGTGCCGCGTCCGTATAGCTTGCCATCTTCGGGGGTGAGCGTGAACGGTTCTTTGGTCCAATCTTGCCCTTCAACTGGCACAACATCAGTGTGTCCGGACAACAAAACGCCCGGACTATCGGTTGCGCCAAGGGTCGCGAAGAGATTGGCCTTTGTGCCGGTTTCATCTTCGATGATCATCGTCTCAGCGCCGATGCCTTTTAACAACTGATCACAATAGTCTATCAACGCCCGATTGGGGTCGATGCTGACTGTCGGAAATGCAATGAGTTGTTTGAGTATCTCGGTTGTGTTCATTCGGTTTACAGGCCCAATGTCTGGTTGCGGTTTGCGATATGGTGGCCAAGGTTTTTAGCATCGACCCACACCCCCCAAATGAATGACGATCCGCGCATGGAAAGCCAAGGAAGGCCGAGGAAATAGATGCCGTCATGCTTGGATACGCCGTCAGCATGGTCTGGCCTGCCGTCTTTATGGAAAGC
>CAZKKW010000193.1:0-3484 GCA_964553335.1 uncultured Hyphomicrobiales bacterium | reverse complement strand
CCCCCCCGAAGTTGTCATTGAGCAGACTGAGCCAGATGACTGTTTAGTCGCGCAACTCCCAACCCCCCAAAACAAAAAAGCGCGGAGCTTTCGCTCCACGCTTTTTCGAGTGTCTCGGTTAATCGCTTTAGCCGCGTGCCATACGCATGCCGACTTCGTCGAGTTCGGCTTGTTCAGCAGCTTCCGCTTCCATTCGGCTGCGACCTTGGTCGCGCTCTTCTAGAAGCTCAACTTTTTTCAACTCTTCAACGGCTTCACCAAGCGCATTTTGTGCGGCTTCTAGTTGCCCTGAAAGGTCTTCAGCTGATTGCAGAAGATTATCACGACGGGTCATCGCAGCTTTGGCGAAGGTCGGATAGGCAAAGTGCGAGACATCTGAGATGCCGCTGCGCTCTTGTTCTGCTAAGATTTGGTTGTCGAGATCGGTTGCCATGCGTTTAAAATCATTGACCATGATTTCAATAGCAGATAACTGGCGACGCTTCTCGTCAACTTGGAATTGTTTCAAACGTATTAGGCTTTCACGCGATTTCATACTCAATACTCCCCGTGACACTACTCATCACTGTAAACTGAATTGCTTAATATAGCCTCAAGAGCGTGGAAACCTTCTGTTAGGGATGTTTTGTCACCCTTTCCTTGGGACAAAAACGCCTCAAACGCAGGGTGGAGCTCAATTGCAGCGTCTACAGCCGGTGTTGTTCCCGCCCGATAAGCGCCCAATTGGATCAGTTCTTCCATGTCTGCATAGGTCGCCATGTGATTTTTTGCTTCTTTTATTAAAGGCCGAAATTCGTCTGGCGTGCTGTCTGGCATCGATCTCGAGACCGATTTCAGCACGTTCACGGCGGGGTATCGTCCGCGCTCTGCAATGGCCCGTTCCATCACGATGTGACCGTCCAAAATACCGCGCACGGCATCGGCAATCGGCTCATTATGATTGTCGCCTTCAACAAGCACCGTAAACAGTCCCGTTATAGAACCCTTGCCATCCGTGCCCGGCCCCGCCCGTTCAAGCAGTTTGGGAAGTTCTGTAAAGACAGTTGGTGTATAGCCGCGCGAGGTTGGCGGTTCACCGGCTGCCAAGCCAATTTCACGCTGTGCCTGTGCAAAGCGGGTAACACTGTCCATCAAGCAAAGAACATTCTTGCCTTGATCGCGAAAATATTCAGCCAGGGTCAAGGTCATAAAGGCTGCTTGGCGACGCATCAAAGCTGATTCGTCCGAGGTCGCGACCACCACAATGGCGCGCGCTAAACCTTCTTCACCCAAATCATCTTCGATAAACTCTTTAACTTCGCGCCCTCGTTCGCCAACCAAACCAACAATAATCACGTCGGCTGCGGAATTTTTTGTGAGCATGGAAAGCAAGACGGACTTACCAACGCCGGAGCCTGCGAAGATCCCCATACGCTGACCAAGGCAGCACGTGGTGAATGTGTTAATCACGCGAACGCCCATATCGAGTGCTTCGCCGACCCGATTTCGTGTATGCGCGGGTGGCGGCGTTTGTCTTATTGGATAAGGCAAATCACCTCTGATCAGATCTCCCTTGCCATCCACAGGCTCCCCCAAAGCATTCACCACACGGCCCAACCAATGCATGCCTGGGCTTACAACTGCTTGTCTTGCAAGTACTTTTGCAGGGCAACCAAGACGAACACCTTCCAAAGAAGAAAATGGCAAACAGCTTGCAATCTCCCCTTCAAAGCCAACAACTTCACAAAGAACATTGGTGATCCCATCGCGCGGGTTACCGCTCTCAATGAGCAGCCGCGTGCCGACATTCATCTCATGCAAGGGACCAGAAATTTCCACCAAAAGACCACGCACACCGACCACACGGCCGAAAAGATTAACGGGGTTTGCACCATCAACAAGTGTGTTTAATCTCGCAAAAGTTGCATTTTCTGTCATCAAAACCCGCTTTGGTAACCTTTCGTTCATACTTCCCGTTAACAATATGGGAAAGGGAATTTGTGATTTGTTTACACATATCACGTGCCGAAGGGCGAAAAAGATTCGGGTCTCAGTCTATCACTTTAAAAGGCTGTTTTCTTAATTTTCTCACTCTTTTGATGAAAGCACTGAATATGAAAAATAAATTAATTAATACCCTTGCAGGATGGAATCAGAATTTGTTAACCATTTCTGAGTAGCGTCCTGAGTCTAAGGTTAATAAACCCCCACTAGTGTTCGCATTGGGCTGATAACACGGTGGATCATACAAGGGGATTAGCATGCGAGTCTTGCTGATTGAAGACGACAGCGCTACAGCGCAAAGTATTGAGCTAATGCTCAAGTCGGAAGCATTTAATGTGTATACGACGGATCTAGGCGAAGAGGGTGTCGATCTCGGCAAACTGTATGATTACGATATCATTCTCCTCGACCTAAACTTACCAGATATGAGCGGTTACGAGGTTCTTAGAACCTTGCGTGTGGCAAAGGTTCAAACACCAATTTTGATCCTTTCAGGCCTCGCTGGCATCGAAGATAAAGTCCGTGGTCTTGGCTTTGGCGCTGATGACTATATGACCAAGCCTTTCCACAAAGACGAACTGGTGGCACGTATTCAAGCAATTGTTCGCCGCTCGAAAGGTCATGCACAGTCAATTATTACGACTGGCGACCTTAAAGTGAACCTCGATACAAAGACTGTCGAAGTAAACGGTCAGCGCGTTCACCTTACTGGCAAAGAGTATCAAATGCTTGAGCTTCTCTCATTGCGCAAGGGTACAACCCTTACCAAAGAGATGTTCCTCAACCACCTTTATGGCGGTATGGATGAGCCAGAACTTAAGATTATCGACGTATTCATCTGTAAGCTCCGCAAGAAATTGGCCGCTGCAACAGATGGTGCGAACTACATTGAAACAGTATGGGGTCGCGGATACGTTCTTCGTGAACCATCTGAAGAAGAGCTACTGCAAAGCGCATAAAGCTAACTATTCTCCATCGAACACAAAAAGCCCGCATCATTAGGATGCGGGCTTTTTTATTATCTGCAGCCTTATCAATTCTCAAACAAAAGCATATAGAGCCACTTTCCTGAAGCGGAGCCAGTTCATCGCACTCATGTAAAGGGTTTGATTTAAGCTGAGAGAGCTTGTTTCAACTCAGCAGTATATTTATCGGTTCTAAAGATCGTTCGATCTTGTTGATCCACAGCAAACTTATCACACACACCAACAACTGTCTCAGCACCACCAAGCATCAAAAAGCCATCGGGCGCCATCACATTGTACATCTTTTCCAAGACAGCTTGTTTGATATCAACGTTGAAATAAATCAAAACATTGCGGCACAAAATAATGTCATATTGTGGCATTCCAGTGAATGGAGACATTAAATTGAAGGGTTGAAAATCAACCATCGATTTGATTTCTGGCTTTAGCTTCCACAGCTCACCGGCCTGATCAAAATATTTCAACAGCATTTTAACAGGCATGCCGCGTTGGACTTCAAACTGGCTATAAATACC
>CAZKKW010000192.1:0-3525 GCA_964553335.1 uncultured Hyphomicrobiales bacterium | reverse complement strand
GTGGCCTAATTCGACCGTTCAGCGAGCAATTTCCTGAACGAATAATCGGCGATGCTTGGCAACAAACGCATCGCTCATTTTGCATCCTTGACAACGGCTCAAATCACCAACCCACAAAAAAACCGCGCTAAGGGAGAGCCTCGCGCGGTTTTCTACTTTGTGTCTCTAAAGCTTACTTAAGAGATGCAACGCCCAATGGTACGCCGAACTTTCTGCACCAGATGTAAACTTCGTTGAAGTCATCAACATTTACAGCTGCTGGTACGATGTACACTTGAACGCCTGTTAGGTGGCCAAGGGTGCCGAGGTCTGTTGCAGCAACGTATTTGCCGTCTTTACCAAGGCCAACGCGTGGGTCTGGTGCGCCGTCTAGGCTGAAATCTGAATCAAGGATAACCACTGCGCCGCCGTTGGCTGTTTTGACGATTTTAACGCCGCCAGTTGTGATGTGGTCGCTTGCGCCTGTGAAGGTGCCGTGTTTGTTCGCGCCGCCTGCGTTTGCTGACATTGCGCCGAATGCGATCATTACTGCAGCAAAGATGCCCAGTGTTTTTGCGATGATGTTTGTCATATCGTTTCTCTCTATGTTGAGGGCCCCGAGAGGTCCGTTGAATGTTTCGATGGGCCATACCTAGCATTCGGAACCAATTGGTTCCAATCACAAGCCTGTGATTAGGTACTATTTGGTTCCTAATCCAAAACATGCTACCGCACGACCATGGCTAGACCTCGCGAATTTGATACAGATAGGGCGCTTGAAAAAGCGATGGGTGTTTTTTGGGAACACGGCTACGCCGATGCGTCCTTGCCCGACCTGTTAAAAGGCATGAACCTGACACGGGGCAGTTTGTATAAGGCGTTCAGCGATAAGAAGACGCTGTTTTTAAAAGTGCTCAGCACCTATGACGAACAAGCCGTGAGCCAAGCCGTCGCCCTTTTGACCGACCCTGACCAAGATGGCTGGGCGCGGATTTTCACCATATTCGATATGATCTCAGAGGCCGTTGAAGCGGGCGACCATCGCGGCTGTCTGCTTTGTTCTGCAATCGCGGGGCCTGCGTCCTATGATCAAGAGATCGAAGCCTTCGCGACAAAGTCTTTAGACCGCATGCTTTTTGCTTTTGAAGACGCGCTAAAAACCGTTGTGCCCTCGAGCGAGGCAAACGCTTTGGCCAACTTGCTGGTCACCCAATATGTCGGTCTGCGGGTGATGGCGCGGGCGAATGGGTCTAAGTGCAAAATTCAAAACAGCATCACCGCGCTTAAAAACATGGCGAAACAGTTCGGTTCTAAGAACTAGTCCTTCGCCTGCGCCTCTTTCTTCAAGGCATAAAGCGCTTCCAGTGCCTCGCGTGGGCTGAGGTCGTCGGGGTTGATGTCGGCGAGCGTCTCGCGCAAAACATCTGTCTTGGGTTCAGCGCTCACTGTTGGCTTTACCGCCGACACACTGAACAGTGGCAAATCATCAATCAGGGCGGCGGGGTTCTGCCTGTCGGAGGCTTCTAATTGGCCGAGCACATCTTTTGCCCGCGCAACGACAGCGCTTGGTAGGCCCGCCAGCTTTGCCACTTGAATGCCGTAAGAACGGTCGGCCGCGCCTGCGACAATTTCATGCAAGAACACCACATCGCCCTTCCATTCAGAGACCTTCACGGTCGCATTGGAAAGTCGCGCCAATTGTTCTGAGAGCGCTGTCAGTTCATGGTAGTGAGTGGCGAAAAGGGCGCGGGAGCAATTCACTTCGTGCAAATGCTCAATCGCCGCCCATGCGATTGATAACCCGTCAAATGTTGCCGTCCCTCGCCCAATTTCATCGAGGATCACCAGCGAGCGTGGTCCTGCTTGATTGAGGATTGCAGCCGTTTCAACCATCTCCACCATGAAAGTTGAACGACCACGCGCCAAATCATCAGCCGCCCCGACACGAGAGAACAGGCGGTCTACAACCCCGATATGGGCGTTAGCTGCTGGCACATAAAGCCCCGCCTGCGCCAAAATCGCAACCAAAGCATTTTGTCTGAGGAAGGTTGATTTACCGGCCATGTTCGGACCCGTAATCAACCAGATCAAACCGTGGTCCGCCTCCTTCTCGCCACCTGATAGGGTGCAATCATTAGCAACGAAGGGGTCGCTCAAGGCTTTGGCAAGCGCTTGCTCGACCACGGGATGACGCGCACCTTCAAGTTTAAAGGTGAGGCTTTGATCGACTTTCGGGCGTGAATATTTCCAACGTTCTGCAAGCTCCGCGCCCGCACTTGCCACATCAAGACTTGCAAGTGCTGCCGCTGTTTGCTTGATAATGTCGGTTGCTTCAATGATCGCATCTTCAAGCTTGTCAAAAATGGCAAGCTCCATACCAAGCGTGCGTTCTGCCGCGTTGACGATGCTGGTTTGAAGCTCAGACAGTTCAGTCGTTGTAAAGCGCACAGCATTGGCAAGGGTTTGACGATGAATGAAGGTTTCGTTCAGCGGTTCTTTCATCAAACGGTCGCCGTGCTGGGCTGTTACTTCAATGAAATATCCAAGCACATTATTGTGCTTCACCTTGAGCGCTTTGACATCGGAAACTTCTGCATATTTTGCTTGCAGGTTGGCCACCACCTGACGGCTTTCATCACGCAGACGACGGGTTTCATCGAGCGCCTGATCATAGCCGCTTTCAACAAAACCACCGTCGCGTTTTAACAAAGGTAGCTCTTCCTTCAGGGCTGACTGCAAGAGCTCTATCAGGCCCTGTGGCGCATTGGCTAAAACATCCAGATTGGTCGCGATTGCCCCTGCATGGCCTTCTTCGCGTCCAATCAAATCATAAAGCGCGCGGGCAGCTTCAAGCCCGCTGCCAATCGCCGCCATATCACGTGGACCGCCACGCGAAAGGGTCAGACGCGCAAGACAGCGCACCATGTCGGGTGCCTTTTTAAGATGATCGCGCACCTCTTCACGCAGAGCGCGCCGCTCCAAAAACCATTGGATGGCGTCTAACCGATCATTGATGGTGGCAACATCCATTGAGGGGCTAGCAAGACGATCTGCCAAAAGCCGTGCACCGCCGCCTGTGACCGTGAAATCAATTGTCGACAATAAGGCGCCCTTTTTCTCACCAGAAAGCGTTTTGGTCAGTTCAAGGTTTGCCCGTGTTGCCGGATCAATCAGCATGAAGCCTTGCGGCTCTTCACGCAGCGGCGCGCTTAATGCGGGCTTCTCGCCGATTTGGGTTTTCTCAATATAAGAAAGAATGGCGCTGGCTGCTGCTTTTTCCACCCGTGAAAATGTGCCGAACGCATCAAGCGAAGACACGCTGAAAAATCGTGTCAGCCGTTCATCTGCTGTAGAGGAGGCAAAGAAGGCGGCAGGTTGATGCACCACCGCGCCGCCAACTTCATCTAAGAGAGCGCGAAGCTTTTGATCTTCAAAAAGCACGTCACTCACAATCAGTTCTTTCGGGTCGACACGCGCAATATCAGTTTCGAGCCGTGAAAGCTCCGTTTCTGTCACACGAAATTCACCAGTTGAAAGATCAACCCA
>CAZKKW010000191.1:0-3551 GCA_964553335.1 uncultured Hyphomicrobiales bacterium | reverse complement strand
ACAAAGGTCCAATAAAGGCGGGGACGGTTGTCGCCGACAATGGCAACTTTTTCGCCCTTCTTTAAACCAAGGGCATGCAAACCACGCGAATAAGGTTCAACTTCATCAAGAACCTGAGACCAATTCCATGTTTGCCAAATACCGAGATCTTTCTCTCGTATCGCAGGCCTGTTGCCCCATTTCTGGGCATTTCTAAGTAAAAGCTTCGGAAAAGTATCGAGTCCCGCGGACGCACCGCTGGCGTTCATTTTTTCCATTCATTCCTCCCATTTACAGACAAATGCTTATGCATCCTCCATGTCCGTCAAGTGCCACATTGAGGGTCTCCTCCCCCTAAATGAACGCTTGTTCAATTACGCTAACCAAGAGCCTTTTCTGTGTCAATTTGCATTTTTACCAAACCATGAAGGAAAATTGAGGATTTTCCTAATTATATTTTTTTGGCAGCCTATCCACTCAGTTCCTCTGCTAAGCCTAAAAGGTCAGTCATCATAAATTTTGGCGTGCCTGAAAGTTTCTCAGCCGGTGCGCCATAACGGTTGAGCCGGGCGACCTGATAGCCGAAGTGCGCTCCCGCATGACTATCCCAAGCATTGTTTGAAACGAAGCAAACCTCATCCGCCTTGATTGCAAAATGATCAAGGGTCAATTGATAAACCCGCGGGTCAGGCTTGTTCACTTGAACTTCTTCAACAGACAAAACCGCATCCAGCTTGTCAGCGATACCAGCAGAGTTGACGGCAGCGTCCAGCATATCCATTGAACCGTTCGACAAAATGGCAGTCTTGAAACCTTTCGCCTGCAACGCATCAAGACAAGGTGCGACATCGTCGTAAGCAGCAAGCGTGAAATAGGCGTCGACTAACTCTTTGTGAAGCACATCATTATCAATGCCGTGCGCTTCCATCGCATAGCTAAGTGCATCTGAGGTGACTTGAGTAAATGGCTTGTAGTCCTGCATCAAACTTCGAAGCCACGTATATTGAAGCTGCTTATCGCGCCACATCGCCGAGACCGACTGCGCCTGATCGCCAAGCTTCGATGCCAATCGGCCAACAGGTGAATGGACATCAAACATGGTGCCATAGGCGTCAAATACAACTGCTTTAATACCGGAAATTTTCGTCATTGCCTGCTCTTCTTGTTATGTTGGTCCATAGACAAACATGCTAATCGAGCGCTGGCAACGCATAATCTAAATTTTACAGGTCTTATGACAAAAAGTTAAAAATAACAAACCACGCTCTTTTAAAAAGCCCCTGTCTGCTCGCTGAACCAATTCCGAATTAATTCAGTCACACCTGCCGCACCTAGCTCCTCCATGAGATTATGCCAGCGCTCAGCGTTCAAACTGATCATGTCATTGACAGGGCCAGGCTCTAGATCAAACGACCATGTTTGGAGTGAGGACGAATTAAACACGGCCAAAAATAACATCGCCACCAACATAACAATCAAAGTCTGCCAAACTGTCGTGTTCATATCGGCCTCTCAAAATTGGAAATAAATAAACGGTGCAACATCATTAGGTGCTACCCATTGAATAAGCAGCAAACCAACGGTGAAAACCACCGCCCGCGGCAATGCGCCCGCCCGCTCCATCCAGCCCCCTGCTCTTTGCAACAAGTCAGATGGCGTGAACTGAAACACCATCGTTGCAATGATCAAACTTAAGATAAATGGCGTGATGGTTGAAAACTCAGCAGTGAAAGCGCTAAGGCTCGCAATATAGGTAAGCGCAACATCCAGCGTTTCAGAGCGGAAGAAAATCCAAGCAAGGCAAACCACATGAAAAGTGAACAAGATGCCAAGCAACTTGGTTCCAAAATTGCCCACGCTCTGCCGACCATTGGAAAGCGCCCGTTCAACGGCCAAAACGCCGCCATGAATAAGACCCCATATAACAAAGGTCCAAGCCGCCCCGTGCCAAATACCACCAAGCAACATAGTCAAAAGCAAATTGCGATAGGTCTTGATCACGCCTCCCTTGTTACCGCCCAATGGAATATAAAGATAATCCCTCAACCAGCTTGAAAGCGAAATATGCCAACGCCGCCAAAAATCTTGCAAGCTAGACGCGCGATACGGCTGGTTAAAGTTCATATTAAAGCGATAGCCCAAGAGAGCCGCCACCCCGATGGCAATATCGCTATAGCCAGAAAAGTCGCAGTAGATCTGAATGGCATAACCATAAACACCTAGCAGTAAATCAAGTGATGTTTGGCTTGCCGGATCAAAGAAGATTTCATCCACATAAAGCGTCGCCAAATAATTAGCGACGATCATCTTTTTAAACACGCCAACAAGAATGAGAACCATCCCGAATGCTGCCATCTTATTGGTTAGCACAGGTGGCTTCTTTAGTTGCGGCATAAACTCAGCCGCCCGCACAATCGGGCCTGCTACAAGCTGCGGAAAGAAGGAGATATAAAGCGCCACGTCAAAGGGCGACCGCTCCGCTTCAATTTTACGGCGGTAAACATCAACCACATAAGAGATGCCTTGAAAGGTGAAGAACGAAATGCCGACTGGCAAAATCAAATCAAACAGCGGCACATCACGTTCAAGCCCGACCGCAATCAATAGATCAGACAGCGACTGCATAAACCAATCAAGATATTTAAAGGTTGCAAGGATTGACAAATTAAGGGTGACAGCAACACCCACCCAAAGCTTACGCTTGGCTTCACTCTGCGCGTCACACACCAATAGCCCCGCGCCATAATTGATCACCGCATTAAGCGCTAAAAGCCCACAAAAACGCCAGTCCCACCAGCCATAAAACACATAGCTTGCAATCAGGAGAAAATGTTTGCGAACCGCCGGTAGTTTAACCAAAAGCCAACTAGCGGCGAAAACAAGTATAAAAAATATTCCAAAATCAACAGTTGGAAAAAGCATAAACGCAGTCCCATTATTATGAGACTGCGTTTTAGCATTGTTTCAGGTTTTTAAAAGAACCTATTGGCCGATTTCCTCAGAACTCACAGCCGCAACCACTTGCGGCTTATCAACGAGGCTCTTGATGTGAGCGACCAAAGCGTCGGCGCTCTTTTGGTAACCGGCACGGTTCAAATGAACACGGTCAGATAGGGCAAGCTTCGGACTAGATCGTGCCCATTGATCAATCGCACAATCGCCACCCATTGCTGCATTCCAGTCCCAGAAATGACGGCCGTTTTCTGCGGCAAAGTCTTGCAGTGTTGAACGCACAGCACCCAACTTCAACGGGATACGGTAGCCATTACAGTGACCAGCAGCCTTGCCGCGACGTGA
Source organism: uncultured Hyphomicrobiales bacterium (assembly GCA_964553335.1). Lineage (GTDB taxonomy): Bacteria > Pseudomonadota > Alphaproteobacteria > Rhizobiales > JACESI01 > JACESI01. The sequence continues at coordinate 275 of CAZKKW010000191.1, read as the reverse complement.
CAGGCCAGAGGCAGGACCAAGGAACAACCAATCTGCTTTTGGTGCAGCTGCACTTACTGTGTTGTAGATTGATGAAACCTGATTACGGTACGCCGTCATATCAAGGTTGCTGTTAAAGCCTTCGTTTGTGCCATAACCCCAAACAACCAAATCTGGGTTGAGGTGTTTAATGTCATTGGCGATGAGCTTCTTATCCCAACGCTTTTGCAAATGAGCTGTGGCGCTCACAATACCGAAGTTTACATAACGCACACCCGCTTCTTCACGACCTGTTG
>CAZKKW010000190.1:0-3601 GCA_964553335.1 uncultured Hyphomicrobiales bacterium | reverse complement strand
TCGCGCATAGACTGCAAAAACACAGATATTGACATAGCGCCAACCTGTGTTGGTTCCATTGCAACCACATTTGCAGATCGTGACAAACCATCAATGGCAGACAATTCGCCAAACAGATTATTCTGGGCAATTTCTGTAAGAACGATCTCCTTGCCGCCCTCAGTGCGAATTATAACCCGTACCTTTCCGCGTACGATGAAATAAACACTGCCAATATCATCTTCAAAATCAATGATGGTCTCGTGCTCATCATATTTCGTCCAAGCACAGCGTTTTGATAAGCTCTCGATCACGTTTTCGGGGAGTTCTGAGAAAATATCGAGTTTACAAGTGTGCTCATGGCCTTGTCCCTTAATACGCTCGAAGATTGCAACAAAGCGAATTAATGGTGCAATCCTAATTACTTAGATAGGCCCGAAAACTTCGTTGGCGCTCATTTTTTAATATAATTTTAGTTAATTTACTTCCTGAACAAGCCATTCATATTCCGTACAGGTACGATCTATTACAACTATCGTTAATCCTGCATGTTGGGCGTGCCCAAAAGTGGTCATGTATACCTGCAAGCAAAACCCACGATAAAGAAATGAACATAGCCAATGAAAGCATGCGGCAAATCAGAACGCTATGATCAAGACAAAAGTTAAACAAGGAATAGCAATATGACATCTACTCTCAAAAAAGCAGTGGTTGCAGCGTTGGCAGCAGCCACAATGTCCTGGGGTGCAACTGCTGCCCATGCATTTGGTGGTGTAAATTCCCTAGCGAGCTTTGAAGCTGGCAAAACCGTTGAACAAGTCCAACTTCGGGGCCGTGGTTTCCGTGGCCGTGGTTTTCGTGGCAACCGTGGTTTTCGTGGCGGCCGTAGTTTCCGTGGTGGTCGTAGTTTTAGAAGCAGTCGTTTCAGAGGCGGCCGTGGTTTTAGAAGCAGAGGCTTTCGAGGTCGTGGCGTAGGCATTGGCATCGCCAAGGGTCTCATCATTGGATCGGCTATCAACTCAAGCCTCTACCATGGCCATAGCTCATCAGCAATTCGTCAACATGTTGCTTGGTGTGCAAAACGATACAAAACATACAATGCTCGTACTGATACATTCATCTCGTACAAGCATGGTAAAAAGCGTTGTAATTCTCCATTCACCTAAGACCCTAACGATTGCTTTGCCAAAAAATAAGCCGGCCTCTTGGAGGCCGGCTTATTTTATTTGCCGCTCATCTGCATTAGAGAATGGCAATAAGCAGAGTTCTAGCGAACATAATCCATAACAATATCAAGCACATGCTTTTGAGTTTTCACATCACCGTTTTCAACTTCTACATTGAAGTACCTACCAAGATTGTTGAGCACGACATAATTAGATAGCGAACAATCGTTTTGGCTCGGCTTCACATATTCATAAATCACATTCACACCGGCCTTCTTGGTGAAATGCTCCAACGCCCTAGCCTGTTCGCGATCTTTTCCTGGCAGCTTGGTGCTCGCGATTACGATCAATGTATCTTCGTCCGCAAGACGGCGTGAACGAGCAATAGCCGTGACAAACGGTCGCATCACCTTGCTGTTACGGTTGATTGAGATTGTACCGCTGCCGCCATTACCAGACCAACCGTTTGAATTGCTGTGAAGCGCGATAATCGGTTGTCCCGACTTGCGGTGCTTCATAATCGCATTGGTGTATTTTGGCGCTGGTGCACTCTGTTTGGGACAGGCAGCCGCCGCAGAACGGGTGGTGCCAAAGTTACGGTTGGGGTCCTGCCCTTTAAAAATACGCCGTTCGCCCGCTTCCACCGCGACAAGCGTACCGCCATATTTAGCTAAACCGTAAACTGCGGAAGGAAACGCAGAATTTTCATTGTCATGTGGGACCACAAACAACGGACCAGATCGCTTCGTGTTCTTGATGACATGGAGTTTCCAGTTTAATCCACCTTCCTGCACTCGCGTCTCTGTAATGCAGTATTTGGATTTACTGAGCGTTTTACGCTGCCCACGAATATCTGGGTCATTCACTTGTGCCGGACCAAGGCAACCTTGTGCCGATACTTTCGTCACTTGTAGCGATGGCGCTGCTTGATACGCGGGGCGCGGTGTTGGGAATGGAATGAGATTATTTGCTTTTGTCACAAAGGGCTGTTGGACAGCCTGTGCTGGTTTAGTCTCTACCGTTTCTGGCCTCACTAAAACAGCTCGGGTTGGATCGAACTGCTTTGCACGCAATTTTGGGGTCCGAACAAAACCCAGCGGCACAGCCTTTAAATGTTGCTCTTCCTCTGCCCTATCAGCTGATTGGTCCACCGTTTTTACGGCCACAACAGGAGGTTTCGCGCTTGTCTTTGCCGCATCTTTGTTTTCTTGTTTCGAGGCTGGCTTGTTCGTCAATAATAATTTGCGCAATAAAGAAACAGCTGCGCCACATCGATCTGTCTCAAGATGATTATTTTGACAGAAATTCTTGCCGCCTGCTGAATAACTGCTGGTGACAGGGCCAATAACCACGACAGAAAAAACACCCGCCAGAAGAAGAGAAATGTTTTTCGAAATAAACATATTAAAACCTAATATCCGAGGAATGTCGTTGAATTAAGGCGGTCAAAATGACTAAATTCGACCTTATCAGGCCGTCGCTTACAAACCATTAACCATAAAAAACAACGGGCAGTTCATCTTATGCGCTAATGCTCGTTAAAACTATCGTCCATAATTTAATGAAAAACCCAAGTTGTACACATAAAGCGTCCACTTTAAGTTTTATTGATAGGTAAGCGGGGGTATTTTCTCGCGAAAAACTATTATTTCAAGTAAAATGAATCAGAGACTAGTTATGCCGTGACGGACTTTAGGGGACCATAGGATTTGTTTCGTAACCTCGTTAAATGGAGTATTATACTAGGCGCAATCGCGTTAGCTGCGATTGTCATCGCCCCTTTCGTTTTACCCTCAGCGACAGTAAAACGCGAACTCGTCAACCTTATTGAGAGCAATACGGGGTGGAGAATTGAACTTAATGGCGATGTCTCCATGTCGATTTTTCCAAGCCTCGCCCTTCAAGCCGAGGACATTGAAGTAAGCCCGCCCAATTCCGATCCCTTGATATTGGCCGAAGAAGCGCGATTTTCACTGGCTGCTGCGAAGCTCATAACAGGGGCAATCGCGATTGAAGAAATCAGTTTGGATGCGCCCATTATCAATCTCGTTCTTGGTGACGATGGCAAACCGCTTTTCTTGGCAAACACCGACAATGAACAGTCGGAAATTACGACAACTCAAGATGAAGAGCCTGAAGCAGAAAATGGATTGTTTGCGACACTTTTCAATACACTGAGTGTCGAAAGACTTGGCATTAGTGAAGCTCGGATCGAAGTAGGAAAACAGGGTGAAACACCAACCGTTACAGAGAACTTAAATCTCTCTGCCTCACTTAGTGATCCGCAAGGACCGCTCATCATGACAGGCTCCGCATCTGTCAACGATAACGTGGTTGCTTTGAGTGGGAGAATTCCCTCATTCAAGACCTTTTTGAACGAGAGCAATGGCACCATTGATGCAAGCTTGAGTTTCCGCGACGCAACGCTAAGCTCCAAAGGCCAAGTCAATTTGAAC
>CAZKKW010000189.1:1989-3633 GCA_964553335.1 uncultured Hyphomicrobiales bacterium | reverse complement strand
ATATGATGTCGTTCTCGCTTACATCAGAAAATGCCAACACATCGCTGACAGATGGCCTCCCCTCAGTCAATGTTCCGGTCTTGTCGATCACCAGCACATCCACTTTGGCCATTTCCTCCAAGGCGCGGGCGTCTTTGATCAGCAAACCGTTCAAGGCGCCGATACCGCTTGCAATTGTCACCGACATGGGCGTTGCAAGACCCAGCGCACAAGGACAAGCAATAACGAGGACGGAGACAGCTGCGACAACACCAAACGGAATATTGTCAAAAACAAAAGACCAGACCAAGAAAGCAACCACAGCCACCAACACAACGGCAGGCACAAAAACCGCCGACACTTGATCAGCAAGCCGTTGGATCGGCGCTTTGCTGCGTTGGGCATTGGCAACCATTGCGACGATGCGCGATAACATTGTGTCAGCCCCCACTTGTTCTGCCTTCACAACCAACGTGCCGTTTTGGTTGAGCGTGCCTGTGCTCACGCGGTCGCCAAGTTGTTTTGAAACGGGAACAGGCTCGCCCGTAATCATGCTTTCATCAATATAGCTTTGTCCGTCTTCAATTACCCCATCAACGGGAATGCTCTCACCCGGTCGCACGCGCAAGCGATCGCCTTCAAGAATGTTATCAAGCGGCGCGTCATACTCGTCACCATCCGGCGTGATGCGTCTTGCCGTGTTCGGCGCTAGACCAACCAATGCCCGCACCGCATCACTCGTGCGGTCGCGAGCGCGTAGTTCTAGCATTTGACCCAAGAACACAAACGCCGTGATGACGGCGGCGGCTTCAAAATAAAGCGGCACATGGCCTTCAGCATCAAGGATTGAAGCTGGAAAGAGCTGTGGCAAGAAAACGCCCACGACGCTAAAAAGATAAGCCATCCCAACGCCCAGCATGATGAGCGTCCACATGTTAAAGTTTCTGGTTAGAAGCGACGACCAACCGCGCTCCATCAAGGGTTTTGCCGCCCATAAAACCACAGGCGTGGCGAGAATAAGCTCCGCCCATCGCGCGGCCACCTCACCCAACGCTGACCTCAACGGAATACCAATCCAGCCACCCATGGTGAGGATAACCAAAAGCACGGCACAAACAGCACTCACCCAAAAGCGTCTGGTAAAGTCGATCAGTTCTTCGTTCGGGCCATCAGATACACCGCCCTCAACCTCCAACGCCATGCCACAACTTGGGCAAGGCACGGGGTCGTCTTCCTCGACTTCGGGGCACATGGGGCAAATATATTTCGCACCCTCCACCTTCTTCGCGGCTTTGATATTGTTGTTGCCAGAAAGGTAAAAATACGGATCAGCCTCAAATTTATCGTGACACCCTTGGCAACAAAAATGCTGCGTCACGCCCTTATAGGTAAGGCTCGGCTTGCCTTTGGACAGGTCAACAGACATGCCGCAGACGGGATCTATGGCGTGTGTTTCTTCGGTGATAGTAGCTGCATGTTCCAAAACAAAAAATGGACCTGTTTGATGATCAACAGGCCCATCTTAGACGTTCCAGTGACTAGAAGGTCAAGCGTCTATTTCTATTCGTGCTACTTTTCAAGCTTCGCGACTGCCGCTTCAATCCGGTCCATTGCTTCGGTGAGCACATCTTCTGATGTGGCTGTTGAAATGCGGAAGAAGGGCGA
>CAZKKW010000189.1:0-1889 GCA_964553335.1 uncultured Hyphomicrobiales bacterium | reverse complement strand
CGATGCACTTCGTCTTGCGGGCCGTTCAAGGCAGCAACGGCCGCCGCTTGGGCCACAGAGCAAGCGCCAGAAGAAATCTGAGATTGCACCTTGGTCATCGCTTTAATCAAAGGCTGAGGCCCTGCCCCATAGCCAATGCGCCACCCTGTCATGGCATAGGCTTTCGATACGCCATTCACGGTCAACACGCGGTCTTTCAACTCTGGGCAGACCTCAACGAAGGAATTGAACTTTTGCCCATCAAACAAAATGTGCTCATAAATCTCATCTGAAAGCACCATCAAGTTTGGATGCTTGGCAACCACCGCACCAATGGCTTTCAAATCATCAGCAGAAAACACCGCACCCGACGGGTTTGACGGTAGGTTCAAAAACAACCAACGGCTTTTCGGCGTCAGCGCTGCTTCTAGGTTTTCAGGCGTGAGACGAAACCCATCTTCCGCCTTACAAGGCACAGACACAGGCTTACCGCCCAAGATCAAAACGATGTCTGCGTAGGAGCCGAAATAAGGCGCACATAAAAGCACTTCGTCATCTTGCTCAATCGATGCCATGATCGCGTTGAAAATAACTTGCTTGGCGCCATTGCTAACGATGACCTCAGACGGATCATAATCAAGATTATTGTCGCGCTTCAACTTATCAGAAACAGCCTTCTTCAATGCTGCCGTGCCATCATGCGGCGGATAGCGTGTCTGCCCGTCGAGCGCTGCGGCGTGGGCTGCTTCCACAATATGCTTCGGCGTATCAAAATCTGGCTCACCAAGACCAAGATCGATCACGTCTTCACCACGCGCACGAGCAGCTTTCGCGGCAGCACTGACGGTAGCAGAGGCAGATGGTTTTACAGGGGCAAGGCGGGAGGAAGCATAGTTCATCGAGACATATCCAAGTTTGAGTTATTCAACTTGGCTATGTCGATAAAGATCAGAGGCAATTTAGGCAAGTAAGAACCGCAAGTCTTGGTTCAATCCTCGGTGAACAAAACGAACCCGCGAGATCACCTTAGCGATTGTCCACAATGCGAACCGCTTTGCCCTGCGAACGCGCCACTGAATTCTCACCCCCTGCCCGCACTTCGGCAGAAATTCCGATGGTCTCTTTGATCAAGCCAGCAAGCTCCTTTGATGCCGCCTCACCATCTCCATTGTTCAATGTCTCGCAATGAACAATCATGTGGTCCATGCGGTCTTTCTTGGTCAGCTCAATTTGAAAATGCGCTGATAATGCGTCCACCCGCATCAGTTGCTCTTCAATCTGGGTTGGGAACACATTGACGCCGCGCAAGATCATCATGTCATCGCTGCGCCCTGTCACCTTTTCCATCCGTCGCATGGTGCGAGCAGTGCCCGGTAAGAGACGGGTAAGATCGCGCGTGCGATAGCGGATGATCGGGAAAGCTTCTTTGGTAAGTGATGTAAAGACCAATTCCCCAAGTTCGCCATCTGGCAACACTTCGCCCGTATCAGGATCAATCACCTCTGGATAAAAATGATCTTCCCAAATATGCGGCCCGTCTTTTGTCTCCACGCATTCACTGGCAACACCCGGTCCGATGATCTCTGATAGACCATAAATATCCACCGCATGCATATCAAAGGCATCTTCCACCTCTTTGCGCATGGCGTTTGTCCAAGGCTCCGCGCCAAACACGCCAACCTTCATCGGGCTTTTGCGCGGGTCGCGGCCTTGGCGGTGATATTCGTCAAGGATCGACAGCATATATGAGGGAGTGACTGTAATGCCTGTTGCCTGAAAATCTTCCATCAACCGCACTTGTCGCTCTGTCATGCCGCCAGAAATCGGCACCACTGTCAGCCCCATTTTCTCAGCGCCCGTATGAACACCCAGACCACCCGTGAAAAGCCCGTAACCATAGCCATTATGCA
>CAZKKW010000188.1:0-3650 GCA_964553335.1 uncultured Hyphomicrobiales bacterium | reverse complement strand
TGATCTTCCTAGCGTCAACCGGAATTGACCGTTTTCTCGGCGACATGGGCCGCACGCTCCTCTCCAGACTGCTAGGCGTCATCTTATCCGCCCTCGCCATCCAATTCATCGCTGATGGTGTTATCGCAATTGCTGGGGCTTCTTAGAAGGATTAGCGAAATGAACCGTTTCACTCGCCGTTGTGGCTCATCACGTCCCCTTACATTTTTGTTCGGATTGTTTCTCACTTTAATGTCCATCCAGACCGCATCTGCAGACAGTTCATCACCGCTGCTTGCAGCCTTTTACGACCGACAAATGGCAATCATCAACGGTGTGGCTTATGCGTGGGAAGATCAAGACACACTAACCCCTGTGGCAAACGATGCAATCCAAGTGGGTGTTGGCCGTAGCGCTTTTTATGTGCTCAATAGTTCAAATGAATTGTATCGTTATGAGGATAATTTCCAACAATCAGAACTCTTGATGAACGGTATTGCGAAATTTGCCGCGGGACGTACAGGCATCCTTGCCACAAAGGCGGACGGCTCTCTCTGGTTAATCGCCTCTTCGTCAAAGCAAAGCGCAAAGATTGCCGACAATGTGGACACGGCAGCCGTTGGCGATAGTGCAAATTACTACATCACCAAGAGTGGCGCGTTGTTTGTCAAAGGCAAAGCACACAGAGGCCAATACGGTGACGGGAAACTGACCGCAACCGACCAATTCGTTCAGACCGCTTCGCAAGTAGCTCAAATTACAGCCCATACAGGCCACGCAATATTGCTCAATAAAAAGGGCGATGTCTTAGGGACAGGCGGCAATATTTTTGGTCCCGTTGGAAAGCACGGGCTGGGCGACAAGGCGATCAAGTGGAGCAAGATCATGGGCGGCGTACGGGCTATCGCCACAGGCTCGTCGCATTCCGTGGCAATCAGCCAAGACAACACACTTTTCGCATGGGGCAGTGAATACGGCGTTGAACCAGTCGCGATTATGAAAGAGGTGCAGGCTGTGGCGGCAGGTTCATCCACAACGATTGCCCTGACGCTGGATGGCAAATTATGGCAATGGGAGCGAGGCGAAAAGCCCCAACCCAAACGCCTCCCCTCACGACAGCAGTGAGGATGAAGCGGCAATCACAGAACTTTGGGCTAAAGACTTCTCCTCAACCCAGTACGGTCATTCAGATTTCTATATCCAATGGCAGCTATATAAAAATTAGTGACAATGCTGAGCTTCGTTATCGCTGTTAACAAGCCTGTTGTAACTTCGACGTTTCCAATTCAAAAGGACGTGCTTCAGATGTACTGTGCGCGCGCTCATCCTGAAACAGCGCACTGAATTCCTTCGCAGACATTGGCTTGCCGAATAAGAAGCCTTGCGCAAAATTGCATCGTTGGGCTTTTAGAACGTCCATATGAATCTCTTGTTCAACACCCTCAGCAACCACATCTAACTCAAGGCTATGGGCTAAAGCAATAATACCTTCAGCAATGTTCTTTGAAGCTTTGTCATTTGATATATTTTTGATGAAAGACTGATCCAGCTTAATCGTATCAACCTTGAATTGTTGCAAATAACTTAATGAAGAATATCCTGTGCCGAAATCGTCCAAAGCTATTTTAATTCCAGCCTCGCGCATCTTTCTAAGGAGGAATTGTGTTCTATTAGTATTTCTCAAAAACAATGTCTCAGTTATTTCCAACTCTAGCATGGATGCAGGTAATTGACTGTCACGCAAAGCCGTTTCTATAGAGGGCAACAGGTCCCTATTATAAAACTGTGCAGTTGATAAATTGACTGATACTTTGAATTTTTGACCATACGTGTTCATCAAAGTAGACATTTCTTTACAGCCGCGGCGAAGTATTAAATTCCCCAGTTTATTGATCATTCCGCACTCTTCGGCAGCTCTAATAAATATCTCTGGCTCGATGTTACCCAATACTGGATGTTCCCATCTCGCAAGCACCTCAACACCTCTTAAAGCACCGGTAGCAATACAACGTTGTGGTTGATAAACTGGGTAAATCTCACCTGCTGAAATTGCCTTAACTAGGTCTAGTTCGAGGCGTTTTCGGAACTCTATTTCCTTAGCCATATGTTCTTCGTAGGCTACGGCCTTGCCGGATTTGGATTCTTTACTCCGATACAGCGCAATATCAGCGAATTTCATTGCATTGGCAATTGATTTTTTGTCTCTATGAGCAATGGAAAATCCGGAGCTCAAACCAATGTGCAGTTGTAAATTTTCAATATGGATCGTGTGTTTAATCAGCACTTTGACTTCTTGATAAATGGCATGAGCCTCTACATTGGCATCCCTGTGAACCGGAATTGCCAAACCAAACTCGTCTCCCCCTAGTCTTGCCACAAGGCCTTTGCCATCTACAAAAGAAGAGAATCTTTTTGCAATTGTTTTGAGAAGTTCATCGCCAATAAAATGGCCAAAACAATCATTGATCCCCTTAAAACCATCCAGATCAATGACAAAGATAATTAATTCGCTTCTTTCCGAGAGCTGAGGCAACTCATCCAAAATTTTGTTTATGAAAGCATATCGATTGAGAAGCCCTGTAAGCTGATCGTGATCTGCGAGATATCTCAGGTCAGTTGTTCGCTGAGCAACCCTGTTTTCCAATAATTCATTGGCTAGTAGCAACTCATTTTCCGTGTTTTTCTGCTGGCTTATATCTTGCCAAGTGACTGTATATTCACTTGTTTTACCATTACTGTTGAATAATGGTTCTGCAATTTCTCTTATATAGATGATCTGATTGTGGGCATTTAAGATGCGAAATTCCATCTCATATGCACCAACAGTACCTTCAGCAATTTCTTTAATTTTCGGACCGATACGTTCGCGATCTTCCTGAATTATCAAATTCTCTAATCGATTAGACATAAGAGAAAACGCAGAAGGCATATCAATACCAAGCATGTTCACCAGATTTTCAGAACAGGAAATCAGGCTGCTATCTCGAACTGACCAACGCCAACTACCCATTTTAGCCAACTGTTCTGCTTTAGCCAGAGCCTCCTCTACAAGACTTTTCTCTGTCACTTCAAAAGCAAAGCACCCTAGGCCAATTGGATCTCCAACGACATCCTTTACGACAAACCTGTGCTCTTCATGCATCTCTAATTTGCCTGAGCCGTCACAAGGTACAACTCTTTTCAACAAACCCTCTGACATGATTTTTTGATCCAGTTTTAAAACGCGATCTCTTCGGCTTGGATCAGGAAAAACATCTTTTGGTTTTTTGCCTAACAATTCTTGGCGCGGTTTTCCGAGAGCTTTTTCAAATTTCTTATTGACGAAACGGTAAGTGCTTTCTGCGTCCTTAAACCAAACGTCAAAGTCTGCATATTCATCTATTGCACGAAACCATGCTTCATACGTTTCTATTTTCTTTTGCAGCTGAGCAATTTCACACGCATTTTCGTTAGAAGAATTTGTCATTTAAGCCCACGTACCATAGTCAAGAATGTTGCAAAATTTACGGGAAATAGATTAAATTTTGCACAACTCATGACCGATTTAGCAATCACAAGGGAAAATGTTTGTTTGTGGTAAACAATTCGTAAGTCAATGCACTCTTCGCATGGGGCGGTGAATACGGCGTTGAACCAGTCGCGATTATGAAAGAGGTGCAAGCTGTGGCAGC
>CAZKKW010000187.1:0-3811 GCA_964553335.1 uncultured Hyphomicrobiales bacterium | reverse complement strand
GCCTTTTTAAACACGGTTTAATCTTCGACATTACAGGCTGCGCTCATCTTTTCGCATCTCTATCCAACCCCACTCAAGATGCAGAAACCATCATGGTGGCGGACCTCAAAGAAAAGCTCAACGCACAAGGCTTCATGGTGCAAACAGGCCTTGCAAGCACCGTTGGTACGGCATGGGCTGTTAGTCGTTTTGCAAATGGGAAAATCATAAAAGCGGGACAAGAAAAACCCGCCCTCAACACCATGCCCATCGCTGCCCTTCGCCTAAACCCAACAATCGAAGAAGCCATGCACCGCGTCGGCTTAAAGCGCATAGAACAGATTATCGATTTACCCCGCGCACCGCTTGCCAACCGCTTCGGGCTTGATCTCATCCGCAATATCAATCGCGCTTTAGGCGATGAAGAAGAAAGCATTTCGCCCCGCCTTCCCGTACCTGCCCTCATGGTTGAACGGCGGTTCCATGAGCCGATCAGCCAAGTCACTGACATAGAAACCACCCTGCGTAAACTTGCTGAAACCCTTGTCGTAACGTTAGAGACAAGAGGTGAAGGCGCTCGCGTCGTAGAAGCCGCCTTATTTCAAAGTGATGGCGGCATCACGCGGGCGCAAATATCAACGGCAAAAAGCCTCACCAATGCGGATGCCATCGTCACCTTGTTTCGCGACCGATTAGATGAGAGCCTTGAACGCTTTTCTGCTCGCCGCCTCACTGAAGCAGATGGCTTTGATATCATCCGCTTATCAATTCTTTCAAGCGAGCCGCACAAAGCGGAACAAACAAGCTTCCACCAAGAGGAGACCAACACATTAAACGCTGATCTTGCCCATTTGATCGATAAGCTTGGTGTGCGTCTTGGCGTTGAAAATATCATTCGTCTTTCCTCTGGCGACAGCCATCAACCAGAAGAAGCCTCAATTCGTCAACGTGCCGTCGACAGCATGCCCAAACACCAAGCATGGCCATCACCTCACAAAGACCTGCCCATCACACGACCCATTCGTCTGTTTGACCAGCCAGAAGAAATTGAGACGATTGCCGCCATCCCAGAAGGCCCACCGCGCAGCTTTCGCTGGCGGCATCTGCTTTACACGGTTAGCCGCGTAGAAGGCCCTGAGCGCATCAGTGCACCTTGGTGGCGCGACAAAGGCATCAAGCCCCGCTTCACCCGCGATTATTACCGCATTGAGGATGACAAGGGTCGCCGCTTCTGGCTCTACCGTGACGGCCTTTATGGGGAAGAACGCACCGATCCTAAATGGTATATGCACGGGCTGTTTGCTTAATGGCCCGAGATCTACCTCCAGACCCACCCTTTGCAGAGCTTGGCATCACCAGCAATTTTACCTTCTTAAAAGGCGCATCCCACCCAGAAGAAATTGCTGTGCGTGCAACCATGTTGGGCCTTGCTGGGTTTTCAATCTGCGACGAAAACACGCTGGCTGGCAGCGTGCGCGGGCATATCGCTGCCAAAGAAGCAGGCATTCGATATTGCGTCGGATGCCGCCTTGTTTTTGCCGATGGCACGCCTGACCTTTTAATCTGGCCAAAAAACCGCGCCGCTTATGCCCGCCTTTGCCGCCTGCTTTCAACCGGCAGACTGCGCGCGCCACAATCCAACAATGAGACCCGCAAAAATTGCCATCTCATTTTAGCAGATTGTCTTGAATGGGCGGAAGGATCAATTATCGCTGTGGTGCCGGAAGGCCATTCTATTGAGGTGCTCACTGAAACAATCAATACTCTTTCTTACCTCAGTGAACCCATCCGCCTCCTTTTATCCATGCCCTATGGCGCATTAGATAAAAGAAGGTTTTTCGAGCTCATAAAACTCACCCGCCAAACCAAAGCCAAATTAATGGCAAGCAATCTGCCGCTTTATCACACGAGGGAGCGACGGGCCTTGCAAGACACCATCACCGCCATTCGCGAGCATGTACCTTTGAGTGAAGCAGGTCGTCTTCTTTCCCAAAACGCAGAACGTCATTTAAAAACCGCGCAAGATGTACCCTTCCTTGCCCGCGAAGTGCCGGAAGCTTTTTACGAGACAATCAAGATAATAGAGGCAATCAACTTCACGCTTGATGAGTTAAGTTATAATTACCCGCAAGAAAGCGCTGGCAAAAGCACTACCCCACAAGAAGAACTTGAGCGCCTCGCCCATAAAGGCGCAAAGGCACGTTATCCCGAAGGCGTGCCAGACAAAGTGGAACGCGGATTAAAACACGAACTCGCGCTCATTCACCGCCTTCGCTACGCCCCTTATTTCCTCACTGTCTACGACATTGTTCGCTTCGCCCGCTCGCAAAAAATTCTCTGCCAAGGGCGCGGTTCTGCCGCCAATTCTGTCACCTGCTATTGCATCGGCATCACAGAGGTAAACCCTGATAAAATTGATGTTCTGTTTGAACGCTTCATCTCAGAAGAGCGCAAAGAACCACCCGATATTGATGTTGATTTTGAACATGAACGGCGTGAAGAAGTCATCCAATATATCTACCAAAAATATGGCCGCCACCGCGCAGGGTTGGCTGCCACGGTCATCACCTACCGCGCCCGCTCCGCCATTCGCGAAGTAGGGAAGGCTTTCGGTCTTTCTGAAGATTGCGTCAGCAGTTTAAGCGCCACCATATGGGGGCAATCGTCTTCCACCATCAGCAAAGAAGAAGCCGCCCGCATTGGTTATAATCCTGATGATCCGATGATCAAAAAGGTCATCGAAATCACCGAAGAACTCATCGGCTTTCCTCGTCACCTTTCCCAACACGTGGGCGGGTTCGTCATTACGGATGATCGGCTGGATGAAGTAATCCCGCTGCAAAACGCCACCATGGAAGACCGCACCATTGTGGAATGGGATAAAGATGATCTTGACCACCTCAATATTTTAAAAATAGACGTGCTGGCGCTCGGCATGCTTTCGTGCCTGCGCAAAGCATTTAACCTGCTGCATCAACATTATGGCCTCACCTATACGCTCGCGACCCAACCGGCAGAAGATCCGCGCGTTTACAACATGATTTCGCGCGCGGACACATTGGGCGTTTTCCAAATTGAAAGCCGTGCGCAAATGTCCATGTTACCGCGCCTTAAACCACGCACATTTTATGACTTGGTGATTGAGGTCGCCATCGTTCGCCCCGGCCCCATACAGGGCGATATGGTGCACCCCTATTTAAGGCGACGGCAAGGGTTAGAGAAAGTCGTCTATCCTTCAAAGGAGCTTGAAGAGGTTTTATCAAAAACTCTCGGTGTGCCGCTTTTCCAAGAACAAGCCATGAAGATTGCGATTGTTGGGGCGGGCTTTTCACCGGGGGAAGCAGACCGCCTTCGTCGCGCCATGGCAACCTTTCGTCGTGTTGGCACCATTGGTTCCTTCCAACGAAAAATGATTGATGGCATGGTGGCAAAAGGCTATGAGGCCGACTTTGCCGAACGGTGTTTCAAGCAGATTGAAGGTTTTGGCGAATATGGATTTCCAGAAAGCCATGCAGCAAGTTTTGCACTGCTGGTTTATGCCTCTTGCTGGTTTAAATGTTTCTACCCCGATGTCTTCGCCGCCGCCCTTTTAAATTCACAACCCATGGGCTTTTATGCACCCGCTCAAATTGTGCGCGATGCCCGCGAGCATGGGGTGGAAGTTCGCCCTGTGGATGTGAATTATTCAACCTTTGATAATCAGTTAGAAGCGCAGGCTGATAACTGGAAAATAAGTCATCACCTCCACCCTAAAAACCAAGCCATGAAAGATGATATTCAAACCCGCTACGCCATGCGCCTTGGCTTTCGTCAAATAAAAGGCTTGAGCGCG
>CAZKKW010000186.1:0-3969 GCA_964553335.1 uncultured Hyphomicrobiales bacterium | reverse complement strand
TATGTCGCCATGACCCGCGCCCGAGACAGGCTTTATGTTGTGAGTACCGCAGATAAAAAGGGTGCGACCAACAAAGAAGGCTGGTATGCGACGATTTTCAATGCGCTATCGAATGATGCAAATTGCCAGCAGGTGATCGGTGAAGACGGTGAGGTTGAACGGTGGCGTTGGCAAATGAGTACGGCTTCCGCCTTGCCTGCTAAGGATCTGGATGAACAAAAGACCGATGTTTATCACCCACCCCAATGGTTAAGCGAGACGGCAGGCGAAGCACCAACGGCTCTTGGTTATCTCTCGCCATCAAAAGCGCTTGGTGCGGATGAGCAATCTGAGACCATTGATTATGCCGCCAGCCAGATTGAGAGCAGTGCAGATTTACTGGCCGATATTCCACCTGCTGAACGCGGCACGCTTATGCATCGATTGTTAGAGCGTTTGCCAACCCATCCACCCTCAAAGCAGCCAGCCATCGCCGCGCGATATTTGAGTGAGACATTGCCGCAAGCAAGCGCTGAAAGCCGCACAATCATGCAAGCCGAAGTGCTTGCTGTCTTAGCAAACCCTGATATGGCGGGGCTGTTTGATGAGAACGCGAGAGCAGAGGTAACGGTTGCGGGTCGTGTTGATTTAGATGCAAGCAGTGTCATGGTGCGTGGGCAAATCGATCGATTGGTTGTGTCTGATGAACGCGTGCATATTGTGGATTTTAAAACCCACCGTAAAATCCTAACGGATGGCCAAGAACGCAAGCAAATTGAACGGCAGCTCGCCCTTTATACCAAGCTTCTAACGTCGATTTATCCAGATAAAGAGATAGTGGCGTCGATTTTGTGGACCGCGAAACCGCAGCTTGAAACCCTCAATTTGCAAAGCCTCAAAACAGCTTTGAAAGGGTTATGAACACGCTAACGTGAGCGAAGCAGGTGATCATTACCTTGCAAATTGGCGCAAAATTCCTATTTCTTATAACGAATTTGCAATCGAACCCTACTTGCTTATGGGCAAGGATGTGGAATCATTGTAAAAAACACTGAAGGAAGCCGCAAAGAGCGGGCTTTAATTAAAAAGGGACAGTACTATGCCAACAACAGCCGTGACAGACGCATCTTTTGAGCAAGAAGTCATCAATTCAGATACACCCGTTGTCGTCGACTTTTGGGCGGAATGGTGCGGACCTTGCAAAATGATCGGCCCATCACTGGAAGAAATCTCAGATGAGATGAGTAACGTAAAGATCGTTAAAGTGAATATTGATGAGAACAATGAAACAGCCATCAAATATGGCGTGCGTTCAATTCCAACAATGATCATGTTTAAAGATGGCGCGCCAGTTGACACAAAAGTTGGTGCAGCGCCTAAGAGCGATTTGGCAAAATGGATTGACGCAAGCGCCTAGGGTCGAAACCCTAGTTCCAACCAAATAATAAAAACAAGAAAGCCGGAGCTTGCTCCGGCTTTTCTTTGCTTGATGTTAAAATGACTTACTCAGTCTCTGGCATTTCCAAACACCGAAAATCGGCAGGCAGTCGGTTTCCCTGAAAATCAATGTGAACGACACTGATATTATGGCGTCTGCA
This sequence comes from uncultured Hyphomicrobiales bacterium, assembly GCA_964553335.1. GTDB lineage: Bacteria > Pseudomonadota > Alphaproteobacteria > Rhizobiales > JACESI01 > JACESI01. The sequence continues at coordinate 2,392 of CAZKKW010000186.1, read as the reverse complement.
CCAAACCTGAACGCCAATGCCGGTAAAACCGACGTCAACGGCAGCATATTCGCGCATAGATAGTCCGTTAGAGCGGCCTTGCAGCACATCTTCTGAACATTTGGCGCAAACGATAGGGTGCGTCAGGCTGTATTTAAGCGCGGAAGTATCTGTCATGTCGCAAAGCCTTATCTAAAAAGCGAGAAAATTCAATATTTGAAAGTCGGTTGATAGAGTTTATCCCACGTTGAAACCGTTACTCGAAAGAAAAGGGGCCACCTGTAAGTGACCCCCGTCCGCAAGAGGCGTGGAACATTGCCCCAATGCGCTTTGGGCTTTCGCCCGTGCCAATGACTATGCAGACAATGAAGGCTGCTCCATCATCATACCCATATGGCTTTGCACATTGTGCCTCAAATACGTGACTGACATTGGATCACCTCCTCTCGTTTGTTTCAGATGACTATGAGAGTAGAGATTCGTTTTAAATTGGCAAGAGGGGTGGATGTTTTGGCGTATGGAGCAACCGTTCATGTTGCAATTCTGAATTACTGTGGTTTCCAGCAGTCTTTTTCGTCGAAGTAGAAGCGTGTGAATGCGGGTGGTACTAAACCGGCTTGTGGTTTGATAAGAACAAATATTGCAGAAGTGGTTCCTTCTGGCCATTTTGGACCTAAGTTTTTGAACCTCGGTGGTAGTTCCTCTCTGGAACGGGTGGGGTCAGTTTCAATGTAAAAGAAGCCGCTAGATTTAACAGCTTTGATAAAACCAACTTTCTTGAGGCAGCTTTGTTCTGCTGCCGTTACAATGAATTTTGATAAGGCCTGACTTGCATCTCTCGCAGCTTCAGCATTATTAACTGCAAACCAATGGTAAAGTGCGGCAAACCCGCAAACAGCTAATAAAATAAAGGCGGTAATGATGCGGATAACCATGTTATTCGTGTCCTCTCCATATGAAGTGAGCCCTAATGTAGGGAATAATTACATCGACAATGAAACGTTGCCATTTTCCATTTGGAAAAGCGATCAATCTCTAGAAGTATAATTTATTTGCCTCAAACTTCATGGCCTCTATAACAAAGGTGCATTCAGATAAAGCAACCGAACCAATGGTCGATCGCCTAGGATGAACAACGATAAGCACTGAGAGTTTCAATTAATGACGTCTAACGCTTCTGACCAAAAAACATTGCGCTTTGTGCGAACTGTTGTTGAGCATCTTGAATTGCCGATCCCTGTCTCGCTTTGGAACGGTGATGTGTTGGGTGGTGGTGATGATTTTGATGCAGAAAAAACATTGCATGTGCATGTTGCTTCACCGCAAGCGGTTCGCACCGTTGCCCGTCACCCCTCTCTTGATAGCTTGGTTGAGCTTTGGTCTTCAAAGCAGGTTGATTTGATAAACGGCACCATTTTTGATGTCGCTGCTATGAACAAGCAATCGGGTTTGAAGGCGAAACTCAAAACCTTGCCAAAATGGGCGCTTGCTAAAGACTTACCGTCATTATTGTTCGGTGATCGCAATTATGACGCGGCGAGCAATCTTTCAGGTGACAATGCCCATGTGAGCGGCTCTAGCAAAAGCGCAATCCAACACCATTATGATGTCTCCAACGGTTTTTATAAGCTCTTCCTTGATGAAGCGATGGTATATACCTGCGCTTATTTCAAAGATTGGGATAACACGCTTGAGCAAGCGCAGTTTGATAAGCTGGACCACATTTGCAAAAAGCTTCGCTTAAAGCCCGGTGATCGCTTGCTTGATATTGGTTGCGGTTGGGGGGCGATGCTTATTCATGCCGCCAAACATTATGGCGCTACGGGACATGGCGTTTCCTTGTCGCAAGAACAGACCGAACTGGCTCGCAAGCGGATTGAAGAAGAAGGCTTGAGCGACAAGATCACCATTGAAATTAAATCTTATACCGAGCTTACACAGCGCTTTGACAAGATTTCATCCATCGGCATGTTTGAGCATGTGGGTATTGAAAACTACGGCACGTATTTCTCAACGGTCGCACGATTGTTGGAGCCGGGCGGGATCTATCTTCATCACGCGATTACGCGCCGCAATAAAAAGGGCAAGCGTTTTAAAAAGAAGAGCAAAGAGCATAAGGCGCTGGTTAAATACATCTTCCCCGGTGGAGAGCTTGATCACATTGGTATGTCGCTCTCTAATCTGGAAGCGCATGGCTTTGAAGTTCATGACGTAGAAAATCTGCGTGAACATTACGGTCGCACATGCCGAATATGGGCAACGCGGCTTTGGGAGCGCTTTGATGAGGCAATCGCAGAAGTCGGCGAGCCAAAAGCACGGCTTTGGTTTTTATACATGGCTGGTTGCGCGCTCGCCTTTGAACGCGGTGCTGTCCAAATCAACCAAACCGTTGCAACACGTCGCAAACGCAACA
>CAZKKW010000185.1:2926-4003 GCA_964553335.1 uncultured Hyphomicrobiales bacterium | reverse complement strand
GGGTGTTCTTCAAGCCCTAACGGTCCCCATGTGAGGCCATCAAAATGGCGGGCTAGGAAGTCGGTTAGGAAGAATGCGCGCATGTCTTTGTCTTCGCGCTCTTTAAAGTCGTCAACGCCAGAAAAGAAGGCATAACAATGGGCACCGGGCAGGCGGTCTACATTCTCGCGCTCCAACAAAGCATCAAGTTGTCCGCCCGTGCCGCAATCGGCGTATCCGCAATAGATATGTTTAAAGCCAGCAGCCCGCGCATCAGCGATAGCGCGTTCAACGGCGGGCGTGATCGCTTGCGGTTCATTATGTAGTTTTGCGGGAAGACAGGTGAGCGAGATGTGATCGAGAGCGTTTAACTTAACGACATCAAGAATTTCGTGGGCGAGGGCACCACAGGCGATAACGCAGACACTTTCTGCGTTCGCTGGTTTTGTGTAATTGGGAGCGCCTTTTTCAACGAGAGGTTCAATTGACGAGACTTTTGAAAGCCTCGCCGATCTACCACCTTGTCGTTTAGACATGACGTTTACAGCCTTTATGCTCGCTGGTTGTGACGACGGGTGATCATCTCAGATGCTTTTTCAACGGTCACCGCCGCATCACGACAATAAGCGTCTGCACCAATAGCCTCACCAAACTCTTCATTCAGTGGCGCACCGCCAACAAGAACGATGTATTTGTCGCGCAGTTCTTTTTCAACCAGTTGATCAATCACAACCTTCATATAAGGCATTGTGGTGGTCAGCAGCGCCGACATCCCAAGGATATCTGGCTCATGCTCTTCCAAAGCGGCAAGAAATTCATCCGCATCAGTGTTGATGCCAAGGTCATGAACATCAAAGCCCGCACCTTCCATCATCATCCCAACAAGGTTTTTACCAATGTCGTGAATGTCACCTTTAACAGTGCCGATCACCATAGAGCCAAGCTTCGGTGCACCCGTTTCTGCAAGCAATGGGCGCAAAATGACCATGCCCGCCTTCATCGCATTGGCTGCAAGAAGCACTTCTGGCACAAACAAAATGCCGTCGCGAAAATCGACGCCAACAATGCGCATGCCTTCAACCAAAGCTTTGGTCAAAA
>CAZKKW010000185.1:0-2826 GCA_964553335.1 uncultured Hyphomicrobiales bacterium | reverse complement strand
AAGCTTCCTTACATCCAGCGAAAACTTAAGCCGTTTGAAGTGTTTGACGATGAAATGGCCGAAAAGATAGAAGCGAATGCCGATACTATTTTGGAAGAAATCGGCATTGAGTTTCGCGACGATGCGGAAGTCATTGATATGTGGCGTGAAGCGGGTGCGGATATTGACGGGGAACGGGTGCGTTTTCCTAAAGGAATGTTGCGTGAACTCATCAAAACCGCACCGAAAGAATTTACCCAACATGCCAGAAATCCAGCCCGTTCCGTGCAAATTGGCGGCAACAACACGGTGTTTGCACCGGTTTATGGCCCGCCCTTCGTGCGTACACTGGAGGGTGAGCGCCGTTATGCAACGATTGAAGATTTTCGCAGTTTCGTAAAACTCGCCTATCTTGCTCCCGCCATGCACCACTCCGGTGGCACGGTTTGTGAGCCTGTCGATATTCCGGTGAACAAGCGTCACCTTGATATGGTCTATAGCCATATCCGCTATTCTGACATGCCCTTTATGGGGTCAGTGACAGCGCCAGAACGGGCGCAAGATTCCGTCGATATGGCGAAGATTGTGTTTGGCGAAGATTTTGTTGATCAAAATTGCGTTCTCTTGAACCTTATAAACGCCAATTCGCCAATGACCTTTGATGACACCATGCTTGGTGCTGCCAAAGTTTATGCGCGTAACAATCAAGCTTGCATTATCTCGCCGTTCATTCTGGCGGGTGCCATGTCTCCGGTGACGGTTGCGGCGACACTCTCACAAATTCTGGCAGAAGCAATGGCCGGCATTGCGTTTACGCAGCTTTGCCGTCCCGGTGCGCCGGTTTTGTTTGGTACGTTTGCAAGCTCGATCTCCATGCAGTCAGGCGCGCCGACGTTTGGCACACCTGAACCCGCACTTGTGCTTTATGGTGCAGCCCAACTTGCACGGCGCCTTGGTGTGCCGTTCCGCTCTGGTGGCTCGTTATGTGGCTCCAAGGTGGTTGATGCTCAAGCAGCCTATGAGAGTGCACAAACCATCACACCAACGGTTATGGCAGGCGTAAACTTCGCACTCCATTCTGCCGGATGGCTAGAAGGTGGTCTTGTGTCGTCATTTGAAAAATTCGTTATGGATTGCGATCAGCTCGGCATGATGCAGGCGATGGCAGGCGGTGTTGATTTGTCTGAAAACGGTTTGGGCCTTTCTGCCATTCGTGAAGTAGGACCGGGCAAGCACTTCCTTGGTTGTCAGCATACACAAGACAACTTTGAAACCGCGTTTTACCGCTCAAACATTGCGGACAATAATTCATATGAGCAATGGTTGGCTGATGGCGAATTGCGGGCGGAAGATCGCGCCAGAAAAGTCTGCGCTCAAATGCTCAATGATTACGTGGCACCTGATTTGGATCAAGGGATCAACGACGCGCTGAAAGATTTCATCAAAACGCGCAAGGATTCCATGCCTGATGCTTTCACCTGAAAGGCAGGCGATGCGTCCGAAAAGGTCCCTCAAATTGAAGGGGTCAAAATGCACTATGAGGTGATCCGACGCGCGTTCCGACTTTTTGAAGGTCAGTGATATGGAAGCGGTTTTGAAAAAACTAACCGCTAACCTTCAAGGAACCGGACTGGCTGTTCGCGGCTGGTGTGTTGATCAAATTGTTCAAAGCGAACTCCAAGATGACCGTGACCATGCCATCGTTCTGATTGGAAATCTTGGTGGTAGCTTTTGGCCCGCCTTCCAAAAATCAGGTTTTGAAAATAATCATGCGCTTGATCGCTGGACCAAGCATGTGATTGATCCCATTGCCGAAAAACTTGATTGCTTGCCTCTTTATCCAAGTGACAAACCCTATCAGCCGTTTCAGCAATGGGCGAAGAAAGCGGAGGAGCTTGAGGCGTCGCCACACGGCATTTTGATGCACCCAGAATATGGCCTGTGGCAAGCCTATCGTGCCGCTTTGGCGTTTTTTGATGTGAGCGAGGTGCCATCACCTCAAAAAGTTGACCATGTGTGCAATAGCTGTGCAGACAAACCATGCCTCACCACCTGTCCAGTCGGCGCTTATTCACGTCAGGGATTTGATGTCGCGTCTTGTCGCCAATATGTGAGCGCCCACCCAAAGGGCCATTGCGCGACCAAGGGGTGTCTTGCACGGCAAGCATGCCCAATTGCTACTGACCATCATTATTCAGAAGATCAGCAGCGTTTTCATATGAAGGCGTTTTTGAAATCTACCGCGACTTAAGCGCGACGACGACCGCGACGTTCGCGGCGAGGGGCATTACCGTCATTGCTTGCAGGTGGTGCAACCAATGCGCCAATCTTCGTGGTAATTTCTTCCATCGTTGGTCGATCAGACGCCACATAATTGTCGATTGATTTGCGCATTGCAGCAATGTGCTCAGGCGCTGTGCCGCAGCAACCGCCAATAATGCGCACGCCAGCATCGGCCGCCATTGCCACATAATCACCCATCAATTCGGGCGTGCCTGTGTAGACTGTAGTTGCACCTTTAACCACGGGAATGCCGCAGTTTGCTTTGGCAACAATGATCGCCTGTGGGTCTGCGTCTGTCATTGACATAACGGAGACCAAAAGATCAGAAGCGCCAACGCCGCAGTTGGCACCAATTGCAATTGCTTTGCCTGGCAAGGCGGCAGCAATTTCAATGAGGGCGTCAGGTGCAAGGCCCATCATTGTTTTACCAGCGGTATCAAAACTCCCTGTGAAAACATAAGGAATGTCGACCTCAACGGCTGCTTCAGCCGCGGCTTGAATTTCATCAGCTGCCGACATGGTTTCAATCCAAACACAATCCACACCACCATCTTTGAGGCCGCG
>CAZKKW010000184.1:0-4018 GCA_964553335.1 uncultured Hyphomicrobiales bacterium | reverse complement strand
TCGTGCTTGGCATGTTCTTCATGCTTGTCATGGTCATCGTGACCGCCATGACCACCGTGGTCACCATGACCTTCAAAAGTTGCGCCTTCGCGGAATTCGAATTTCACTAAACCTTCTGATTCAATCAGTGCGACGCTTTTTGCTTTGCTCGCAATTGTTTCCAAGGGTTTTGGCAAGAATGTTTCAAGTCCTGGGCCAATCCAAAAGACGACATTAGCTGCAGCCAAGTCTTTGGCTTGGGAAGGGCGCAGAGAGAAATTGTGAGGAGACGATGCGCCTTCCACAATTAAGCTTGGCTCTGCAACACCTTTCATGACGCTTGCAACAAGGGAGTGTACTGGTTTTATCGATGCGACCACCTTCGGCTGGGCGACGGCCATTGTTGGCAAGGTGAAAACGAGGGCGGAGATAAAGGCGGGTTTTAGGAGACGAAACACTGGCATTTTGATTTTGAAACTCGTATTGATAATTAGGATGGTGTGGAATATGTAATAACATAACATTCAATACAAGTCCAAACTTGCTACCAAGAAAAATGAATTTTGACGATGTCTCAAAGTAATCAACCTCTTATCACCCTCACCAATGCAGGGCTTTTTAGAGACGGGCGCTGGCTGGTGCGCGGTGTTGACCTGCACGTTGAGGCTGGCGAAATTGTCACGCTGATCGGCCCCAATGGTTCTGGCAAATCCACCACGGCTAAGATTGCGTTGGAGATTACGAAGCCAGATGAAGGCAGCGTTGAAAAACGTAAAGGTTTGCGCGTTTCCTATGTGCCGCAAAAAGTGGCCGTTGATTGGACGTTGCCTCTCACTGTGGAACGCTTCATGACGCTAACAAGTAGCGTGCCAGCTTCAGAAGTGGCCTTTGCGATGGAAGCAACAAGCGTTTCTCATCTGACCAATCACGAAGTGCGCACCTTATCTGGCGGCGAGTTTCAGCGTGTCTTGTTAGCGCGAGCGATGGCGCGAAAGCCTCAATTACTCGTGCTTGATGAACCTGTTCAAGGTGTCGATTTCAGCGGTGAGATTGCGCTTTATGATTTGATCAAAAAAATCCGCGACGATCTGCAATGCGGTGTTCTTTTGATCTCTCACGACTTGCATGTGGTTATGGCTGCAACAGATCGTGTTTTGTGTTTGAACGGTCATGTGTGTTGCTCCGGCACACCGAAAAGCGTTGCCTCAAGTGCAGAATACCAAGCCTTGTTTGGCGCGCGTGCAACATCAACGCTTGCCGTATACGAACACCACCACGATCATACTCATTTGCCAGATGGTCGCGTTGAACATGCAGATGGTACAATCACCGATACATGCGACCATGATCACAGCCATGCTGCGCAGGATTTAGAAAAAGCAGAGGAGGCGTCCAATGCTTGATGATTTCTTTATCCGCGCTTTGCTTGCAGGGATTGGTGTTGCTTTGGTGGCGGGTCCCCTTGGTTGTTTTGTCGTGTGGCGGCGCATGGCCTATTTCGGTGACACCCTTGCTCACGCAGCCTTGTTAGGTGTTGCCTTAGCCTTGTTGTTTGAAGTCAATGTCACGTTCGCCGTGTTTGTGGTCTCCGTCGGCGTCTCTATGTCGTTGCTGCTTCTTCAAAAACGCGCGCCCTTATCTGCGGATGCTCTGTTAGGGCTGCTGTCTCATTCTGCCTTAGCCCTTGGGTTGGTGTTGCTCGCCTTTTTAACATGGCTGCGGTTTGACCTGATGGGCTTGTTGTTTGGTGACATTTTATCCGTGTCGAAAATGGATGTTGGCATCATTTGGGCGGGCGGTGCCGTGGTACTCGCGATCTTAGCCAAAATTTGGCGACCCCTCTTTGCAGGCACCGTCAATAGAGAACTCGCCGTTGCAGAAGGCATGCCTTATGAACGGGCGAATATTATTTTCATGTTGCTTCTTGCCGCCGTCATCGCCATATCAATCAAAATCGTTGGTGTGCTGCTTATCACCGCCATGTTGATTATACCGGCTGCTGCTGCCAGACGTTTCGCGCTTGGCCCAGAGCAGATGGTGGTTATTGCAATGGTAATCGGTGCTTTGTCTGTTATTGCTGGATTGTTCGGTTCTTGGGAATGGGACACGCCAACCGGCCCAAGCATTGTTGTTGCAAGCTTGCTGGGTTTTATCATTGCCATGACGCCATTTGCCAATATCATGAAAAAGAAAGATGATGTGATAAAGGCCAAAAGCACCGGAGGGAAATAATGGGCCACTCGCACGGAAAATGCCGTCCCCTGACAGATAAGCAGAAAATTGTTTTGGATGCTTTGATGAACTCAGACGTGCCGCTCAGTGCTTATGCTTTGCTTGATCAACTGTCTGAAGAAGGCTTTCGGGCGCCGTTGCAGATTTATCGTGCCTTGGAAAAACTGACGGAAGGCGGCTATGTCCACCGTCTTGAAAGCCTCAATGCCTTTGTTGCTTGTCGCCATTTTGGCTGCACAAGTGAGGAGCCACATACGGTTCTTTTTGCGATCTGCGAACGATGCGGTCGGGTGCAAGAAGAGGGCGACCCCAGTCTTTTCCCAACCCTTTCAGCTCTCGCAAAGCGGGTCGATTTCTCTTTCAACAGTTCCGTGATTGAGCTCAAAGGACACTGCTCAGATTGTAAGGACTGATAAAATCATTGCGCTTATTTGATTTCTAATTAGTCTCTTTATATGAGGAATATAAAGGGAGTTGAACAATGGGTGATAGGGCAAATCTGCTAGAACGGCAAAAGGGTGATGCGCCGTTCACGGCAGATCCATCCGTCTCCTACACCATGCCAGCGCGATTTTATGTAAGCGTGGACATTTACGACATGGAGAAAGAGGCGATCTTTTATAAGACGTGGCATTATGCAGGCCATGTCAGCCAAGTTGCTGAAAAGCGCTCTTATTTCACCACAAAAATTCATGAGCAAAATGTCTTCGTCACCCGTGGACAGGATGACGAAATCCGCGCTTTTTATAATGTCTGCGCCCATCGCGGCCATGAACTTCTTGAAGGCGCAGGCCGTAAATCAGTGATCACTTGTCCTTATCACGCATGGGCTTTTGATTTTGAGGGCAATCTTGTCAACGCTCGAAACTCTGAAAATGTCGCGGGCTTTAACAAGTGCGACTTTTCGCTAAAACCTGTTCGCATGGAAATTTTCTGCGGCATGATCATGATCAACCTTGACCCTGAAGCGACACCATTCGCCGAGCAGTTCGATGGTTTAGAAGATGAAATCCGCCAATATATGCCATCGGTTGACACACTAGAATTTGCCCAGCGTGATACCTTCGATGTGGCGTCGAACTGGAAGGTGCTCGTTGATAATTTTCTAGAGTGCTATCACTGCGCACCGGCGCATAAAGACTTTGTCGATCTGGTTGATATGAATTCCTATCGCACCATCACCCATAAGCGTTATTCATCACAATGTGCAGCAGCACCCAGAACAACCACGTCTAAGGCGTTTAGTTTTGAAAAAGGTGACGTTGATTTCGGTTATGCTGGTTTCTTTGTCTGGCCAAATTTCACGATTTGGATTTATCCAGGTGAGGCCAATTTGTCTGTGCTTCAAATGAACCCAACAGCGCCAACCCAAACCCTTGAATATCAAGACTGGTTTACAAAGGGCGGCAAGCTTTCACCGCAGTTGAAGGAAGCCGCCGACTATCAAAAAGGCGTTCTGCAGCCAGAAGACATTGGCCTTTGTGAAAGTGTCCAGCGCGGGCTTTCCTCAAAAGCCTATAACCAAGGCCGTTTCATCGTGGACCATGGAAAGACCGAACTTTCAGAACACGCGGTGCATCACTTCCAATCAATGGTGGTGGAAGCCTTGGGGGCGAAACTGGATTAGGGGCATAACCCTAGCGTTTTATCGTCATCTCGCGCGGTGTGTTGCATAGGCACTCATAACCGTTTTCAGTAATTAAAAGCGGTTCGGTGATTTCTAAGCCACCATCATCAAGCCATAAAGCAGGCATGAAGTGGAAGGTCATTCCTGCTTGCAAGATTGACTGATCACCACGCCTAAACG
>CAZKKW010000183.1:2812-4043 GCA_964553335.1 uncultured Hyphomicrobiales bacterium | reverse complement strand
ATCTCATCAACAAAGCGCACATGGGCTGGCATTTTGTAGTGGGCGATTTTGCCTTTGCAATAATCTTTGATCTCTTGCTCGCTCGATGATGTATCGGGCTTGGTGATAATCCACGCGACGGAAATCTCGCCGTATTTTTCATCTGCAATACCGAACACCTGCACTTGCGATACAGCATCATGGGTGTAGAGAAACTCTTCCACCTCGCGCGGATAAATATTCTCACCACCACGGCAAATCATGTCTTTAAGGCGGCCTGTAATATTGCAATAGCCTTCATCATCCAGCGTTGCGAAGTCGCCTGTGTGCATCCAACCATCCGCGTCGATGCTCGCAGCGGTCTGTTCTTCATCCGCCCAATAACCACGCATCACGGAATAGCCTTTAGTCAACAATTCGCCCTGCTCACCAACAGGTACAATCGCGCCGTCTTCATCAACGATTTTCACCTCAACATGCGGGTGAATCCGGCCCACTGAGGAAACCCGTTTGGAGACTGGATCATCAACATTACTTTGGAACGATACGGGGCTTGTTTCCGTCATGCCGTAAGCAATGGTGACGCCCGTCATGTGCATGTCTTCTTGCACCTTTTTCATCACTTCAATTGGACAAGGTGCGCCCGCCATAATGCCTGTGCGCAGGCTTGTCAGATCGTAGGTATCGAACGTGTCGCTCTCCAGCATAGCAACGAACATTGTCGGCACGGCGTAGAGCGCTGTGCACTTTTCTTGCTGGACAGCATCAAGGGTGGCTAACGGTTCAAAGCCTTCGCTTGGCACGACCATTGCGGCCCCTTTCGTGACACAGCCAAGCGTTCCCATCACCATGCCGAAGCAATGGTAAAACGGGACTGGAATGCAAAGCCTGTCTTCCTCAGAAAACTCCATCGCACCCACCACGCAATTTGCGTTGTTGACGATGTTACGATGGCTCAAGCAAGCGCCCTTTGGCAATCCGGTCGTACCGCTTGTGAACTGGATGTTGATGGGATCATCACAATCAAGATCTCGGGTGATCGCATCCAATGTATCGGAAGCAATACCATCGCCCATCTCCATCACGGCATCAAAGGCAATCGTACCTGCTGGCACATCATGACCAAGGCAGATCACTGTTTTCAGCTCTGGTAATTTCTCAGCTACCAGCTCCCCCTCACCCTTTGTGGCAAGTTCAGGCGTTATTTCTTGCAGCATGGCGCAATAGTTTGAGGTCTTGAATGCTGGCGCTA
>CAZKKW010000183.1:0-2712 GCA_964553335.1 uncultured Hyphomicrobiales bacterium | reverse complement strand
GCACCGCGATAAACTTCTGTGTGCCCTTTTTGGCGCCCATAGCCTTTGACCTCAGTTACAGTCAGACCTTGGATGTTGACATCAACCAATGCTTCACGCACTGCATCCAGACGATGCGGTTGAATAACTGCTACAATCCACTTCATAACAATCCCCTTTATGAATCCCGTTTACTTGTTGTAGCCGTTTTCACCGTGTTCGGCAAAGTCCAGACCTTCAATGATGGCATCGTCACTTGCACGCAAGCCTGTTGTGGCTTTCGCGATGTGGCAAATAATCAATGTTACAACAGCTGAGAAGACGGCAGTTGCAAGAACACCAATGGTTTGGACGTAGAGCTGTGAGCCCATTGTCGCCTCACCAAGACCAACACCGCCGAATGCTGCGGCAGCAAAGACTGCGGCCAGAAGCGTACCTACTGCGCCGCCAATACCGTGAACGGCCAACACATCAAGAGAATCGTCAATTTTGATTTTGCGCTTAACAAGATCAACCGCAAGGTAACAAATGATACCGCCAGCAAGACCAAGAGCGATACCGCCTGCAGGACCAACATAACCGGAGGCCGGTGTGATGGTTGCAAGGCCCGCAATCGTACCTGTTACGATACCAACGAGACTTGGCTTACCAAAGCGAACCCATTCGATCACCATCCATACGAGAGATGCAACAGCTGCTGAAAGGTGTGTTACCAACATTGCCATGCCAGCATCAGCACCAGCAGAAAGTGCACTACCAGCATTAAAGCCGAACCAGCCAACCCATAGCATCGCCGCACCAACCATCACCATCCACGGTGCATGAGGTGGTTTAACGCTATCTGGGAAACCAACGCGAGGGCCAACTTGCCAAGCAATCACGAGAGCTGAAACACCAGCAGTGACGTGAACAACAATGCCGCCTGCGAAATCAAGAACGCCCATGTCAGCAAGCCAGCCGCCGCCCCAAACCCAATGGGTAACAGGTGCGTAGATTGCTAGGATCCATAGACCTGAAATCAAAAGGACTGCTGAGAATTTGATGCGTTCAACATAAGCACCCACCATCAAGGCAGGGGTGATGATCGCAAACGTCATCTGGAACATGATGAACAAGGTCTCAGGGATGGTGCCGCTTTCTGAGGAGCGCGTGACGCCGCTCAAGAATGCCTTTGAAAGGCCGCCGACCCATGCCGAACCTTCACTAAATGCCATGCTGTAACCAGCAATCACCCAAAGCACAGAGGCAAGGCAGGCAATTGCCATACAATGCATCAGTACAGACAAGATATTTTTAGATTGCACCAAGCCTGCGTAAAAAAGCGCCAAACCCGGCAACGTCATGAACAAGACAAGCGCTGTCGCTGTCAAAATCCAAGCTGTATCACCACTATCGATCATAAGTACCATCCTTCTTTCGTTACTGAAGGAGGTTAAAGCCTAGAATTCAGGCAGGCTCAACAGCCCTGATTAAAAAAAATGCACAACTGCAAACGCATTAGGCAATTGCCTAAAATTTAATCGAAAATAACGACGTTTATCCCCGATCTGTGCGTAAATTTTAGATAGGACGCCCTTTTTTAATCAATTGATCAATTAATTTGCGACCGATAATTTCACGGCTATCACCGCCACCATAGAGCAATTGGCCAGATGAATAGGCCGTGCCATAGGTTGCTGCTAAATTCACCGTGGAGCCAATAGCTTCAATGAACTGGGCAGGATGGAGGGTTGAAAGTGGGTGCACATAGGCTGCCCACAAGACACCACGACCAATGGCATATCGCGCATCGAGAGCTGCATCGAGATTGGCTTGAGAAATGCGGATCAATTCTTCTTTCGTCAAGTTTTCAGCACTGCGAACCCGCACCATAACCCGCATCCGATTTGCTTCCGGAGCGGTTACGATGAGGACTTCGAAATCATTGACCACCATCAAGAAAGTGCCAGACCGAGGCTCTTTCGCCTTTTCATCCAGCCGTTTAATAATAGTACGAAGATGCGAAACGGTCATTGAGCCTTCGCGAACCTGTATGCGCTCTTCTGCTTGCGGCACTTTTTGCTCACCTGCTTGAGGCGCGCTTTCTTCAGTTGCGGGCTTGCCGTCTTTCGCTGTTAAGCCAAGAGCAGAGGTTGTTGCCATACTCCCCACCGCCATCATGCCAAGCACTACCGCGCTGATTGATTTGCAACGAGCGCTCTTTATGCGATTTAAAATGCCTGCCATCTAGCTCTACCTCCAGTTTTTCTGTTCAACACAATAGCTGTGTTGAGACCATTCAACCAATCAAATCATCGAGAAAATAGGTTTAGTCCCCTCTCAATTTCCAGCTCTTGCAACAAACCGACATTTTGATTGGCTTTTTAAGGTGAAACTATAAGGTATTTACAACAATTGAGACTTGCAGGAGGGTTGCATGGATCTTGAAAATTTTGATCCGAAGAAATTGGGGATGGATTTTGTCTCCAACCCTTATCCGGTCTATCGGGCAATAAGACAGAGTAACCCCGTTAAGCTGTGCCCTGATGGTTCCTACTTTCTCTCAAAGCATCAAGACCTGACTGATGTTTATAAAGACACGAAGAAATTTTCTTCCGACAAGAAGGTCGAGTTCAAACCTAAATTCGGTGACACCCCGCTTTATGAACACCACACCACCAGCCTGATTTTCAATGACCCGCCATTGCATACCTTTGTGCGCAAAATCATCGTCGGTGCCCTCACCCCGCGCGC
>CAZKKW010000182.1:0-4139 GCA_964553335.1 uncultured Hyphomicrobiales bacterium | reverse complement strand
GAAATGGGCGACATAACCATCGTGCTCGGCCGTAACTTTTGAATAATCTTGCTTAAAATCGCGGTTGTTTTTAACGTCGCTGGGGCCTGAGAGAACGGGCACGCCTGCAAGATGTTTATACTTTTGCTCTGGCAAAAAGCGACTGGACGACATTTCATTGATGGAGAGTGTTGTGTGCGCCGCCGTCGATCGGGCGATGGCTGAAATTGACTGATTGTCTTGTAGGTTGATGTTGTTTGCAGAACCGCAATTGACGATCATTCGGTCCGCTCCATCACTGAGCTCGAATGACAAACAACCTGCATGCATATCGCCGCTGACGTTTTGAGGAGGTGTAGCGCCAGTATCCATTATTAAAACAGTGCGACCTGCCTCGACACGTTGGTAGCCCGAATGCTGAGCATTGAGCACAGGCGTGCCCTTTGCATCATCAAAGGCGAGCATGGTGCTAACAAGATCAATCGGTGTTTGGCCCATGCCGTTGAACTTGGCGAAAGTTCCATCACCCAATCGAAAAAACCGAAACATCGGCATGATGCGATCAATCGCGCCAATTATAATGTCGCTTGGTACAACGTCACGCGAAATGATGGCTTGGCGAAGGGGCATAAGCATAGACATGATGGTAATTAAATTCGATGGATTACGGCTGATATGACCGCCATCTGGCAAAATTTGATTGGTCAATTCGTGATCAAGCCGCTTGAGGCCTGAACGAATGGCTTTTTCATCATTCCCCATGCAGACCGAAGCATAGGCAAGAGCAATGCTTGTATACATGCGTGACATGCCAGCAGGAGCATCATTGTGTGTGGAGCGGAGTAAGCGCACTTGTTTTGAGAGGCTGCGCATGAACCGTTGATAAAACTGGTGGTCGCAATCTTGAAGAAGCAAAGGCGAATGGCTGAGCCATGCAATGATCCGTTTTGACATGATGCAAGGCTCAACCGTCATGCCGTGCAATGATCCGTGGGCGCGTAACCAGTCTTCAACCAGAGTGCGGGCTTGGATACGCGAGACCGAGGTTTCCGCGGCCCGCAAGTGCTTCAGCCAGCTAAACTCATGCAGGGCTTCTTCCCATTTTTGAGGTTGGCCTTTTATTTCAAAAGGGGATTGTCCGCTACAATTTACCGTGTATCCGCGCAGTGAATAGTAACCCTGATATAAATCAGAAGCGCGGGTAGGGTCAGTGGTTAAAATATCTTGCGGCGCAATAAAAAGTTCTTCAGCAGTCGATCCCATAAGGCTTAAACGCCTCAGCGGGTTATAGGTTGCGAATTTATACAGGCCGGATGCCTGATGCATCAAATTGAATTGCATCAGTTTCAGGCGTTCTGAAAAAGTAATCGCGTTTGGCAATGAAGCCTCTTTATTCGATTGGTTTTTAACTTAATTGCGCATCGTCTATTTAAAGTTGGATCGCCACCATAGGAAAAAGTTGTATTTGGTTGCAACAATTTATGAGCTTTATGGTCAGATTAGCTGGCGTTCATGTTAGTAATATGTTGAAAACGCGCAATGAAAAATCCGTCTATGCCTGAAAGCACGGGATCCGTGTGTTCAAGATAATGGGGTAGGGTGCGGATGGTGCCGTTTTGTTGGACCAATTGTGTGCCAGCACCGATTTCATCAGCCCCAATAGGACTGAGTTTTAATGGCAGGTTTTCTGCCTCGATAAAATCGAGTATCGCCTCGCCCTCTTCTGGCTGTAGCGAGCATGTGCAAAAAACCAAAGTGCCTCCAGGTTTTAAGAAGGCAACAGATGCCTTCAATATTTTTCGCTGAAGTGTCGCCATTTGCGCGACTTGTTGTTCTGCCTTGAGTGATAGAATGTCTGGGTGTTTTCGAATAATACCTGTGGCTGAACAAGGCGCATCTAATAAAATGGCATCAAAGAGTTGCTCAGGCTTCCATGCGATTACGTCGCTGATCACAATGTCAGCTTTCAACTTGAGGCGTTCTAGGTTCTCGTTAAGTTTTTCAAGGCGTGGCGCAGAACTATCTACGGCTGTCACAAATGCACCTTTGCTGGCTAAGTAAGCTGTTTTGCCACCGGGTGCAGCACACAGATCCGCGACTGTTTTCCCCTTCACATCACCCAAGAGCGATGGCGGGAGGCTTGCGGCGGTATCTTGGACCCACCATTCTCCGTCTTCAAAGCCTGCTAAATTGGGGACAGCGCCGCGTGATTTTAAGCGAACGGAGCCAGTGGGAAGGGCTATGCCTTCAAGCGTTTCAGCCCAATTTTTAGCATCTGTTTTGGTTGCGATATCAAGATAGGGTTCATGGCAAAGGGCTGCTGCCATTTTGATGACTGTCTTGTGGTCATAGGCTTTAACCCATGTTTTGCGCAACCACTCTGGCAAAATGTCGATTGGGTCAAGGGTTGCTAGAATATCGTCTTTCTCGCGGCCAATGGTGCGCAAAACACCATTGATCAGCTTTGAAAAATGCTTGGCCTTGTGATCGCTTTTTGCAATCTCCATCGTCGTGCTAACGGCTGCATGGTCTGCTACATCCAAAAACAAGATTTGCGCCACAGCAAGCCGTAGCAAATGCATGGCAGGACCGCCGCGTCTTCCAAGTGGCTTTTGCATATATCCACTTAGGATTTTTTCAATTTGAAAACGTCGGCGCAAGGTTGTGGACGTAATGGCGCGGGCTAAACTGCGGTCATTGGGCGGCAGTTCATCGAGCACTTTACGGTCGAGCAAATATTCGAGCGGCTCGCCTTCATCAATGACCTTGGTCAGTAAATGCAAGCTGCGTTTTCTGGCAGCTAAGCCCGCCGTGTTTTTGCCACCCTTGTTGCCTTGTTTATGGCGTGGGTTGTTTTTGTTTTGTTGGGTCAGGATAAAGGTCCAGCGTTTTTAGAAATCAGCGCAACTGTCACCCTTGGCAACTTGCGCGATAGAAGTGATTTTCGTGTCATACACGGCGACATTTTCTTCCGCAAGAAATTCACTGCCGACAAAGCGATAACAAACAAGTGCTGTAAAAAAGCCTTCGCCTGCTTCGGTGATTTTATAATCGATTGAGCCACCATTAATCGCACCTGTCCATTCAGCCATGGATTCGATGAACTCCTTGCGGTTTTGTTCGATACGAAGATCTGTGATTTCATATTTGAATGGCGAGAAATCTTCTGGTGCCATTAAGCCTTCCATAGCGGGAACATCTGCTTTTTGAAGGGCGGTGTACCAAGCGGTTAGGCTTTCATCTTTTTCAAGCGTTGTTTGCGCTGTTGCAAGCGTTGGCATTGCCGCCATCAATAGTGCGGCTGTCAATGATAAAGCTCTCATGTCTTTCTCCCGTATCGTGATCTATTGTGTACAGTTCACCACTGGAAATGTCGAACCAAGCGCCATGCAGTGTAATTTCCCCGCGTTCAACTTGTGTTTTAACACAGGGGAAAGTCAAGAGATTGTCGATTGAGTTGCGAATAATTACGTCAGCGGTGTAGGCTTTGCCACAACGCCTTTGCGGCGCACCACGGGGCCACCGACGCGGCGCATATTGACCATCGCCATGGGATGGTCGATGCGGGATTGTTCTTCGATAAGCACCAATTCATCCGCTCCGCGTTTTACGGTTTGCGCCAATACATCAAAAACCCCGGCCGCTGCGGTTTGCAGTGCTTTTTGCGGTGTTTGCCCGCTTAGCAATCTTGCCATCAATAATCCGGCGAACAAATCCCCTGGCCCATTAGGCGCATTGTCGAAGGCGCGATGTTCTGCAAGCAGGGCATCGTCTGTGCTACGGTCATAAAGCAGGGTGCCTTGTGATTGTTTCATCATCGCAAAGGCTGAAGTAACCGCGACATAGCGATGGGAAAGGGTTTTTGCCGTCTCCACAATGTCTTCGTTGATTGCGTGGGTTTTTGCATTCAGCCAATCGAACTCGAAACGGTTTGGTGTGATGAGATCAGCAAGCGGGAGAAGTTCATCGCGAATGGCTCTAGCGGTTTCTTCTGGCACATAAAGCCCGCCTTCATCGCCAATCACGGGGTCGCAACAATAAAGCAGGTTTGGATTTCGGCTTTTAGCGGCTTTGATGAGTTTTGCGATGGGTGCTGCTTGTTCGGCATTACCCAGATAACCCGTGATGATGCCGCTCAGATCACCCAGCTGTTTGCTTCC
>CAZKKW010000181.1:1174-4263 GCA_964553335.1 uncultured Hyphomicrobiales bacterium | reverse complement strand
CAAGCCAATGCAACGGTGACAATTGCCCATAGCCGCACAAAAGACTTGCCTGCTGTATGCCGTGAAGCTGATATTCTGGTTGCAGCCGTTGGTCGACCTGAAATGATCAAAGGCGATTGGGTGAAACCGGGCGCAACAGTGATTGATGTGGGTATCAACCGCATTGACGCACCAGAGCGTGGCGAGGGTAAAACCCGCCTTGTTGGTGATGTTGCTTATGATGAAGCTTCTCCTGTTGCAGGCGCCATCACGCCCGTTCCAGGTGGTGTTGGCCCCATGACAATTGCGATGTTGATGGCAAACACCTTAAAAGCTGCTTGTGTCGCAACAGGCACGGAAGCGCCTTCAATTTAGCCTAAGTCTTTGCCTAGGATTTTGTAGGCGCAGGCATGATCATGCAAGTGGATGACCCACTTGCCACAAGCTTACCGTTTGCGTCATAAAGCTTTGCTTCAGAGGCGGCAGCTCGTCTGCCTCTGGAGATGCAAACCCCTTCGCACGTCAGATCGCCCGTTTCAGGTAGGATCGCACGGTGGTAGATGATCTTTATCTCCATCGTTGTATAGGCTTCGCCTGCCGCAAGAGTTGAATGAACCACGCACCCAAGCGCTGTATCCAACACAGTGGCAGCATAGCCGCCGTGAATGGTGCCGATGGGATTGAAAAACCGAGGTTCTGGGCGCGCAAGTATGCTGATCTTGCCTTTTTCAACAGCCGTGAAATCCATCGGCATGGACCCCATAATAGGCGGCGGCGGAAATGTACCAGCGATAACACCTTCAAAGAAGGTAAGGCCATCCATCGCAAAGACCTCTGCAATCGGCATCGTTCCTGTTTGAACGCCTTTTAGGGTTTTCGGTAAATCAGTCATCTTTTGCCTCGTTTAACGTCCAAATCGCATGAACCGGAGTATATTAAGCAGACTCATCAGTGCTGCTGCAACATAGGTCATGGCTGCCGCTTTCAAAACAGAGCGTGCGGCTGGTAAATCTTCTGTGTGGAGATAACCACCTTGTTCAAGAATAGGCAGCGCCTTTTTAAAGCTAGCATCAAATTCCACGGGTAGGGTGACAACTTGTACCACCACGCGCATGGCCATCAAGCCGATGCCAAAAGCGCTCATCAATAAAAACAATGCGGGCGAGCGGGTAACTAATGCCAACAACGGACCGATAAAAAAGAAGATGGACGCAAAACGGTCTGTCCAAATTAAAAGTTTTGCCAATGATTGGCGCAGCCCAAGCAACCGTTCTCCTCTTGCGTGTTGTATGGCATGGCCAACTTCATGGGCGGCTATGGCAACCGCACTGATGGAATAACCCTTGTAATTATCAGCACTCAAACGGACTGTTCTGCTTTCAGGGTCATAATGGTCTCCCTGATCGGTAACTTCCACGCCAACGCCGTTCAGCTGGTAGTGCTCGATCAAATGCTCAGCCAACTCGCCGCCTGTTCCCGAAAGGTCAGGGCGTGGCTCCGCGTGCTTTTTGATAATGTGCTTAACCCAATATTGTGGTCCAAAGACGAGGGCAATGATCAAAACAATGCCCGCGATAATCAGTATTCCCATAAAGCCTTAGCCTGTTGGTTGGTGCGAACATTCAATATAGAGTTTCACAGCTCATAAGCAAAGAGAGAGAATAATCCCGGTTGCAAAGGCTTTAATTAGAAGCCAGAGCTGCATAAATCGGCGTCGTTTATTAAACTTCAAGCTGATTGAGTTCGCGCAGCCGGATCATTCCGCCAAGACAAAAGCATGCGATCACAATACTTATAGCAAGAGGCAGGAGGGTAGCCAAACTTACTGATGGGTTGGTTATGAAGAGTTTTGCCATCATCGTCACAAAGCCTGACAGGACCATCCCAAAACCGACGGAATGCATGAGCCAGTTTCTTGTTTCTAGCATTTGTGCCGCGATCGGTCGCCAAATAAATATATAGGCGAGGGGTAACGCTATTGCTATTGCGAGGAAAAACGTAATTTTAGCCATGACTAAGTCGCTACTGCGATAGTCTGCGAGCACTGCGAAAATCGGATCCCAAACAGTGATCCCTAACCATGCTGAAAGCAAGAGCATGCATCCCATGAAAGCCGTGTTTGCTACAAACCCGCTCATCAAGAGTGAAACGACCACGTAAGATGTATCGACCGATTGTCCTCGGTCGAGTTTGAAGTACGCCATGCCCTGTTCTCCATAACTGGAGGCCCGTTTGAACTCGATCTTGTGCCGAGCTTTGTTTGATTATCTCAAAAACATTCAAAGGAATGGTTGATTGGTGGGCAAACATATTGGTTTGTTAAAATGAGACTTAACAAAGAGCAAATTGAATAGTTCAAATGCTTCGTTTACCTACGGCTTGAATGCGTCGCATTTGAGCGTGTGGGCAAGATGTGCTTTTTGTAGAGTTCAGTAAAATAAACAACATGAATATGGATGTTAAACGATGGTAACAGAAGTTCGGGCAGTAGTTGTTGGCGGCGGCGTGGTGGGCGTTGGCACACTCTATCACCTTGCAAAAAAAGGCTGGTCTGACAGCGTTCTAATCGAGCGCAAAGAGCTGACTTCTGGCTCTACGTGGCATGCTGCTGGTCTCTTGCCACTGTTCAATATGAGTTACTCGGTTGGGCAAATCCATAAATACTCAGTTAAATTCTATAGCGAACTAGAGGCTGAAACAGGCATGCATGCTGGGCTTTCTGCTGTTTCTAACATTCGCCTTGCGCAAACCAAAGACCGCATGGATGAGTATGAATATTACGCGGGCATCGCGGAGACCATTGGCATTGATGTGAAATTCCTGACGCCTGAGCAAGTGAAAGAAACATGGCCGCTTGCGGATACGGATGGCCTGATTGGCGCGATTCAGCACCCAGAAGATGGCTACATCCAGCCCGCTGACCTAACCCAAGCGATGGCCAAAGGTGCCCGCGATATGGGCGCGACCATTAAACGAAACTGCGCGGTAACCTCGATTGAACAGCAAGACGATGAACGCTGGCTCGTGCGCACGGACCAGGGTGATTATCTGTGCGAACATGTCGTTTCTTGTACAGGTAACTTTGTGCGCAAGACGGGTGAGATGGTTGG
>CAZKKW010000181.1:0-1074 GCA_964553335.1 uncultured Hyphomicrobiales bacterium | reverse complement strand
GAAGATGGTCGCATTGTTGAAAAATGGTCGTTCCGTCGTTCGAACTATTTCGAGCATGTGGGCAATGAAGTGAAGAACGTTACTGAAAATGTAGGCCTGCTTGATATGTCGGCCTTTGCCAAGATTTTGGTAACAGGCAAGGGCGCTCGTGCGTGGCTTGAAAGTATTTTTGCAAACTCCCTGCCGAAGAAACAAGGCCGTGTAGCACTTTGCCATCTGCTTACAACACGTGGTGGTGTGCGCTCTGAATTCACGGTTTATGAGCGTGAACCAGGCGAGTTTTATCTGGTGTCTGCTGGCGCATTTGAACTGCATGATCATGACACTCTGCGCAAGCTCTTGCCAAAAGATGGCTCAGTGCAATTGCAATCAATCACCGAACAATATGGCGTGCTGGTGCTTGCAGGTCCGCGTGCACGAGATGTGCTTGCAAAAATCACGCATAGCGACGTAAGCCACAAAGCCTTCCCATGGCTTTCAGGTCAGCGCATCAATGTTGGTCGGGCTGGTTGCCACGCCATCCGCGTGAATTTTGTTGGCGAATTGGGCTTTGAATTCCACCACCCAATGAACCAGCAAAACTTGCTCTTTGATACCTTGATGGAAGCAGGCGAGGAGTTTGGCATTAAACCATTTGGCATCCGTGCGATGGATTCAATGCGACTTGAAAAGTCTTATCGCCTCATCCCGCGTGAACTATCCATAGAATACTCAGCCTATGAAAGCGCTCTTGATCGCTTTATCAAACCTGAAAAAGACTTCATTGGCCGCGACGCGTTGATGGCTTGGGAAGAGCGGGGCCGGTCATGGCGCTTTGTCACCATGGAAGTGCACGGTGTCACCGATGCTGATGCGCGTGGTTCTGAAGCAATTTACAAAGACGGCAAACTGGTAGGCCGCGCAACATCTGGCGGCTATGGCTGGCGCTTGGGCAAATCCCTAGCTCTTGCGATGGTGAAACCAGAACTTGCAGACATTGGCACAGAGATGGA
Organism: uncultured Hyphomicrobiales bacterium; assembly: GCA_964553335.1. Classification (GTDB taxonomy): domain Bacteria; phylum Pseudomonadota; class Alphaproteobacteria; order Rhizobiales; family JACESI01; genus JACESI01. Next base: position 82 of record CAZKKW010000181.1, on the reverse strand, counting down.
AATCAAAATCTTGGGCCAAATGTATAAAGTGACGGTGATTGAAGAAAGCCCGTTTGATCCAACCAATGAGCGGCTACGCGCT
>CAZKKW010000180.1:1995-4284 GCA_964553335.1 uncultured Hyphomicrobiales bacterium | reverse complement strand
CAGCGCAAGCTGGATGCTGAAACCGTTCAAGACTTGGAAGATGTTCTGATCCAAGCAGACCTTGGCATCGAAACCGCCATGGCAATCACCGATTCCTTGTCAGAAAGCCGCTACGGGAAAGACATTTCCGAAGATGAAATTCGCACGGTTCTGGCAGAGGAAGTTGAAAAAGTACTTACCCCCGTCGCAATGCCACTAGAGCTTGACCTCGAGAATAAACCGCATGTCATTCTTGTGGTTGGCGTCAACGGCACAGGTAAAACCACCACCATTGGCAAGCTCACCGCGAAGCTTACCCGCGAGGGTGCGAGTGTTATGTTGGCAGCCGGCGATACCTTCCGTGCCGCAGCCGTTGAACAACTTAAAATTTGGGGCAAGCGCACCAATTCACCCGTGGTCGCCCGCGACATTGGTTCTGATGCAGCAGGCCTTGCTTTTGATGCCATGAACGATGCGAAAGCAGCAGGCAGCGATGTCTTGATGATCGATACGGCCGGACGTCTTCAAAACAGAACCGAACTAATGGACGAACTTGAAAAAGTAATCCGCGTTATTAAAAAGCAAGATGAAACCGCGCCCCACACGGTGCTTTTAACCCTTGATGCAACAACCGGCCAAAACGCCTTGCAACAGGTTGAAATTTTCAAGCAAAAAGCAGGCGTCAACGGCTTGGTAATGACCAAACTAGACGGCACCGCACGCGGCGGTATTCTGGTCGCCATTGCTGCCAAACACCAATTGCCAGTTTACTTCATCGGCATTGGTGAAGGCATTGACGACCTTGAACCGTTTGAAGCGGATGAATTTGCAAAGGCGATTGCGGGCATGGCTTAAGGCTTATTTCGCCGTCACCCTCGCAATCAATTCTTTCACAGACGGGAATATATTTTCCACGATCACGGCAACACCCTCATGCGTGGGGTGTATGCCATCTGGTTGGTTCAGTGCCGCGTCGCCTGCCACACCTTCCAAAAAGAATGGATAAAGTAGCATGTCATATTTTGCAGCTAAGTCTGGATAAATTGCATCAAACGCCTTGCCATACTCTTCTCCCAAATTAGGGGCGGCTTGCATTCCCGCAATGAGCACTGGCACCTTACGCTCTTTCAAGCCTGCCACCATCGCATCAAGATTATCTCGTGCTGATTTCACGGGAAGACCGCGCAGCATATCGTTTGCGCCCAATTCCAAGATAACGCCATCAGCCTCAGGTCCAACAGACCAATCCAATCGGTTGCGCCCGCCGCTGGTGGTGTCGCCAGACACACCAGCATTGATGATTTCAACGTCATATCCTTCTGCGATAAGCTTTGCTTGCAATTGCGGCACAAAACCTTGCCCACGCTCCAACCCGAAACCTGCCGTCAAACTATCACCAAAAGCAAAAATTTTCACAGTCTCGGCTTGCGCAAACGAGGCGGCGCACATAAGGCATACAAAAAATATTGATCGCAGATGATGAAAAATCATTATCACTTTCCCATATGGTGGTTTGGTACTGCACTATTCCATATAAGCACTGATTAAAGGAATACCCTTTGTCCGACCAGCCTTCCGTCTCAAATAATTCTATTATCGACCTTGAAAACGTTCACCTCTCCCTCGGACAAGGTGCGGCCCGTGTCCATATCTTAAAAGGGGTAAGCGTTGCCATTGAACGCGGCGAAGCTGTTGGTCTTGTTGGCCCATCTGGTTCTGGCAAATCAACCCTTCTCATGGTGATGAGCGGTTTAGAGCGGGCTGATAGCGGGCATGTTTCCATTGTCGATCATGATTTGATGGCGTTAAATGAGGATGATTTGGCCCGCTTTCGCGGTCGTCATGTGGGCATCGTGTTTCAATCCTTCCACCTGATTGCCAATATGACTGCATTGGAAAATGTCGCCGTGCCGCTCGAACTTGCAGGTGTTGCCAATGCTTTTGCGCGTGCTGAAGAAGAATTAAATTCCGTTGGCCTTGGTGATCGCCTTTCTCATTATCCAGGTGAACTTTCAGGCGGCGAACAACAACGTGTCGCCATCGCCCGTGCCCTTGTTGCACAACCTGACCTTCTCATTGCCGATGAACCGACGGGCAATCTGGATGAAGACACCGGCGAAGATATTTCAAACCTTCTCTTCAAGCTCCAAAAAGAACGCGACATGACCTTGTTGCTTGTCACCCACGACCTCAAGCTTGCTGGGCGATGTGACCGTGCAATTGAGATTAGAAGCGGTGAAATTCGTGGTGACGACGGTGAAAATACGCTGCTCAATCGCGTGGTTAAATCTGCGAGTGCTGCCGAATGAG
>CAZKKW010000180.1:0-1895 GCA_964553335.1 uncultured Hyphomicrobiales bacterium | reverse complement strand
AAATCTCTCCGCCTCGCTTTCATCTTCGCCGCCAGAGAAATGCGGGCAGGTGTGCGCGGCTTTATGATTTTCCTCGCCTGCTTATCGCTTGGCGTTGCAGCCATCGCAGGGGTAAACGCGCTTTCTGCCTCACTGGTCAACAGCATTTCATCGGAAGGGCAATCAATCCTCGGCGGCGATATTCGCTTCTCGCTCATTCACCGCGAAACCACAGAACCAGAACAAGCCTATCTCGACAAACTCGGCCCCGTCACCGTTGCTGCAACCATGCGTTCCATGGCGCGATTGCCAGATGGATCTGACCAAGCACTGACAGAATTAAAGGGCGTTGATCAGAACTATCCGCTTTATGGTGAAATAAAACTCGTCAACAAAGGCGACATCCATGATCTTTTAAAAGAACAGGATAGAGGCACTTTTGGCGGAGTGGTAGAACTTGGATTTTTAGCCCGCCTCAATCTTGAAGTCGGTCAATTGATCGATCTTGGCGGCATTAAAGTCAAAATCATGGACGTGATTGAAAATGAACCAGATCGGCTTGCAAGCGGCGTTGGTTTTGGGCCTCGCTTAATGATTTCCAATGAAGCAATCCGCGCGTCTGGTCTTGTTCAGCCGGGCAGCCTTGTGCGCTGGCACTATAAGGTTAAACTTCAAGACGGCGTTTCAAACGAAGATATTAAGGCGGTTCGTGAAGCCGCTGAAACTGACATGCCGAAAGCTGGTTGGCGCATTCGTGCTCGCGATAACGCCTCCCCCGGCCTGTCGCGCAATATTCAACGCTTTGCCCAGTTCCTAACTCTTGTGGGATTGACCGCCCTTGTTGTGGGTGGCGTGGGTGTTGCCAATGCGGTAACAGCCTATCTTGATAGCAAGCGCGAAGTGATCGCGACTTTTAAAAGCATTGGCGCCATTGGAAGCTTTGTCTTCTTTGTCTATGTTATCCAAATCATGATGATTGCCACAATCGCAGTGGCAATTGGTTTGGCACTTGGTGCTTTCATTCCCTCCATTGCCGCCTACTTTCTGCAAGAGGCACTGCCGATTGAAATTGATACAAAGATTCCGGCCGCATCACTCGCTCTTGCCGCCGTCTATGGATATTTAATGGCGCTGGTTTTTGCGCTTTGGCCGCTTTCTCGTGCGCGTGATATTCCGCCAACAGCCCTCTTCCGCGATCGTGAAGGAACCAGCAAACTGCCGCGCCTTCCCTATCTCTTGGCGTTGGTTGCTTGTGTCGCGCTGTTGTTTACCCTCGCGATTGGTCTGTCAGATAATCGGGTCATCGCAACCGCGTTTGTCGGTGGGACTGTTGGCGCTTTTATTCTTTTGCGTGTAACCGCCATTGGCATTATGGCACTGGCCAGAAAATTACCTCATGCCCGCTCCACAGAATGGCGGCTCGCAATTGGTAATATCCACAGGCCCGGCTCCATCACACCATCGGTTGTTTTGTCCCTCGGCCTCGGTCTCTCCTTACTGGTTACCATCGCCCTTATTGACGGCAATTTGCGTAATCAACTCACATCATCGCTTGCAGATGAAGCACCCAGTTTTTTCTTTGTTGATATTCAAAACCACGAGATTGAGACTTTTGAGACGCTCCTTAAAGACAACACACAAGAAGCCACCCTCCAGCGTGTACCCATGCTGCGTGGGTTCTTTGTTGATATTGCCGGACAAAAACCCTCAGAAATGACTGTGAATAGCGAAAGCGCTTGGGCGCTGCGTGGTGATCGCGGCATTACTTATTCGGCAACCATTCCAGAAAACTCGGTACTCGATGAAGGTGAATGGTGGGATGCTGATCATACAGACGGATCTCTTGTTTCATTCGACGAAGAAGTTGCCCGCCACTTCGGCCTAAAGATCGGTGACAAAATTACCATCAATGTGCT
>CAZKKW010000179.1:0-4354 GCA_964553335.1 uncultured Hyphomicrobiales bacterium | reverse complement strand
AAATGTCGGCTTTCGACTATTGAAAATCACCATTTCGACGCATCCTTTAAACGCAAGAACAAAGGGTGCCGTGATGCAAGACAATCCATATTCGATCTCAAATCGCAAGATTGATCCATCGCGGCGCAGACCAGATGGCACGCCTGACGACAAGAACCGCATCGAAATCGGCCCCACAGATATCGCCTTTCAAGAATGGGAAGCTCTAGGCCTTGAAGCCCCTCATCTCGACACCATGCGCCAAGCGCGGCTCGATCGCCTTTGCGCTGAATTGAAAAAACACGATTACGGCGCGGCCCTGCTTTTTGACCCGTTGAACATTCGCTATGCAACGGATAGTTCCAACATGCATATCTGGATTATGCACAATCCGGCGCGTGCAGCATTTGTCACAGCAGATGGTCATGTTGTGCTGTGGGATTTTCATGGCTGCGACCACCTTTCAGCCCACCTTCCTTTGATCAAAGAAATTCGTCACGGCGCGGGTATATTCTATTTCGTGGCTGGAGATGCCAGCGAACGAATTGCAGGGGAATTTGCAGCAAGCATTGCCGAACTCATGCGCACCCATTGCGGTGACAACAAACGTCTGGCCGTTGACCGCTGGGAACCTGAAGGCATTCATGCCCTAGAGGCGCAAGGCCTTGAAATCAAGAATGGTGGCATGGTCTGCGAACAGGCGCGCCTCATCAAAACGCCTGAAGAAATCAAAGCCATGAAATGCGCGTCAGCCACCTGCGAAATCGCGGTTGCTGAAATGCGCAAAGCGTTGAAACCGGGCATTGCGGAAGTTGAACTTTGGTCGGTTCTTCATGCTGAAAACATCGCCCGTGGTGGCGAATGGATTGAAACCCGCATCCTAAACTCTGGCCCGCGCACCAACCCGTGGATGCAAGAAGCCGGACCGCGCCGCATTGAAGCTGGAGAACTGCTGGGCTTTGATACCGACCTTGTTGGTCCCTATGGTTTTTGCTGCGACATCTCCAGAACGTGGTATTGCGGCGATGATCTTCCAAGCAAAGAACAATGCGATCTACACGCCATCGCCCATGAACACATCATGACCAATGTGGAACTCTTGCAGCCTGGCACATCATTCAAAGACCTCACCTTCAAAGGCCACATGCTACCGGACCGCTTCGTTGAACAGCGCTACGGCGTGAAGATGCACGGGGTTGGCCTTTGCGATGAATTTCCAAGCATTGCCTATCCAGAAGACTACATAGCAGACGGCTTCAACTATGAAGTCCAAGCGGGCATGTGCTTTTGTGTTGAGGTTTATCTCGGTGAAGTTGGAGGTCAAAACGGCATCAAACTAGAAGACCAAGTGATCGTCACTGAAGACGGCCCTGTAAACATCACCACCTGCCCCTTTGACGAAAAACTAATGGCAGGCCTTCATAAATAAGCGCCGTTGAGTTCTCGCGCTAAACGCCAGAATCTTCTAAACAGCCTCCATGCGCCGTCAATTAAAACTGTTTAGCTTCCTACTCCTCGTCACCGTATTCGTTGGCTTGTTTTTGCGCGGTATCACACCGAAAGAAATTGGCGAGCTTAATGGGAGAGTGCGCCATGTGGTTGATGGCGACAGCTTGTTTTTAACCAGCACAAAGAAACCCATTCGCTTATGGGGTGTTGATGCACCTGAAAAGGACCATGCTGGATACGCGGAAGCGACGAAAGCGCTAACCCGCATCGCGCTCAACAAATCGGTGCAATGCGTGCGGATCGACACCGACCATTATGAGCGCATCGTTGCGCGTTGTTATTTGAAGGACGAGCGAGAAATCAATCGGCTAATGATCGAGAGCGGCACGGCGTCTGAATATCTTTATTACACGCTCGGCTATTACAAATGGAACAAAGCCAAGAGTAACTAGCCCAAAACCTTGAGCGAAATCACCCATCCCGTCAGACCAATATCGGGAATATGTTCACCATGTTGATGACCGATCTGACTGATACGGCCAAGCACGGCAAGTGCATCCAACTTGGCGCACAAATCTCCTTGCCGATAAAATTTATCATTAAGGCCGATCACCATCGCGCCGCCGGGCCTGACCGTGCGCACGAGGTCATCCATTGCCTCAACTTTCACATGCTGCATGGAAAAGACACCAACCACCGTCATTGCATCATAGGCATGATCAGCCACATCAAGCGGTGGTTTATTCAGGTCTGCTTGAAACAAGCGTTCATAGGCGTTGGTCAGTTCGGCTTTTTCCAACATAGCCGGAGAAAAATCACAGCCATGAATATTCGAAAACCCCGCCCGCTTTAAAGCATCACCACTCAGGCCCGTGCCGCATCCAATATCTAAAACACTAGAGGCCTCAGGCATCATCACTTTGAGAGCTTGCGCACAACGGTTGGGCTGCTGATAACCGTTTTCTCCCAACTCACGATCATAAGTATCCGCCCATGCTTCATACATATCGTAGGTTTCAGCCACGCTTGAATGACCATAAGCGGTCTTCAAAAATCCTTGCTGCTGCTTTTCTGCCATGCTCGTCTCTCCTGCCACAAAGTGAACAGCGGAAAAGCAATTCATGCAAGCAAATTTCGACAAGCAGCTATAAAATCAGTGTCTAGCGTTCGAGTAGTTTCTTCAAAAGCCCAATGAGCTGGTTCTGCTCCGCCTTCTTCAAAGGGGCCAACGTGTCTTCAGTGATTTGATGAGCACGCTCAAGCATTTCGTCAAGCAGACTATAAGTATGAGGTTCAAGCTCCACCAAAATACGGCGTTGATCGGTCGGGTCAGGCTTCGTGCCCACAAGCCCGCGCTTGCTCAAACGATCCACCACACCCTTCATGGTCGCCGCATCCATCGCTGTCTGGCGTCCAAGGTCATTTTGCGAAACAGGGCCGATTTCCCGCATCTTCGCAAGGGTCGCGAATTGGGTCGGCGTTAGATCTTTGATGGAATTTGAGAAAATAGACAGATGTCTCTGATTGACCTGCCGCAGCAAAAAGCCGACTTGCTCATCCAATAGATAATCAAACTCTTTATCTGCTTTTGCCAAAGGATTTCACCTCTTGATGCATCGAAGATGATTAAGATGCCAATGTTTCGAAGGACTGCACTTATAGCGCAATATATCGCCCAGTCCACCCGTCTCCCCTTACACATTCGCACATTAAAACCGTTTAGAAACCGCCAAAATGCGCCGCATTTCTCGCAAGACGGGTTTTTCAATCAGTTTGCCATCAATCACAACCAGCGCAGTGTCCGCCTCATCGAAGGCTTGAACGATCCGCTCTGCCCGTGCAATTTCTTCAGCACTTGGTGTGAAGACGGCATTGAGAGCCGCAATCTGCTTTGGATGAATGGCGCCCTTACCAGAAAATCCAAGCTCCTTCGCTCGGCTCGCAGCCTCCAACATGCCGTCAGGATCATCAAGATCAAGATGCGGCACATCAATCACGTCAATGCCTGCAGAAGCTGCCGCATGAACCGTGCGCGAACGGGCATATAACAACGCTTCCCACGTTCGCGCACAGCGAAGGTCTGCCGCCATATCCACCCCGCCAAATAACAGCGCATCAATCCTCTTGCTTGAATTGGCTATGTCTACGGCTGCTTCCAGCCCCTCATTGGTCTCAATAATAATTTGCAACCGGCACTCATGACCGCGTTCGCTAAGCATTTGATCAACCATCACCACTTCATCGGATGATTTCACCTTTGGCAACATCAGCGCAGGCGGCGGGGTATCAGTTTTGATGATCGCCTCAAGATCGGCCTTACCAAACTCGTCCTTCACACAATTAATGCGAACAATCCGCTCCACCCCGTCATCGGCTTGAGGTTCGTCAAACATTGCCATCACATTGGCACGGGCGAGCGCCTTGTCTTTCGGCGCGACACCATCTTCAAGCTCAACACAAACAATATCCGCGCCACTGGCCAAGGCTTTGGGAAACATGGCAGGCTTTAAACCGGGCGCGAAAATAAAACTTCGCCGAGGCTGCATCTTCCGTTCGTTCATTTTCCGCACACTCCATTATTCACGCCGATCATTGCAGCACATCCTAATGGCAACGGGAAAAATGAACAGAATTATCTGGAAAGAAAGTGGTAGGCGCGGAGGGACTTGAACCCCCGACCAGACCGTTATGAGCGGTCGGCTCTAACCAACTGAGCTACACGCCCTACCAAGCCAAAAAATTGGCTAACGTCGCTATATCACGCAGAACGCACGATTCAAGACATTATTCACCGAACAATAGGCGAGCTGCACAAAAGAGGCTAGATTTTTGTGTCACCACTCGGTCAAATTGTCGCCACGAAGAACGGGCACCCATGATACGATCAACAGGGAAAACAATATGACATTTCGACTTTTTAAAAATT
>CAZKKW010000178.1:0-4358 GCA_964553335.1 uncultured Hyphomicrobiales bacterium | reverse complement strand
TTGATCAATCGATTCGATACCGAAACAAAATTGATCTTGGCCGATGCGATTTTCCATAAGTTGTGTATCTGGCAAGGTTTTATCCGGTGCCAGTTGGTTCTCAAGACTTGCAATTTGTGTTTTTAGGCGACGCAAAAGGTCGCTGCGGAGCTGGGTCATCGATTCTAAATGTTCTTATTTTGTTCTTATAGATTCCAAACTGTTTAAAAAGAGTCAAGCGAAAGACTTGGTGCGTGAGAAAGTCGCTGCTAGGTTTGTTACGGCATCCTCTTATTTCAGGGACATCATGACGGTCTTTCACAAACCTTTTGCAATCGGGCTTTTGCCACTTGAGCTTAGTGAATGGTTGGATGTGGACGACCAGCTTGAGTTCTATCTGGAAGAAAAAGACCGGCTTTATGCGGAGCATCCCAATTTGGTTTTTCAGGCGGAAGAAGAAACGTTTACGTCGCAAGAAGAAATTTTGCAGGCGATTATCGAATGCTTGATTGCTCAATATCCATCGCTTTATCAAAAGCAGGGTGATGTGATGAAAATTGGTGAGCGCCAGGTTTCGTTAGATGCGCAGCCGCCGCTTTTAACGGCTGCCCGTCTTTGCCAAGATGATTTGATTTTAATGCGGCATAGTCCACAAGGATGGCGCTTGGTGGCGGCGTCTTTATCGTTTCCATCTTCGTGGTCTTTGGTTGAAAAATTTGGCAAGCCGATGGATCAAATTCACGCGCCCGTGCCAGCCTTTGGGCCGAATACGCGCAATGCGATGATGATTGACCGAATTTTCGATAAGTTGCAGATGGCGCTTCCCGTATGGCGGCAAAATTGGAGCCTGCATGAAGATGATGCTCTTTATCATCCATCAGCTTCTGTGATGCGGGCAGAAAAATTTGAAAAACGCAATCTAAATCATGATCCCTATGTGCGGGTTGAGCGACAGACATTGCGCAAGATGCCTCGCTCTGGCGATATCCTTTTTACCGTTCGCATTTATTTAGACCGTGTGAGTGCGCTTCGACAAAAGCCGGAGGGTGAGGCAGGTGTGGCGCAACTCAATGAGCAATTGGCAAATATGACGGCAGATGAACTGACCTATAAAGGCATTCCGTTTGGACTAACGGTTTAGCAATGAGAAGGCCCTTGTTGTCCTATGAAAAGATACCAAGGTGAGCTACAAGGTGACGAACTGAATAATCCGGAGCTTATCATGATTGATCTATATACTTGGACAACACCAAATGGCCGCAAGGTCTCCATTCTGCTTGAAGAGCTGGGCGTGCCTTATACCGCTCATTCCATCAACATTGGACAAGATGATCAGTTCAAACCTGACTTTCTCGAAATCAGCCCAAACAATAAAATTCCAGCGATTGTCGACCAAGATAACGGCATGAAGCTTATGGAATCAGGCGCGATCATGATGTATCTGGCTGATAAATACGGTCAGTTTATTCCCAAAGAAGGTGAAGCGCGCTGGCGGGTGATTGAATGGTTGATGTGGCAAAAGGCAGGCTTCGGCCCAATGCTTGGCCAAGGTCATCACTTCTCGCATTTCAACCCTGGAAAATCAGACTATGCCGCTGATCGGTTCCGCAATGAAGCCAACCGTCTTTATGGGGTTTTGGATAAGCAGCTTGAAGGGCAAGATTATATCTGCGGTGAGTATAGCATTGCCGACATGGCTTGCTGGCCGTGGGCATCACGCTATGAATGGCACAAGGTGGATATTACCAAATTTCCAAATGTGCAGAAATGGTATCGCCGTATTCTTGAGCGCCCTGCTGTTCAAAAAGGTTATCACGTGCCGAAAGTTATGGGCGAAATCCCGACAGCTTAGCCGTCGGGGTCATCTGGGTGTAAGCTTTAACCTGCTTGCGCAAAATCCAGACCGAAGGCCTTTAATGCACTAATCCAATCGTTCGCAGTTGTGTTTAATTGCGGACGATGCGGTGTCCAGAAGGTCACCATGTGCAAACGGTCTTTGCCGTCATAAACGCTCATCTCATGGTAAGAACGATCAACTTCTTCATCGGCATTGGTATCAATGATCGTCGTGCGAAATTTGATGCGGGCTGTTCGCCATGAGCAGTTTAAGGGTGCCATCACATCATCCGCATCGCATAACGTTGCAAAGCGAACAAAGCCACGACGCACACCAATACGCGGGAATTGGTTGACCCGACCCATGATGTGAACATTGGTGTTTGATGACACAGGGAATGCCGAAAGTGGTTTTAATTCACCTGTTACATCTGGCGTGAAAAGTGGATCATCGCGCACACCCAAATGTGCCTGTTGCGCATCAACATCAATGGTCATGACGTGCAGCTGATGAATTTCATCGCCACATTCAATCGCGCCTTGTAGGAAGCCAGTGGCCATCTTTTCAAAAGAGGGCCCACGCGCTTCATTGCCATTTGCATCAGGAATGATGAATTGACAGGCATGAGCAGGTGTTTGGGAAAGTGGGGTGAAGCTTAGAAGAGCCGCGCCCAAAAAAAGCGGTAGAAAGACGGAAAAGTGACGTAGGGTCTTGGTCGTCCATAGAAGATTAGCCATGTGAACCTCACAAGTTTGCCGTTATCCTCCCTGAACTGATACTTTACTCTTCTAAAAGTAGAGCGGTAAAAGGTTAACAACTCATCACTATTCCAAATTGACACGTATTTATAACGTGTCAAACGTCAATGCTCTGGACAATAGCACTAGATAGGCCCATATCCAGATCACATCATTGTAATGTAGGATTTTGCCGTGGAAAGACAAATCACAGCTGCTAAAAAAAACGAGATCAACCCGATTTTGAAATTTGCCTTGGAGTTAGGACCGTTGCTGGTTTTCTTCTTTGCCAATTCCAAAGGCGAGCAATTGGCGGAGCAATTTCCAATTCTCTCATCATTTGGTGGACCGATCTTTATCGCAACCGGTTTGTTTATGATCGCGATGGTGATTTCACTGGCCGTTTCACTGCTGCTCACCCGCACGCTGCCCATCATGCCATTAGTGACCCTTGCTGTGGTTTTGGTGTTTGGTGGTTTGACGCTTTATTTGCAGGATGACACGTTCATTAAAATGAAGCCGACCATTGTAAACGCGCTGTTTGCTGCTGTTTTGCTGATCGGGCTTTATTTTGGTAAATCATTGCTTGCTTATGTGTTTGAATCAGCATTCAAAATTACAGATGAAGGGTGGCGCATTTTGACCCTGCGTTGGGGCCTATTCTTCATCTTTTTGGCCGTTCTCAACGAAGTGGTTTGGCGTAATTTCTCGACCGATTTTTGGGTGTCGTTCAAAGTGTGGGGCACCATGCCAATCACGATGATATTCGCTATGTTTCAAATGACGATTGTCACCCGTTATGCCTTGCCAGAAGAGGACGAAGAGAGTGCGGAATAAGGGATTATTCTGGGTTTTTAAACGGCCCCGTTGCCTCGCCCTGTTCCACCATTAAATCGTGCTTTAACGCCCAATGGACGGATGGAAAAGCAAGCTCTTCCCACGGGATACCATCCCAATCAAACAGTTGAACATCAAGGCTTTCGGGCCCTGCGGCAAAGTCTGGTGTTTGTAAGCGGGCTCGATACATTAATTGCACCTGTGAGATATGCGGCACGGCATAAACGGCAAGCAGACTATCGATAATCAACTTAGCACAAGCTTCTTCTTGTGCTTCGCGTTTTGCGCCATCTTCTGGCGCTTCATTGAGCTCTAAATATCCTGCAGGTAAGGTCCAAAACCCAGATCGTGGCTCAATCGCGCGTTTGCACAGCAGGATTTTGCCCTCATGGCGGACCACGGAACCGACCACAATTTTCGGGTTCACATAGTCAATAAAGCCGCAGGTCGAGCAAACATCACGCTCATGAGTGTCGCCATTGGGGACTTGTTTGGTGAAGTTTTGTATCTCCATACAGCTATTTATAGCGCAAATATGCGAACGATCCAGTTTTCCAGATTAGATCGCCAAATAGCAGTGCCTACCAAGTGTAGGCGAGTGTTTATGGTAAAACGTCGTGAGATCACTTATAATCTCGTTACCACTTCACATACTGGCGACCTGTTTCTTTTTCAGCAGAGGCGCCCCTTGAATGCGGTATTTGTTGAAGGATACCTGTTCGCCACATAAAAGCGGAGGTTCTCGTGGCCCAATCACTCGATAGTTTCAACTGTAAAAAAACGCTCACCGTAAACGGAAAAGATTATACATATTTCTCTCTTCCAGATGCAGAAGAAAATGGACTTGATGGTATTTCGTCGCTCCCGTTCTCGCTCAAAGTTGTACTTGAAAACTTGTTGCGCTTTGAAGATGGCCGCACGGTTACAGCCGACGACATAAGAGCTTGTGCTGAATGGTTGAAAGAGAA
>CAZKKW010000177.1:1492-4394 GCA_964553335.1 uncultured Hyphomicrobiales bacterium | reverse complement strand
ACCGATGTGCCCAGCCGTTGCTCCTCTAGTTACAAGATTATTGACGGAATCCAATAACTCATCACGATCATCAGTTAGCGGAAGGATTTCTGCTTCAAGACATAGATTCAAATCTGGGTCCGTTCGATACAAAGTTTCATCGATATTTTCATCCGCCACAACATCTTCGAAGATATTGATACCTTGACGTTCAGTGACGCAAGAAGATCCGCGATCAGGTGCATTTGGACCTACAGCCGCATCATAAAACCCACCTAAATTAACAGAAGAAGAGTATGGAATAATTGACGCACGAACGCGATTGTCGTTGACCTGGCCAACAGGAAAAAGCAGATCGATTGCGTTTGCCATCGCGTCTCTCAAAGCATTAATTCGTCCGTTATTGGGATTATTACTACCAATGGCCAGCCTCATCGAAGCCGTATTATCGAGTACAAATGCAATCTCGAGGCTTAACACCTGATTGGTTGCGGTCAACGTGGCGCTGATATTATCGTGACCAAAAATCGCAGCAAATAAGGTTGGTGTCTGCACATCCGCAGTCGCCGTCAACGTCCCCGTAACGAGGTTTTGTTGAAAACTGAGCGAGTCACCAATAGCTTCAACATCGATAAAGGATACATTGGAAATGTTTAGCATCAATTGTTGGCGTCCAACATCGGACGCTTGTGCAAGCGTTAAATCCTCGACGGTAAGGGCGCGAGTTGCTGCAAAGCCTGCCTGATCTAACGCTGATTGCACAGCACGCCTTGCCGATAAGAAATTTGCATAATCGATAGCAGAACCAATCGTAAAAACGACGATTGGAAGCGCGACAGCAGCGATCATAATAAAATTACCCCTGTTATCACGTTTAAATGACGTCCAGCTTCCTTTGAAAAACTTATATAAAAGAGTGTGCATAGCGTTTCCTTAAATTTATATTCAACCGAATTCTTAGAAAGAATTATTAGCATCAAGAATGAGTCGCAGAAATATTGCAATTAAACAATTGTTGCCGTATAAGCCGCGCAGCTGTTGTTCACCCCTGGAGGAACCAGCACGCATGTCGAAAGACAGCGTTTTTATACCAGACAATTTGGAGTGTACTTATGAGCTACGAACTCAAAGCAGAAGTACGCGACCGGGTTGGCAAGGGGGCCGCTCGTGCTTTACGTCGGGACAAGAAAGTTCCCGCTGTAATCTACGGCGACAAAAAACCTCCTCTCCCGATTGCGATTGATTACAAAGAAGCTTTCATGAAGCTTCATGGCGGCGGCTTTATGTCGACTGTAGCAACCATTGATGTGAACGGTGAAAAGGTCAAAGTGATCCCGAAAGATTACGCGCTTGACCCAGTCCGTGACTTCTTGATCCACGTCGATTTTCTGCGCATTACGAAAGGCGCGAAACTGACAGTTGAAGTGCCGGTTCTCTTCGAAAACGAAGACGCATCACCAGGCATTAAACGTGGTGGCGTGTTGAACGTTGTGCGTTACACGGTTGAGCTCGAATGTCCTGCGGATGCAATCCCAGAAAATCTCGTTGTTGATCTTGGCGCTCTTGACCTTGGCGATGGTGCTCACATTTCTGATGTGACATTGCCAGAAGGTTGCGTGCCAACCATTACAGATCGCGACTTCACAATTGCAACAATTGCTACACCAGCCGGCATCAAGGAAGACTTGAAAGACGAAGATGGTGAAGGTGAAGAAGGCGCTGAAGGTGAAGAAGCAACAGAAGAAGGCGGCGACGAGTAACGCCCCTTCGCGCTAAAGGAGACACCCATGTTTCTCATTGTAGGACTTGGCAATCCGGGCGCGAAATATGCTTCTAACCGACACAACATCGGTTTTATGGCGGTGGATGAAATTGCCCACCGCCATAATTTTTCACCCTTCCGCTCAAAATTTCAGGGCGAAATTTCGGAAGGCACGATTGACGGCGTCAAAACGCTGCTCTTAAAGCCCACCACTTTCATGAATGAATCGGGCCGCTCCGTGCGCGAAGCCGCTAAGTTCTATAAAATAGAGCTGGCAGACATTGTCGTTATCTATGACGAATTAGACCTTGCGCCCGGCAAAGTGAAAATCAAAAAAGGCGGCGGCTCTGGCGGTCACAATGGCATCAAGAGCATCGACGCCCATTGCGGCAAAGAATATCGCCGTGTGCGCCTTGGCATTGGCCATCCCGGTGACAAAAATCGTGTATCAAGCTATGTGTTGGGCGATTTTGCCAAGGCAGATCAAGCATGGCTCGATCCGCTTTTATCAGGCGTGGCTGACTGCATGGACACGCTTGCAAAAGGCGAAGACACCAACTTCACCAACAAACTGGCACTCAAGCTCAATTCAAACGAACCACCCAGCGCACGCGGACAAGCCAACAAAGCGGCGAAGCACGAAAAGAAAAAGCAAAGCCATATCCATCAAGCCCGTTCCGACGCCAAAAAAGATGTGCCGACCTCCGGCCCGATGGCTGACATGTTGAAGAGATTGTTTGGCGGCAAGGAATAGCCATGCCCCGCCCCGTGTCTTGCCCCTGCGGTTCCAACAAAGATTACAGTATTTGCTGCAAACCTTTCCACAAAGGCGACGCTCTGCCTGAGACCGCCGAAGCCCTGATGCGCTCACGCTATTCGGCCTTTGCAAAAGCTGAGATCGCCTACCTCAAAGACACCACATGGCCGCCTTATCAAAAGAACTTCGATGAGAGCGGCTATCACTCCCGGGCCACACAAAGCATTTGGGTGAGCCTGCGCATTGTCGAAACAGAAGCAGGAACCAAAGACGACACCAAGGGCACGGTGACCTTTGAAGCCACATCAATGATGCACGGCAAGCTTAATAAGCAGAGCGAAAAGAGCAGCTTTAAAAAGAAAGCAGGCCGCTGGTATTATGTGGCAGCTTTGGCATAAGTTAGA
>CAZKKW010000177.1:0-1392 GCA_964553335.1 uncultured Hyphomicrobiales bacterium | reverse complement strand
GGATCTGCAGGGTCTGCCCTTGCCTACCGACTTTCTGAAAGCGGAAAACACACAGTGCTGGTGTTAGAATATGGCGGCACAGATGCTGGCCCCTTCATCCAGATGCCAGCCGCCCTCAGTTACCCCATGAACATGAAGACATATGACTGGGGCTACCAATCCGAACCAGAGCCTCACCTTGGCAATCGTCGTCTTGCCACCCCACGCGGCAAGGTCATTGGCGGCAGTTCAAGCATCAACGGTATGGTCTATGTGCGAGGCCATGCCAAAGACTATGACTTTTGGAATGAAAGCGGCGCCAAAGGGTGGAGCTATAGCGATGTCCTGCCCTATTTCATGCGGATGGAAAACTGGCATGACGGTGGCCACGGCGGTGATCCAGCATGGCGAGGCAGTGATGGCCCTTTGCATATCACGCGCGGACCACGCACAAACCCATTGTTTCATGCGTTTGTCGAAGCAGGTCGCCAAGCGGGATATGAGCAGACGGCTGACTATAACGGCGAAAAGCAAGAAGGCTTTGGCCCGATGGAGCAGACAGTCTGGAAAGGCCGTCGCTGGTCCGCTGCAAATGCTTATCTCAGACCTGCCCTAAAGCGCGATAATTGCAACCTCATGCGCTGCCTTGCCCACCGTATTGTCATGGAAGATGGCAAAGCTGTTGGTGTAGAAATTCGCAACGGTTCTGAAACAACCATTGTTCGCGCCAATCGTGAAGTGATTATCTCCGCCTCCTCCATCAATTCGCCGAAATTATTGATGCTGTCAGGGATCGGGCCCGCGGCTCACTTAAAAGATAAAGGCATTGATGTGGTTGCTGACCGCGCAGGCGTTGGGCAAAACTTGCAGGACCATTTGGAACTTTACATCCAACAAGCCTGCACCCAGCCGATCACCCTATTCAAATACTGGAACTTGCTTGGTAAGAGTACCATCGGCGCACAATGGTTGCTTACCAAAACAGGACTTGGCACATCGAACCAATTTGAATCTGCCGCCTTTTTACGCTCAGGCCCTAAGGCAGAATATCCCGACATCCAATACCACTTCTTGCCGATCGCCATACGATATGACGGACAGGCCGCCGCAGAAGGGCATGGCTTTCAAGCCCATGTCGGACCGATGCGCTCAAAGTCGCGAGGGCAGATAACGCTGCAAAATTCTGACCCTTCAGCCGCGCCAAAAATCGAGTTTAACTACATGTCTCACCCTGAGGATTGGGAGATCTTTCGCCACTGCATCCGATTAACCCGCGACATTTTTGGCCAACAAGCCTTTGACGAATATCGCGGCAAAGAAATCCAACCCGGCAAAGACTACCAAAGTGACGAAGAGCTTGATCAGTTCATCGCAGAACACGCCGAAAGCGCTTACCACCCCTGTGGAACCTGT
>CAZKKW010000176.1:0-4409 GCA_964553335.1 uncultured Hyphomicrobiales bacterium | reverse complement strand
AAATCAAAACCGGGGTCGAACAGGGTAACTGGTCCGGCTCCGGTTTCTATCTTTTCAGGATATGAAACCGGCGTATCATCCTTCACCAGTGTGATCGTGTCACTGTTTACTGGTAGGCCATAATAAGCAGGACCATTGAGCGACGAAAACGCTTCAAGATTATCTAGCTTGCCGTCTTCCTCAAACACATGGGCCAAGCAGGACATGGTGTTGGTCGCGGTGAAAATTCCCGCACAACCGCAGGCATGTTCTTTAAGGTCATCAGTATGCGGCGCGGAATCTGTGCCGAGCACAAATCGGCTATCCCCACTTGTTGCCGCCTCACGCAGAGCCAGACGATGACTTTCGCGCTTTGCAACCGGCAAGCAATAATAATGCGGTTTGATGCCACCTGCCAGAATGTGGTTACGGTTGATGATGAGATGATGCGTAGTAATGGTGCACGCAAGGTTCTCATCATGGGCTTTTACATAATCAATACCGTTGGACGTTGTGACGTGCTCCATCATCACTTTGAGTTTTGGCACACGGCGGCGCAGCGGGTCTAGTACACGGTCAATAAAAACCGCTTCACGGTCAAAGATGTCAATGTCATCATCCGTCACCTCACCATGCACACACATGATGACGCCTGCCTCTGCCAAGCGCTCTAAAATTGGCACGACCTTATCAAAATTGCGCACACCCGATTGCGAGTTGGTGGTTGCGCCTGCTGGGTACAATTTCACTGAACGGATCAAGCCTTCTTCATAGGCTGAGACCACGTCATCTGCTTGTGTTTCTTCCGTCAGATAAAGCGTCATGAGTGGCTGGAAGTTCATGCCGCTTGGGAGTGCAGCCATAATCCGTTCACGGTAAGCGCGGGCATGGTCGCTGGTCACCACGGGCGGCACGAGATTCGGCATGATGATTGCGCGGGCAAAGTCTTTTGCCGTATGCGGGAGAACGCCCTCAAGCATCGCCCCATCGCGCAAGTGCAAATGCCAATCATCTGGCCGTTTGATTGTCAGTTCCATGATTGATCCTATTCAGCAGCAGGCTTTAACAGCGCGTCATTTTCAAATTGTAGTTTAGCAAGGCGGGCATAAAGGCCGCCTTTTTTCACAAGGCTTGCATGGGTGCCTTCTTCAACGATTTGGCCCTTATCCATAACAAGGATACGATCAGCCTTTAAGATTGTTGCCAAACGGTGAGCAATCACCAGCGTTGTGCGGCCTTCCATCAAGTCATCAAGGGCTGCTTGCACATGGGCTTCGCTTTCCGCATCAAGGGCGCTGGTTGCTTCATCAAGCAACAAGATCGGCGCATCACGCAATATAGCGCGGGCAATAGCAAGACGCTGGATTTGACCGCCTGATAATGTCACACCACGCTCACCAACAAGAGCTTGATACTGACCTTTCATCCCATCAATGAAATCATCAGCGCGGGCCGCTTTTGCAGCATTCTTGATCATGCTTGATGTTAAAGCCTCAGCCTTATCGCCTGTCACACCGAAGGCGATATTGCTCTCAATATCACCGTTGAAAATAACAGGGTCCTGCGGCACCACTGCAAAAAGTGAGCGAAGATCATCGGGGTCAGTTTCAGTAATATCCACGCCGCCAATTTCAACTGAGCCGCTATTTGGATCATAAAACCGCGTGAGCAATTGGAAGAGCGTACTCTTGCCAGCACCAGAAGGACCGACGACGGCCACGGTTTCACCCTGCTTTACAGACAGCGACAAGCCACTCAAAATTTCAGCCTCAGGCGAAGAAGGATAAGCAAAACCAACATTAACGAACGCAATGTCACCATCATGTATCGGCTTCGGGTTTTCGGGCGCTGTAATTACCGGATGTTCTGCAATCAACTCCATCAATCGTTCCGTCGCACCTGCCGTTTGTTGAAGCTCGCCCCACACCTCAGACAAAGAGCCTAATGCACCTGCGGCGAATACGGCATAGAGCAAGAATTGCAGCAAGAATTCAGGAGCAAGCGTCCCCTCCGCGATAGACCGTGCACCCACCCACAAGATTCCAATAATACTGCTAAAGACAATAAAAATCAGAATGAGTGTTAGCAATGCGCGGGCTTTAACCGCAGATTTTGCCGCTTCAAAACTTTGATCCACGACGGAAGCAAACTTACCGCGCACGCGGTCTGTCGCGGTCAGGCTTTGAATGGTGCGAACCGCCCCAACCATCTCAGTTGCATAAGCAGACGCATCCGCAAGTTTATCCTGCGCTTCACGCGAGCGTCTTCTTACCAATCGACCGAAGGCCACCAGCGGCACCACGATCAAAGGGATCGCAAAAATGATGAGACTTGAGAGCGACAAAGATGTTACGGCCATCATGATGATCGCACCGAAAAACAAAAGGATGTTTCGAAGGGCAACCGAGGCTGTTGAGCCGACCGCAGATTTGATCTGGGTGGTGTCAGCCGTTAGCCGCGAGACAACTTCGCCTGTTCGGGCTTGGTCGAAATAAGCTGAATCATAATTCAAGACGGAGACAAAAACATCTTTACGCAATTGCGCAACAGTGCGCTCGCCAATTTTGGTGACAAAATAATATCGCGCCGCACTTGAGATCGCCAAAATAACAACCACGCCGATCATCGCCATAAAATAATAATCGATGGTTTCAATATCACCGCCTGAGAACCCATTTCCCACGACCCGCCGCAAAGCGATTGGCACAACCAAGGTTGCCGCCGATGCCGTAAGCAGAGAAATCAGCGCACAAACAACAAGGCCCTTATCACCAAAGATATAGGGCGCCAACATCCGCAAAGGCTTGATAGAGCGGCGAGCCTTCTCATTGTCAGCGCTTTCTGGCTGGTTTTTGTCGTGCGTTTGGGAGCTTTGCATAACTTACTTTTGTCAGGAAGAATTTTATCCGTTTTAAAGGAGCAGGGCCCTAAATTGCAATAGGACTTGTGCTATTGCTCACTTCAGATTATAGAACCGCGACGGAATAATACGATGCAACCGGATTGGATGTGGCCTGCCCCGCCAATTCACGGTTTTTGAAAGAGAAAACGATGAAAAAAGATCTACACCCAGAGTATCACATGATCAAAGTGGTCATGAACGATGGCACGACCTATGAGACACGTTCAACGTGGGGTTCTGAAGGCGACACAATGACGCTTGATATTGACCCAACAACGCACCCAGCTTGGACTGGTGGCGGCACACAGCTTCTCGATCGCGGTGGTCGCGTATCACGCTTTAAAGATCGCTATAAAGGCATTCTCGGCAACTAATTTAGCCAGACCTTACGATTTTCGAAAACCCAGCCTTTGTGCTGGGTTTTTTATTGCGCCTCTCCTGCATCTTGCCTTTGACGCTTTAATTCACGATGACGAACATAAAGCCCCGCTGCCACAATCATAAAGGCGCCGGTGATGGTCCAAAAATCAGGCACTTCATTAAACAAGAAAAAGCCAATCAATGCCGCCCACACCATGCTTGTGTAGAGGAAGGGAGCCAGCAAAGAAGCTGCCGCATAAGAAAACGCAAAGATCAACGACAATTGCCCCAATCCCCCTAACGCACCCATGACCAACAATATTGGCAAATCGGATGTTGCGGGAATTGTCCAATAAAATGGAACCACCACTGTCGCCCCGATCGCACCTGCAACACCCGTATAAATAAAGGTGGTCCAAACATGATCTGCATTTCCCAAAAAGCGGGTTGCAACAGAATAAGAGGCAAAGAAAAAAGCGCCGCCCAGCGGCAATAATACCGACCATCCAAGCCCGCTAAAGCCGGGACGTAAAATAATCAACGCGCCCACTAGACCAAAAACCACACCCAACCACCGATAGGGGCCGACTTTCTCAGCCAACACAAAAGCCGCTAGGCCTGTAATGATCAAAGGGACCACTTGAGCAACCGCAATCACTTCGACCATTGCCATAACGGCAAAGCCTGAAAAGAAACAGCAGGTCGCACCGAATAATAAAATTGAACGAATAATTTGCAGGCTCAATTTATTGGCCTTGCCATAAATGTGAAGCGTTGGCGCAAAGATCATCAGCGTGAAGAGGGCTTGCGAAACATACCGCGTCCACACCACGAAAAATGGGTCATAACGCTGCCCCATAACTTTGGCCATTGTGTCCATGGTGGCAAAACACAAAGTCGTTCCGATAATGCACAAAATACCCTTTTGCGTGGCAGGTAACTTTTGCCACGCTGAACGAATGTGCATTGAATTTCCAATCTTGCCCATTTTTGTGCTTACACAACCCTTTCACATTCAAAATCAGGCAGCAAGTTGATTGTTGTCACAGTCATCAAATGAGGAATAAATACTATTGCAGTTTTCCGCGTTTTGCTTTTGATTGACTTCAATAAGAACAAAGACATTACATTATTTTTATCAGTTTAGGGCCAAACCATTGATATTTGA
>CAZKKW010000175.1:0-4525 GCA_964553335.1 uncultured Hyphomicrobiales bacterium | reverse complement strand
AATGTGCATCAATGCACATCAATATATTTTGCTTAGCCCTACATTCAAATCATTGAACACGCCTCCGCCCTTGACACTTTGTGTCTGTGTCAGGGCTCCTTGCCCCGTTGCCTTTATTTCAAGGTGACGGGGCCTTTTGTTTTTTGAGAGTTTTGACTTAGTCGCGCACGTTGTAGGGGCGTTGATCACGCCAGACTTGCATCATGGTTTCAAGGTCTTGCATACCGTCTTCGGGTAAAATGATACGCAATGTCGCCAAAACATCGCCGATTGTACCATCGCGTTTGATAATGCCACGATCTTTAATCCGCAAAGTCTGGCCACCACTGGTGCCTTTGGGGATTGCAAGAGAAACCGAACCTTTCATTGTTGGCACTGTGACCTTGCCACCAAGCACGGCTTCATAGAGCGTGACAGGAACATCAATGCGCAATGCATCGCCGTCACGCTTAAACAAGGGATGCTTGCGGATGTTGATCGTAATGAGCGCATCGCCATTAGCGCCTGAAAAACCCGCTTCACCCTGTCCTTTAAGCCGAATGACCTGCCCATCCGTAACGCCATTTGGCAGGGCTACTGAGAGGGTCTTGCCGCTGGGCAACTCCACGCGGATTTTTTCTTTCCGAGCCAGATCTTCCAAGGTTACTTGAAGAGCAGCGTTTACATCTTGGCCTTTAGCACCACGTGAGCGAGTGTTTTGTTGCGAATGACCAGAGGCACCGCCAAAAGGTCCACCGCCGGCACCTCCAAAGGGCCCGCCACCGCCACCGCCTTTGCTGCCGAAAATCTCGCCTAATATATCTTCAGCTGAAAACCCTCCCTGACCGCCAGCAGACCGTCGCCCGCCACCAAAAGGGTTGCCGCCACCAAATGGACCGCCAGCAAATCCGGCTTGTTTGCCCTCGGCATCTATTTCGCCACGATCAAACTGCCCGCGCTTTTCTTTGTCACCGACAATCTCGTAAGCAGAATTGACTTCAGCAAATTTTTCTTGCGCACGAGGGTTATCGGCGTTTTGGTCTGGATGGTATTTCTTTGCCAGTTTTCTAAAAGCGCTTTTGACGTCGCTTTCGCTGGCAGTTTTGGAGACACCCAAAATAGAATAAGGATCGCGCATGGTAACTTCAAATAATGGTACTTTTCACCGGCTAATGTAGGCATCCTGCCGGCAAAAAGAAACAATAACCCTTCATAAAAATTGTGAAGAGATCGTTTTAAGAGGATGGATTAACTTATTGAAGCTTTGGAAGTGCGTTCACGGTCGCATCAACGACAGCATTATGTGGTTCTAAATCTTTAAGCTCTAACGGGCCATTGTGCGGTTTGCACGCATCACCACGATATTGAAGGATACCGCCAATGCCATTGATGGTTGTGGAAAACTTTCGACAAATCGTGCCGTTGTCACCAGCCACGAGGCCCATTGGGACAATTGTCCCAACTGTTCCGGTTACTTCGTTCTCCCACGGAAGTGTTTTCCCAGCAGGTTCTGATACCAAAACAGTATCCATCACTTCACGCACTTTGTCCCAATCAGAAGGGTCTACTGTGTCTTGAAGTGCGGTTGTCGTTTCCAAAGTTTGTGTAGAAGCGGTCGTGTTTGAACTATCTACATCCGGCCCAAAGCCCGTGATTGAGCAGCCTGACAAACCCATGACTGAGCAAATAATAACCAATGAAAACATTGATTTTGTTGGGAGATGTGTAGGCTTTACAAACATTCTAAACCGTTTACGAATTCTATGACGTCGAATTACCATCTTATTATGACAGGCGAAAGTTAATGACTGATAACTTTGTTGAAGAAACAAATCCTAACACCCTGTTTGAACGATGGTTTTCAGAGGCCCAAACTTCTGAGATTAATGACCCGAATGCGATGGCTTTGTCTAGTGTTGATTCGACCGGATTTCCAAATATTCGTGTCGTATTGTTAAAAGGGTATGATGATAGAGGGTTTGTTTTTTATACAAATCTTGAAAGTCAGAAAGGGCAGGAGGTTCAACAAAGTGGCAAGGCCGCTGTGAATTTCCATTGGAAAAGTTTGCGGCGTCAAGTCCGTGTCAGAGGTTTGACCGAACCTGTCACAGATGCAGAGGCCGATGAATATTTCGGATCCAGAAGCCGGATGAGTCGTTTAGGCGCGGTTGCCTCACAACAATCACGACCTTTGGATAGCAGAGAAACCATGATGCGTGAGATTGAACGCTTGGATAAGCTTTATCCCGGTGATCATATTCCACGCCCTGACCATTGGCACGGCACGCGCATTTTACCGCTTTATATTGAGTTTTGGCAGGACGGAGAGGCTCGCCTTCATGATCGCTCTGTTTTTAGGCGTGAGACGCTCGATCAAGAATGGACTAAAGAGCGCTGGTATCCTTAAGCCAAATAGACGGAAGCTAATAGATTGCCGATTTAAACGGCAGTCCCGCCAACCGTGATAGCGTCAAGCCGCATGGTTGGTTGTCCAACGCCAACGGGCACGCCTTGGCCTTGTTTGCCGCAGGTACCAATGCCCGGATCAAGCTTCAAATCATTGCCGATCATTGGGATTTTGCGCATCGCTTCTGGCCCATTGCCGATGATCATCGCGCCTTTTACCGGGGCGCCGATTTTACCGTCTTCAAGCATATAAGCTTCGGTGCATTCAAAAACGAATTTGCCAGATGTAATATCGACCTGACCGCCGCCGAAAGAAACAGCGTAGAGACCGTTTTTCACGGATGAAATGATTTCTTCAGGTTCGTGCTCACCGTTCACCATAATGGTGTTTGTCATGCGGGGCATTGGAATATGGGCATAAGATTGGCGACGGCCATTGCCTGTTGGATTAACACCCATAAGTCGCGCATTTTGGCGGTCTTGCATGTATCCAACCAGACGACCATCTTCGATTAATACGGTTCGGTTTGTGGGTGTGCCTTCATCGTCAACGGACAAAGAGCCGCGGCGATCATGGATCGTGCCGTCATCCACCACGGTTAGCCCCGGTGACGCTACCATCTCTCCCATTAGATTTGAAAAGGCCGATGTTTTCTTGCGGTTGAAATCACCTTCAAGGCCATGGCCGACAGCTTCATGAAGTAAGATGCCGGGCCATCCAGCACCCAAAACTACATCAAGTTCACCTGCCGGTGCTGGTATAGCATCTAAATTGACTAAAGCCTGCCGCAGCGCTTCATTAACGCCATGCTGCCAGTTTTCGGTGAGCAGGAAATCTGAAAAAGCGGTGCGTCCGCCCGTGCCGTAGCTGCCTGTTTCTTGTCTGTCGCCTTCACCAGCAACAACCGAAACATTAAGCCGCACCATTGGGCGCACATCACGGACATAATGACCATCAGCGCGGAGAATTTCGACCACTTGCCAATTGGCAGAAAGGGAGGCGGAGACTTGGCGAACGCGTGGGTCTAAATCGCGGGCATAAGCGTCAATCTTTTGAAGCAAATCAACCTTCGCCTCAAAGCTTGGTTCACCGATTGGGTTGTCGCTTGTATAAAGTTGACGATTGGTGCGGGCAGGGGCTGCTGCATAAGTGCCGTCGTAACCTGCTTGAACGGCCTGCACCGCATCGCTTGCACGGTCAAGGGCTGCCACAGAAATCTCACCAGAATGCGCATAGCCCGCCGCTTCACCAGCGACCGCACGAAGACCAAAGCCTTGGCCTGTATTGAAAGACGCGGCTTTCAAGCGGCCATTATCGAAGGTCAGCCCTTCAGACTGGGAATATTCAACAAAAAGCTCGCCATCATCAGCACCCTTCAAAGCGTCACCCAGCATGGATGTTGCCTTATCTCGTGATAGGTCGCCGATTTCAAACAGAGACATATCCGGTGAGGGGGCAATATCGGTCATTCAGATGGTCCTTAACGCGTCTTGGGGTAGGGGGCGGTATTTACAGTTTTTCTAGGGCGCTAAAGCCTGCTGTAAAACCATTAAGCTCAATTGGAATGCCTATACCTTCTTCAGGCGTTTGGAAAATCACAAACGTGGCAAGTTTCCCTTTCTTGAAGGAATCAACCAATTTGTCATCCATCACAATCTCCGCAACACAGCCACCATCAGCCACACAGCGCACAAAGGCTGCATTGCCAAGATTTTGACTGTCGATGCGAAGGCCAAGGCCAGAAGGAAGCAAAACGCCAAGCGGTGCAAGCACCCGCAAAACCCGCGCTTTCTTATCAGCCGTTTTTAAAACAATAACGGTTAGCCCAACATTGGGGCGATCGTCGGCAACGACAAACTGAATAAGCGCACACTGTTCAGCACGCGCGCCTGTCGGCGTCTCGCAACGGATCTCCCATTCTCCATGAGTTTCTTTCACTTCGCCTTGCGCGCTTGCAGATTGCGCAAGGAAGAAAGGGGATGAAAACAGGGCTAAAACAACCGTGATGGGTTTCAGAAAATTTTTGATGGCAAACATTGCTAGGCTTTCGAATCAATTTTCAATATCTCTATTTCAAGCATGATTAAGGCGGTATTTGGAAAAAAAGCAAAACCATGCAGTGAAATTTTGAGCTTTGTG
>CAZKKW010000174.1:0-4559 GCA_964553335.1 uncultured Hyphomicrobiales bacterium | reverse complement strand
TGACGATACGAAGATAATAGAACGCACCGACAACACTGGACAGAACACCGATGATTGCGAGAGCATAAAGATCAGCCTCGATCGCAGCGACGAACACGAACCATTTGCCGAAGAAGCCTGCAAGCGGCGGAATACCTGCCAGTGAGAACATGATCATTGCCAGAACAAACGCCATCCAAGGATGAGTTTTTGAGGCGCCAGCAAGCGCGTCAATATTTTCAACCATGCCGTCTTTTTCGCGCATTGATAAAATGCAGGCGAAAGCGCCGAGCGTCATCACCATGTAAATCAGCATGTAGATGATCACACCTTCAACACCCACTTGGCTACCTGCTGCAAGGCCCACAAGCGCATAGCCCATGTGACCGATTGAGGAATAAGCCATGAGGCGTTTGATGTTGTTTTGGCCGATTGCTGCGAAGGCACCCAAGATCATTGAGGCGATCGAGATGAAGACAACAATTTGCTGCCAGTCTTTGGTGATTGGTTCAAACGCGTCATAAACCACCCGCACGAAGAGCGCCATTGCGGCAATTTTCGGAGCGGCGGCAAAGAAGGCTGTAACCGGTGTCGGTGAGCCTTGATAAACATCTGGTGTCCACATGTGGAATGGGACGGCAGAGATTTTGAAGGCAAGACCTGCAAGCACGAAGACCAAGCCGATAACGATGCCGACTGAGGATGAATCTGTTTGTAGAGCGGCAGCAATTGCACCGTATCCTGTATGACCCGTGAAGCCATAAATCAGTGACATGCCGTAAAGCAGGAACCCTGAAGACAAGGCACCAAGCACGAAATATTTAAGGCCAGCTTCGGTTGAACGTGTTGAATCTCTGTTGATTGCGGCGATCACGTAGAGTGAGAGAGATTGCAACTCAAGACCGAGGTAAAGCGCAATCAAATCATTGGATGAAATCATCATCATCATGCCGAGCGTGGCGAGCACGATCAGGATTGGATATTCAAACCGATCAAACTTCTCACGTCGCACAAATCCAACGGACATGGCGATTGCGGCAATGGAGCCTACCAGCGTCAGAACCTTCATCAGGTTTGAAAATGGATCAACGACAAAAGCGCCGTCAAATATCTCGACAGTTTCACTGCCGCCATTCATCACCAAAATTCCGGCGACAACCAGCAAAGCAATGGCCAAGCCTGTGACTGTGTTGGTTGATTTTTCGTTTGTGAAAACACCAACCATCAACAACGCCATGGCGCCGACCGCCATTACCACTTCTGGCATGGCGGGCATGATATTGAGCGCTTCCAAATACTTATCTTGCATGGTCCCTGCCCTCTACTTCACGCTTGCGGCAGCGGTTTGCTGCAACTGTTCGGCTGCAGCGAGTGCTGCTTCATAGCCTTGAATGAGATTGTCGACTGATGCGGCTGTCACATCGAATACGGGTGATGGATAGACGCCGAAGAAGATTGTGAAGATCACCAATGGAGCGATGATGACTTTTTCCCGTAGCGACATATCGAGAATTTGCTTCAAGCTTTCTTTTTCTAGTCCGCCGAAGACAACGCGGCGATAAAGCCACAATGCGTAAGCAGCAGACAAGATCACACCAGTTGTGGCAATCAACGCCACCCATGTGTTTGCTTTAAAGGCACCCATCAACGTCATGAATTCACCGACGAAGCCACTGGTCCCCGGCAAGCCTACATTGGCCATCGTAAACAGGAGGAAGATCACAGCATACCAAGGCATCCGGTTTACAAGGCCGCCATAGGCTGAGATTTCGCGTGTGTGCATACGGTCATAAACAACGCCGACACAAAGGAAGAGCGCGCCTGATACAAGACCGTGTGACAACATCTGGAAGATGCCGCCCTGAATGCCCTGCTCGTTGGCTGCAAAAATACCCATCGTCACATAACCCATATGGGCAACGGATGAATAAGCAATCAGCTTCTTAATGTCGTGCTGCATGAGAGCGACCAACGATGTGTAGACAATCGCAATGACTGAGAGTGTGAACACGAAGGGAGCAAAGTCTGCAGAGGCGAGCGGGAACATTGGGAGTGAGAACCGCAAGAAGCCGTAGCCGCCGAGCTTCAACAAGATACCTGCCAAGATAACAGAACCAGCAGTCGGCGCTTCAACGTGCGCGTCTGGTAGCCAAGTATGTACTGGCCACATTGGCATCTTCACCGCGAAGGAAGCGAAGAAGGCGAGCCACAGCCACGTTTGCATTTCTGCTGGGAATTGGTGTGCGAGCAATACTTCAATGTTTGTCGAACCTGCATCCCAATACATCGCCATAATCGCAAGCAGCATGAGAACTGAGCCGAGAAGCGTGTAGAGGAAGAACTTGAACGAGGCATAGATGCGGCGCTTACCACCCCATACACCGATGATGATAAACATCGGAATGAGGCCTGCTTCAAAGAAGACATAGAAGAGCACGATATCAAGCGATGAGAACACACCGATAACGAGTGTCTCAAGCACCAAGAAGGCGATCATATATTCTTTGACGCGGTTTTGAACGGATACCCAACTGGCCAAGATACAAAGCGGCATCAAGAAGGTTGTTAGGATGATGAACAGCATTGAAATACCATCAACACCCATGCGGTAGGCAATGCCACTGCCCGCAAACCATTCCAGCTCTTCCTTCATTTGGAAAGAAGCTGAAGCATTATCAAAGTTGATCCAAATACCGAGTGACAAAATGAATGTCACCAATGTTGTGATCAACGCAATATAGCGGATGTTTTGACGAGCGAGATGATCGTCGTTTCGGACGATCAAGATCATCGCAACCCCGATTAGGGGCAGAAATGTCACCGTGGAGAGGATCGGAAATGACATGGTTTGGTCTTCTTTCCCTTAATTCTTAAAACATCATCCAGGTGACGAGGGCCGCAAGGCCGATCATCATGGCGAACGCATAGTGATAAATGAAACCTGACTGTAGCTTGACGACACGGTCGGTAATGTTGAGGACACGGGCTGAAATGCCGTCTGGACCAAAGCCGTCGATCAACCAACCGTCGCCCCGCTTCCAGAAGAATTGGCCAAGCCACATGGCAGGACGAACAAACACCACATTGTAGAGTTCATCCATGTACCATTTGTTGAGCAGGAACTTATAAAGGCCCGGATGCTCTTCAGCCAAAGTTTTCGGCAGGTCTGGTTTGCGGATATAGAAAACGTACGCAATCACGAAGCCCAAAATCATCACGATAGTTGCCGCCGCTTTCACGAGGAAAGGCACATGGTGGAATTCATGGATGATGTTGTTTGTTGGACCTGTAAAGAGCGCACCTTTCCAGAAGTGATCATATTCGTGGCCAATGAAATGACCATAAAATGCGACACCTGCAAACAAGGCACCCACTGACAAGATAAACAGAGGAACCGTCATGATTTTTGGTGATTCATGCACATGGCTCATAACAGACGCAGACGCGCGTGGTTTGCCGTGGAATGTCATGAACACCAAGCGCCATGAGTAGAAGCTTGTAAACAAGGCCGCAAGTACTGTCATAGCGAAGGCAAAGCTTGCCATTGAATTTTGACCAACGAAGGCTGCTTCAATAATGGCGTCTTTTGAGAAGAAGCCTGCTGTACCAACAAGTGTGCCTGGAATACCAACGCCTGTAAGGGCGATTGTACCGATGAACATGGTCCAATAGGTCACAGGCACCAAATTCTTGAGGCCACCCATTTTGCGCATGTCTTGTTCGTCTGAAACGGCGTGGATCACAGAGCCCGCCCCTAAGAACAATAGTGCTTTAAAGAAAGCGTGTGTGAAGAGGTGGAAGATGCCGATTGAATAAGCACCAAGGCCCATTGCAACAAACATATAACCAAGCTGCGAACAGGTTGAATAAGCAATCACGCGTTTGATGTCGTTTTGAACCAGACCAACACTGGCAGCAAAAATCGCTGTGAAGGCACCGATAAAGGTGATGAAGGTCAGCGCTGTTTGCGACAATTCAAATACTGGCGAGAGGCGTGCCACGAGGAAGACACCAGCCGTCACCATTGTTGCCGCGTGAATGAGCGCTGACACAGGTGTTGGGCCTTCCATCGCGTCTGGCAACCATGTGTGCAGCAGGAACTGCGCTGATTTACCCATAGCACCCATAAAGAGTAGGAAGCATGTAACCGTAATGGCGCTATCAAGCGCTAGGCTGTAGCCGAGGAAGTTGAGCACTGGTTCAGCCGCAGCAACGGATCCATCTTCGCCAATCATGCCTTTGGCTGTTGAGAAGATTGTATCAAACTCAACTGATCCGAAGATCATGAAGGTTGCGAAAATGCCGAGTGCAAAACCGAAGTCCCCGACACGGTTGACGATGAAGGCTTTCATCGCTGCCGCGTTTGCCGAAGGCTTGTGATACCAAAAACCAATCAACAGATAAGAGGCAAGACCAACACCTTCCCAACCAAAGAACATTTGGATGAGGTTGTCAGAAGTTACAAGCATCAACATCGCAAAGGTGAAGAGCGACAGATAAGCAAAGAAACGCGGGCGGTGCGGATCGTGGTGCATGTATCCAATTGAATAGATGTGAACGAGGGTCGACACAGAGTTCAC
>CAZKKW010000173.1:0-4567 GCA_964553335.1 uncultured Hyphomicrobiales bacterium | reverse complement strand
AACATGCGCGGCGTTTGTTTGACCAAGAAGTCATGATAGAGCGAGCCGTCACTCAATACCGCCATTGCGCGGATACCTGTTCGGTAGGGTTCCAAATCATCAAGGGTGAGGGACGGACAGTATTTTTGACAAAGCGAAAGATAATAGCGCTTGCTCAGTGAATTGCGTATTTCGTGGATGCCAGATTTTAGGTTTTGGAAGATGGATAGCCAGAAACCCGAAAATCCGATCATCTGAATAAGGTCTTTGATGTTGACCGAGCCTTTCGCGTACCCTTCGCGCGCCATGCCCAGCACGGCATTAGGACCAATGGTTACTTCACCGCCAATCATGGGGGTTAGGTGTACACCAAGGAATGGCAGGGCTGGGTTTGGGACAGGATAAATCAGATGCTTCACCACATTATCAAGGCGGCGGTTGAGTTGGTAATATTCGCCGCGAAACGGGATGATTTGAAAGTCAATGTCGATCCCCGCCATTTTAGCAAGACGGTCCGCCTGAAGTCCGCCGCAGACGGTTAGGTGGTCAGCCTTAAATTTGCCGTTTGATGTCTCAACCATCACATGATCTGCGTGTTCCGCAATACCTGTCACCTCAGTATTGAGAAGCACTTTACCGCCGTTTTGCTCAACCAGTTCCGCCATTTTCCGCGTCATAGCAGGATAGTCAACAATACCGCTGGTTTCATAAAATAAAGCGCCGACGCCTGCCACATTCGGTTCACGTTCGCGCAATTCTTCAACGCTCACCCGCACGGGGTTCAAGCCGTTGGTTTTTGAGCGTTCATAAAGCGCTTCCATGCGGGGTAACTCTTCGTCACTGGTTGCGACAATCAACTTGCCAACCTGCTCAAATGCCACTTGATGCTTCGTGCAAAACGCGACTGTGGCCTCAACTCCTTTATGACAAAACTCTGCTTTCAAACTGCCCGGTTGATAATAAACGCCGGCATGGATCACCCCGCTGTTGCGCCCTGTTTGGTGGGCTGCAAGTGTTGCTTCTTTTTCCAAGACAGTGATGGATTTACCAGGGTGTTTTTCAGAAAGCTTGAGCGCTGTGGCAATGCCAACAATGCCGCCACCGATAATGAGGAAATCTGTGTTCGTGGTCATGCCTGATGATCACCACTTAAGCCGCATACTGTCAAACAGGTTTATGCTTGTTGCGCTTTTTGTTGTTTGCGCTTGAGTGTATTTTGGCGCATTTCCATCAGGCGCACCGTTTCGCATCTGTTATGCTCTTCGCGAATTTCCGCAACGAACGGAATAATGGCGGCTTCAGGCGTATCAGCTTGTCTGTGGAAGTTCTCGGTTGTCGCCACGATGATATTGATCACGTTTGGAAAACAGCCACAGCAACGACCACGTTTGTTCATCTCGTGATAAACGCGGGAGGGCGTGATGAGTTTCCACGGGTCTTCGTTGAGAAACCCACGGATTGTCTCTTCAATTTCCAGTTTTGTGACAACATTACAGCTGCAAATCAGCACGGGACATTACCTTCGATAACTCGATACGCACAATAAGTAAGTCTGTATTGTGGCATTTTTGATCAGAAATTCAATATGTAAAACCGATTAGTTCACACGGATGTGGCCGGTTGTTACTGCCACCCTTAATTTTGCGAGATTTAAACCTCTACAACCTGACCTTCTTCATTGAGACCAAACATGCCCAAAAGCTCGCGAACGCGGGATTTATTTTCGACTAAGTCGGCGATTGTGTAGCTGTCTAAGACGGTGAAAAACGCACCGAGCGCTTCAGTCAACGCTGAGTTGAATGCGCATGAGGAGAGGAGCGGGCAGTCTGCGCCTTCTTCAAAGCACTCAGCCATGATGAATTTGTCTTCAGTCGCGCGAATAACGGCGCCCAATTGCATTTCGCTTGCAGGTTTTGCCAAACGGATACCGCCAGCCCGCCCGCGCTCAGTCGCAATATAGCCTTGGTCGACCAAAGGTTTTAAAATTTTAAACAGGAAATACTCTGATACGTCATAGACTTGGGCAATGGTTGTGACCTTGCTCAATTGCTCTGTATTGGCAGCGCAATACATCAAAATACGAACAGCATAATTTGATTGTTTCGTCAGGCGCATTAGATTGATTCTTCCCCAAATCAGTATGGCTTTGAACCAATGCTAGCACTTTATTAAAACAAACAAAAGCTGCCGGTCCGTCGACCAGCAGCTTCTCGAGGAGGTGGCAGTTTTTGTTGGAGAAACCAGCCACCAGGAGATGGTGAAGTGCTCATAACTCTCCGGAATTACGAATTAGGACCACCATCATAGTCAACAGTATCAACCAATTCGCTCGCTTTTTCGCGCTTTGTGGCGATATCGTTGAGAGACAAAGTATCAGGCTTCAATGTGCCCCAGCTTGAAACGCGCTCAGAAGCAGCGACACCAGCTTTAACTGGATACTCAAAATTCGCCGTTGCATAGAGATTTTGCGCTTGATCACCAGCAAGCCATTCCATCAATTTTACGGCATCTGCTTTGTTAGGTGCATGTTTTGTAAGCGCCATGCCTGAAATGTTTACGTGTGTTCCACGGTCATTTGCATTCGGGAAAAGAACTTTCACGGAAGCCGCCCATTCTTTTTGCTCAGGCTTCTTATCGTTCGTCTGCATCAAGCCCATGTAATAGGTGTTGCCGAGTGCGATGTCGCATTCGCCAGAAAATACACCGTTCACTTGCGCGCGGTCATTGCCAGTAGGCTTGCGGGCGAGATTTGCTTTTACGCCGTCGAGCCATTCTTTTGCTGCCGCTTCACCTTTGTGGTTCACCATAGAAGCGAATAAGCCAAGGTTATAAACGTGCTGACCTGAACGTGTGCAGATTTTGCCTTTCCATTTAGGGTCAGCAAGTTCTTCATATGTGATGTCGTTTTGAGCAACACGGTCCTTAGAGGCATAAACAACGCGTGCACGTGTTGTAAGGCCAAACCAATGGCCTTCGCCGTCGCGGTATTGGGCAGGAATGTTGCCTGAAAGTGTATCGTTGCTGAGGGCTTGTGTAACACCGCCAGATTTAGCGCCGTCTAAGCGGCTGATATCAACTGTAAGGATAAGATCAGCAGGAGAGTTTTGACCCTCTGCTTTAAGACGCTCAACCAAACCTTTTTTCGCGAAGACAACATTTGTTTTAATGCCAGTCTTTTTCGTGAACTCAGCCAAGATCGGATTGATCAGCTGTGGTTGACGGTATGAATAAATGTTGACCTCAGCGGCAGTGGCAGCCGTTGCGATTGTGGATGTCAACAAAGCCGCGATGGCTAGTTTTAGTGATTGAGACATCTAGGTGCTCTCCAAGATACAAGTGATTGTTGATCTCTGTTTTTCATACCTAACTAAAGCAGTCAAGATAAAAAACAAGCAAAAACAATGACTTAGAATTATTCTAATTTGGACCAATTCTAAGCTGTCGTAAAAAATCAACAATTATAGATACTTGCTTCAAACCGTTGGAACTTAACCCAACGGGATAAAGCAAAATTTCTCTATCAAGTCATCGTGTTAATGCTGATCAGTGCCCGTTCGTCTGACCTACTTCCCAATTACTGGCCCTGAAAAATGAGGCTAGACACCAAGGGGGCGTGTAATCGTCTGGCTATAGCACGTCTATTGGATTGTCGAACAAGCCGGATGCTCTTGCACTTGTTAACATAGCATCCCTGTCTTTTGATATTTACGACGATTGCGCTTGCATCTTCAAATTCATTGCTGGAGAACAACATGCAAGAGGCGGCCAAATTTGCATGCCTGTGGCAACACCTAAAAGGAAATTGGATGGTTGAAGACTTCATCCCCCTGAGCGCAGAATATGACGGAATATCGCCGAACATTAAAGGCAAACTGGTTTATGCAGGCGAGGGCGCTGTCGTACTTGGGCGGGTGACACTTGCTAGTGGAGCATGGCTTGGGGCTTTCTCAGTTTTACGTGCTGATGGTCATGACGTGATCATTGGGGAGAACTTTCACCTTGGTGAACACGCAACGGTGCACATCGCCCACGACATCTACGCCACAAATATCGGGAACAATGTCACATGCGGAAACAGGGCCGTGATACATGCCTGTGATGTGGATGACGATTGCGTGGTGGAAAATGGGACCGTCATCTTGGATGGGGCAAAGGTCGGTTCTGGTGCCGTCATCGCCGCAGGCTCCGTTGTGTTTCCCCGTCATCAATTGGAAGGCGGATGGCTCTATTCGGGATGCCCTGCAAAACCCGTTGCAAAACTAACGGCGGTCGAGCTTGAAGGACACCATCAAAATATCCGCTCCAAAGCGCCAAGCGCTAAGGGTGAGAGTTTAGCCGTGACGACGAACCTTGATTGTTTCGTCGCCCTGTCTGCCAAGGTTGAGGGGGAGGTGTCAGCCGAAGAAGGGGTAGGCATATGGTATGGTTGTAAGCTTTCAGCCAATGCTCATCACATTTCAATTGGGGCCGGCAGTAATATTCAAGACAACAGCATTTTGAACTGCAACCAAGCTGACATCATAATTGGGCCCGATGTTACGATTGGCCACAATGTGACTTTATCTGATTGCACAATTGAGCAGGGCAG
>CAZKKW010000172.1:0-4601 GCA_964553335.1 uncultured Hyphomicrobiales bacterium | reverse complement strand
AGCATTAGCTCAATTGGAGCAAGCAAGGATTGATCTAGAGAGCGCTGAGCTACAAATTCTCGATGCACGCACAGCGTTCTTTGCCGTTGTTGGACGTGAGCCTGGAAAATTGCATAAAGTGAGGGTGCCAAGCATTCATTTTCCTCACACAGTACAAGATGCAGTAGCCCTTGCCACCGCACAATCGCCTGCTGTCCAAGCCCGCGTTTTTGATGCAGATGCCGCTCTTTCTGCGGTTGAAGTGGCCAGAGCCTCTCGATACCCACAGGTAGACCTTCAAGCTTCAGTGTTTGAAACATTCAATGAAACACCAGGTGATAGTGGATCTGAGTTTGATGGGCAGGCCCTTGTAAGGTTCAAATATAAACTTTATGGCGGTGGAATTAATCGTTCTCGAAGACGAGAAGCTGAAATTCGTGCAGCCGAAGCCCGCAACGATGTGGAAATTACGAAACGCACCATATCGCGTGATGTACGTCTTGCTTATGGACAAACAACGACAGCAAAACGGCGCGTTGCTCTAATGCGCAGTAAAGCAAACCGTGCTAGACGTATTCTACCGGACTATCTTGCTCAGTTCGATGCGGGCCGCCGTTCACTACTTGATGTGTTGGATATCCAAAACGATATTTTCGTTAATCGATCTGCTGCCGTTTCAGAAGAATTCACAGGCAAATTCAACCGATTTCGAATTCTAGCGTTGAGCGGGAAACTTGTTCAAGCTCTGGGCGTGCAGTTGCCAAAAGCGGCGACGCAAACATACCACTTAACGATTGAAGATGTTGATGCATGGGAAAACTTGCGATAGCCACAGCTCCATTAACAATTTTGGCATCAAACTTTCATTAAGGTAAGTAATCTTTTAACGGCTTACGCGTAGATTGGTCACCATCTAAGATTGTTGGTGGTGGTAATCTTGAATAAAGATATTGAAAGTCTCAAAGAGACAGTTAACACGTTTGTAGCAGATCACTCTGAAAATCTTGACAACAAAGGTGAAGTGGCCGATTTGAAGCCTAAGCCTTTAGCGCGAGCCTTATCGTATGTTTGCGAGCGGTTTGACCATCCTGTTTCACCGTTTGCCATTGAGCACACCACTGTCTTTGCAGATAATAAAACCGATGTTCAAACATTGCCTGTTATTGGTGACGCTATTGGTCTTAGTGTCACTCAATTTTCTGGAAAGTTAAAGCGGCTTTCTAACGCCTCACTGCCGGCCATTGCTAAGATGAGTGATGGATATGTTGTGATCACGTCGGTTACGACAAAACAGAAAAATAAGACCCTCTCATTTAATCTGTTTGCAGACGAAGACAAAGACGATGCGCAAGATCAAACGATACCGCTGAGCGATTTTATCGCAAAAAAACCTGTGCTGATGACATGTCAACGCGCGGGCGATGAAAAAGACGATGCGCCAATATCTGTGCGCGGTTTATTTTCATCTCCAATCTTCTCCTCTGAAGCTTTGTTCGCCACAATTGCTATTAATGTCATCGGTCTCGCGATCCCGCTGTTTACGATGAATGTTTATGACAGAGTTCTACCCAATTTCTCTCTTGATACGCTAACTGTACTGGCAATTGGTGTCTGTTTAGCTGCCTTGTTTGACTTTGCGCTTAGGCTTTTGAGAACGCACATTGTTGATGGCACATCGCGGCGGATTGATGTGCTGTTTTTAAACCGTATTTTCGCCCGTTATCTTGCAACAGCCTTGTCTAAAGAGCGTCGAATGGTGGGCAGTGATGCCAATGCATTTCGAGATACAGATGTTATTCGCGAATTCCATTCTTCTGCATCATTAGCGATTTTTGGCGACTTACCTTTCATTTTCCTTTTTGTTGGGGTGATCGCATTTATCGGCGGTCCTTTGGTTTACGTAACAGTCGTCGCCATCGCTCTTATGCTGTTGGTTGGGTTTTTGGTGCAGCGTCCCTTGGCGAAAATCACTGAAGAAGCTTATCAAAACACAGCTCACCGCAATACGGTGCTGATTGAAACAATAACAGGCATTGAAACGCTCAAAGCGATCGGGCTTGAACGTAAGGCCGCGCAAAAGTGGGAAAAAGCTGCTGCCGCGCAAATTCGCTCCGGTGTGAAAAGTCGAGCTTATACTAATTTTGCTATGAGTTTCATGGTTTTAGCTCAAACAGTTGCGACTGTCGCACTCGTTGTTGTCGCCGTTCATCTTATTATTGCTGGAACAATTTCTGCCGGTGCGATGCTTGCTTGCATGATCATTCAAGGTCGTGCAATGGGCCCTGTAAGCCAGATTTCCAGTTTGGTTTTGCGATTGTATCAAGTTAAGGCTGCCGAGCGTGCGCTAAGCGAAATACAATCCAGACCATTAGAGCGCCGCGAAACCAGTCGTTTCATCAAGCACCCTGGTATTAAAGGGGATGTTCAGTTTGAAAATGTTTCCTTCACTTATGATGATGAAAGCAAAGTTCCGGCATTAAAGGATGTTTCTCTTTCCATTAAACAGGGAGAGAAGATTGCCATTATCGGTCATTCCGGCTCTGGCAAGACAACATTGTTGAAAATGCTCGCTAAATTATATTCGCCCGATTCTGGACGGGTTTTTGTTGATGGTATTGGTTTGTCCGCGCTTGATCCGTCAGAGATCCGCCGTCACATAGGTTGGGCGGGCGCTGATGCGATATTATTTGCTGGAACGATCAGAGAAAACTTGATGGGCCACATGCCCTCTCTAACTGACATTGATTTAGTGAATGCAGTGCGTACATCGGGGGCGCTTAACTGGATTAACAATCAGTCTCATGGCTTTGATACGCTGTTAACTGAGGGGGGAACCAATCTTTCTTCTGGGCAAAGACAAACTCTCGTCTTAGCGCGTGCCATCATTTCCAATCCACCTTTGCTGCTTCTTGATGAGCCAACCAGCAATATGGATGGGCGGTTGGAACGCGTGGTTATTGATGGGTTTGAAAAAGCAAATCGAGACCATACTTTGCTGGTGGTGACACATAGACCGAGCACTTTTGAACTGGTTGATCGCATTATCGTCATGGATAAAGGCGAAGTCTTGTTTGATGGTCCTAAAGACAAGGTGTTAGCGAAATTGTCTGAAAGTACGAAGACAAGCCGCAAGGTCATTATTCAAAAAGCACGTGAAAAAAATATCCAACCAACCGAGGTTAAAACACAAAAGACTGTAGGGGATGCGATATGAAGCTTTCCATAAAGCAAAATGATACCTTAACCTCTGAAAGCGCAGATTTGTTGGAACCACCTAAGTTCCTGCTGCGGTTAACCCAGTTTGTTTTGGTCTTGTTTCTCAGTGCTTTTATTGCATGGGCAGCTTTTGCTCATGTCGAACAATCCACTCGTGCAGATGGCAATGTCATTCCTGCAGGCAAGGTGCAAGTGGTTCAAAATTTGGAAGGCGGCATTATCAGTGCGATCCATGTGCATGATGGTGACACGATTGAGGCTGGAGAACCGCTGGTTGAAATTAGTACGGCTCAAGTTTCTTCTTCATTGAAGGAAGCTGAAGAAAAAATCGTCGGTTACCAAGGGGCAATTGTTCGTCTTGAAGCAGAGCGCGATGATGTCGTGCCACAGTTTGATCCAGAATTCACTGCAAAATACCCAGCTGTTGTGAATGGGCAAATTGGTTTGCATGATGCGCGGAGAAATTCAAAAGTAGCATTTTTGGCGGAGCAAGATTCTGAGATAGCGCAACGCCAACATGAAATTTCGGAACAAAAATCCAAAGCAGAATCGGCAAAAAGTCGGTTAGTACTTGCTGAGCGAGAGCGCAACATCATCGCCCCACTCGTTAAAAGAGGAGCGGCTCCTAAGCTTGAACTCTTAACTTTGGAGCGCCAAATCACCGAAATTAAAGAGACCATCACCACCGCTGAAAATGCGATCCCGCGTTTAAATGCTGCCATTCAAAGTCATGAAGAAATCAAAACTCGAGAATTGAGTAGATTACGCAGCGACCTTTTGAATGAACTCAATGAAACACGCACTGCATTGTCTGCTTTAAAAGAAGCAATTAAAGGAACGCAAGATCAACTAAAACGCGCCATTGTTCGAGCTCCAGTTGCAGGCACAGTCAAGTCGATCAATGTCAACACACTAGGGCAGGTTGTTTCTTCGGGGGTGGATATTGTGGAGATCATTCCTGCTGATGACTCATTGCTTATCGAGGGGCGGGTACCGCCACAAGACATCGCATTCTTGCGACCTGATCTTGAAACGAACATTCGAATGACTGCCTATGATTTTTCAATTTACGGAAGTCTGAAGGGAAAATTGGAATCCATTTCTGCCGATAGTATTGAGGATGACGAAGGTAATCGATTTTATCGTATTAAGGTACGAGCTGATAAAAATGTGTTGCAGCGGGATGGTGAAAGTTTTCCGATTATTCCTGGCATGACGGCTGAAATAAACATCGTCACGGGTGAACGAACTGTTTTGGAATATTTGATGAAGCCAGTCGTTAAAACCTTATCGCGCTCATTGCATGAGCGATAAAGAGATACTTATTAATCGATGGTCAGATTTTTTGTGAGCGATGGTGGATTAGGCTAAGCAACGATGAGCCAGAACCCCTCCTATATCAATTC
>CAZKKW010000171.1:1769-4642 GCA_964553335.1 uncultured Hyphomicrobiales bacterium | reverse complement strand
ATATCAATATCGCCATCAATCAGCGCTTGCTCAATTTCTTTGGTAAAAAGCCCTTTGCCGCCAATCTCAGACAAGGGACGGTCGACAACAATGTCACCAGTGGTCTTAATTACGGTAATAGAGAACGCATTTTCCTCCATTCCGTGGGCCGCCATTAACAGCTCACGCACTTCACGCGCCTGTGCCAAAGCAAGGTCACTGCCACGGGTTCCAATTTTTAAAGGGGAGTTAGATGAGAAAGATGTCGGATTCATTTGCAAGCAGTTCGGCTCAAGTGATAGGTTCCGCGACACAATAGCCGTTTGGTTCTCTACATCAACGCCCTTATGCCCGATTTCACAAAACTAAAGCAATCAAACCGACCTGCGCCCACTGCGAGCAATCCGCTTGTTCTTGCTTTAGAATCAAGTTGCGACGAGACGGCCGCCAGCGTGGTAAGCCGCAATGAGGATGGAACGAGCCGTATTTTATCCAATATCGTGTTGAGCCAGATCGAAGAACACGCAGCCTTTGGCGGTGTGGTGCCCGAAATTGCAGCGCGCGCTCATGTGGAAGCAATTGACGGCGTGATTGCAGCCGCATTGAACGATGCCGATATTAAGGCCCAAGACCTCAACGCCATCGCTGCTACCGCAGGCCCCGGCCTTAATGGTGGCTTGCTGGTTGCCACCATAACCGGCAAAGCGATGGCCCATGCATTGGCGTTACCGTTTTATCCCATCAATCATTTGGAAGGGCACGCCCTTACAGCACGGCTAACCGACAATGTCGCTTTTCCTTATGTGCTGCTTCTGGTTTCTGGCGGGCACACGCAAATTTTGCTCATTCATGGCGTTGGAAACTACGAGCGGATTGCCACAACAATTGATGATGCCTTGGGTGAAGCTTTCGATAAAACCGCTAAAATGCTGGGCCTTGATTATCCAGGTGGTCCAGCAGTGGAGAAAATGGCAAAGCAGGGAGATGAAACCCGTTTCAATTTCCCCCGTCCCATGCAGCAGCATGACACATTAAACTTGTCATTATCTGGCCT
The DNA here is from genome assembly GCA_964553335.1 of uncultured Hyphomicrobiales bacterium. Classification (GTDB taxonomy): domain Bacteria; phylum Pseudomonadota; class Alphaproteobacteria; order Rhizobiales; family JACESI01; genus JACESI01. The sequence goes on along the minus strand of CAZKKW010000171.1, from coordinate 3,609 downwards.
TAAAACAGCTGTTCGATTGGCCGCAGAAAAACATGCGCCTTTAACAGATCAAGACGTTAGCGATATTTGCGCGTCTTTCCAGCAAGCAGTAAGCGACATTTTGAAAAACCGGATCGAACGCACCTTGGCACTGTTCAAACAACAATTTCCCACCCATAAAACACCGACACTCGTGGTGGCTGGCGGGGTTGCGGCCAACCAGAAAATCAGATCAACCCTTGAAACACTGTGCGAGGCCGAAGGCTTTGCACTCTCCGCTCCACCATTGAAGCTTTGCACAGATAATGCCGCCATGATTGGCTGGGCAGCACTGGAACGCATCACACTTGGTGAAAGTGGCGATCTATCATTTACACCCCGCCCGCGCTGGCCACTTGATGAAGAAAGCGGCACAGTGGTTGGCAAGGGCAAAAGAGGCGCAAAAGTATAATGCAGATTTCTGTCATTGGAGGCGGCGCTTGGGGTACAGCCCTTGCAGCCCACCTAGCGCGCGCCGGTAAAACCCCGCAACTTTGGGCGCGCTCCGGAGAGCTTGTCGCAGATATAAATGATAATCAGAAGAATGAGCGTTATCTTTCCGCTGTCACCCTACCATCCGGCATTAGAGCCACGACCAATCTGGCTGACCTCAAAGGCACAAAGCTTGCTCTTGTGGTTATCCCAACCCAATCGCTGCGGGCCGTTTTAGAAGACGCCAAGCCGTTTCTTTCAAACGACACCACAATTTTACTCTGCGCAAAAGGCATTGAGAAATCCACAGGCAAACGCACAAGTGACATTGCTGTCGAGGTTCTAGCGGGCAACCCCGTTGCCGTTTTATCAGGACCGAGCTTTGCCCATGATGTCGCGCGCGGGCTTCCAACGGCTGTTACCTTAGCAGCACCCACATTGGAAATGGCAAAAACCCTGTCAGAGGCCATTTCAAGCCAGGGGCTTCGCACCTATGCCTCAGATGATGTGGTTGGAGCAGAACTTGGTGGCGCGCTTAAAAATGTCATCGCGCTTGCTGTTGGTATGGCGCGGGCTAGAAAGCTTGGTGCAAGTGCGGAAGCAGCTCTTACAACACGCGGGTTTACAGAACTGTCCCGCATTGCCAGCCACTTCGGCGCGAAACCTGAAACCTTGATGGGGCTTTCCTGTCTTGGCGATTTGATGCTGACATGCTCCAGCCCCCAATCACGGAATTTCGCCTATGGCATGGCCGTCGGTAACGGCGATGACCTCACAAAACTAAAACTCGCCGAAGGGGTTCATACAACGTCGATCGCTGCAAAAATTTGTAAAGATGCCGGCATATCAGCGCCGATTATAGATGCGATTGATGAAGTTTTGAGCGCAGATCTACCAATTGCTGAGGCCATGAGAAAACTCATGCAGCGCCCTTTAAAAGCTGAACTGGGCTGATAGACTGGCCTCTCATACATAATCGAAAGAGGCCTGCCATGTTTTTTAAAGGCACAGTACCAGCCGTATTATTAGCGCTGATTGCACCCGTATTTACTACGACAGCTCAAGCAGCAGATATAACGTCAACCTATTCAAAAATTGACTGGGATAAAGACTGCAAACGCATCGACACGCCGCCAGAAGATGACCCTAATTTAGGCGGTCAATTCAAGTGCAACGGCTTTGAAGATTACCCTATTTGGATATCAACAGGCGACCTTCGTGAAAGCGTTCAATTCGGCCACCTTAGCCGCCAAATGCAACCAGAAAACCCATGGGAGAGCTTCGGCGGCTTCAACCAGATCAACCTGACAATTGAATGGCGCTTAAACAACGGCAAACCAGTTGCCGCCATCTATCGCCATTTCATCGACAACGGGGAAGGCAATGCGAC
>CAZKKW010000171.1:0-1669 GCA_964553335.1 uncultured Hyphomicrobiales bacterium | reverse complement strand
CATGGGTGACACCAAGGCGCACCAATGGTAATCCCTTGGGTAGAACTTAAAAATAAAGGAACCTTCTCATGCATTTCGTATTTTATGGCAAAGACAAAAAAGGTGCTCTTCAAGTCCGCGTTGACAATCGCCCAGCCCACGTTGAATGGCTAAAGAGCAACCCAATCGTTCTTGCAGGTCCAATGCTTGATGAAAATGGCGATATGTCAGGTTCCATGGTTGTGTGCGAAGCAGCAGACCAAGCAGCAGCAGACGCGCTTTTTGCAACCGACCCATATGGCAAAGCTGGCCTTTTTGAGAGCGTAGAAATTACACCTTGGAAATGGGTCATCGGCGCACCTGCGGAGTAAGCCAAATGCAATATTGGTTGTTTAAATCCGAGCCCTTCAAATGGTCTTGGGAGCAGCAAAAAGCCAAGGGCGATGTTGGCGAAGAATGGGACGGCATTCGCAACTATCAAGCCCGCAATTTCATGCGGACGATGGAACTGGGCGACCGCGCCTTTTTCTATCACTCAAATGAGGGGCTTGAAGTGGTTGGCGTTTGTGAAGTATCCGCCCTTTGTCATCCAGACAGCACCACCGATGACGAGCGCTGGGAATGCGTCGACATTCGCGCCCTTTGTGACATGCCCACGCCCGTGACGTTAAAGCAGGTGAAAGCAACCGAGAGCTTGGCAGATATGTCTCTGGTGACATCCATGCGCTTATCCGTTCAGCCCGTAAAACCCAATGAATGGGACATTGTCTGCAAGATGGGTGGCCTTGATCCACAAACATTGAAGCCGATCTAATGGATATTTATCACGGCTTTTTCGACCTTAAGAGCGGCCAATCCGACGTCGAATTCGCCGATGATTTTGCCGTGTTCATGGACTATCTTAAACGCGAAGGGAAAATCGTCTCTTGGCGGTTGATGCGTCGCAAGCTTGGGCTAGGACCAGCCGAGCTTGGCGAATTTCACATCATGATTGAAGTGGAAAATCTGGCTCAACTAGATGCGGCCTTCGGCATGGTTTCTGAACGTGCGGGCGACGTTGAAAAGAAACACGCAGCAGTTAATCAGCAAGTCGCAGGCATCAAATTTGCCCTTTACCGCGATTTCCCAGACCCGCAACGAAAACGCGGGCAAGAACAGTTTTAATGCTGAAGCTCACAGCAAAAACGGCGCGTCATACCATCTTGCATTTGCAAGGTCTGACCCGCCCGCCAAACATCAAACAATCTGACCAAGAACTCTATCAGCTAATCGAGCAATTGGGCTTTGTTCAACTTGATAGCATCCAGTGGGTTGAACGTGCCCATCACATGACGTTATTCGCCCGCAACCAAACCTATCGCCCGAAACATTTAGAACCCTTGATCGAACGTGATCAACTGCTGTTTGAAAACTGGACCCACGACGCCTCCTTTATTCCAACGGCCTTTTATCCCTATTGGAAACATAAGTTTGAGCGCGAAGAACAGCGGTTAAAAACTAAGTTTACAAAGTGGCAGGGCAAAGGCTTTGCTGACCATTTAACAAACCTGTTGTCGCGCGTTGAAGAACAAGGTTCGCTGATGTCACGTGACTTAGAGCGCACAAAAGAAAAGCGCGATATGTGGCAATGGCATGATGGGAAAGCAGCGCTTGAATATTTGTGGCGCACGGGAAAGCTTGCCACCAAAGC
>CAZKKW010000170.1:0-4645 GCA_964553335.1 uncultured Hyphomicrobiales bacterium | reverse complement strand
GCGCACGGCACTTTCGATGATTTTTACAGAGCTATAGCCGCGAAGGGTGTAGCCGACGGGGTTGATTTCATTTTGTTGGAAGCGAACCACGGTATTTTGGGCCGTGGGTAAAGAGCGTGGGTCTGGTGGGAAGGTTACAAAGACATCATCGAGGTTTGCGCGTTTGTCGTTATCTTCCAAGACAAGATTTGGGAACTCAGCATTAACAAGACCATCGCCGCCGACATAGCTGATCTTGTCGCTTAAGCTATCCAGCTCGCGGATGATTTTGGCAGCATCTGCGTGTGTGCCGCCGATGAAGACAAAACGAGCGCCTGCATCGACGATTTTCGATGAGAGTGTTCGATAGCGTTCCTGCCCAGCTTCAAAGCCTTCGTTTAAGACAGGTTTGATGCCTGCTTCATCAAGGCCGGTGACAACCGTATCAGCAAGCGCTTTGCCATAGACGGAACCATCGTTTAAAATAACGATGTTTTCCTTGGCGCCAGCGGTGGATAAAAATCCAATTAAAACATCAGCTTGTTGCGTATTCCTTGCGGCAAAGCGATAGGTGCCGCCTTTTTTATTTGGGCGGTTTTCTGTGAAAGCTGGGTTTTGGCTTGCTGGTGAAATCTGGATGACTTTGTTTTCTGCATAAACGCTAGCAGCTTCAATGGAAGGGCGATCACAAACATGACCAATGACGAAGGTTGCACCTTTGCCGATCAATTGATTGGCAACGGCTGTCGCATTTTCTGGTTTGCATTTGTCGTCGATTGCCTCAAGTACGAGTTTTTCGCCGCTAATGCCACCTGCTTCATTGATCTCGTTGATGGCTTGTTGAGCGCCAGTTTCGATTTGTTTGCCAAGGGGTGCATAGATGCCCGTGAGCGGTGCTGCAATACCGATAACAATATCAGCGCGCGCAGCATTAAAGCCGCCTGCAAACAGGCTACTCACCGTCATTAAACTTGCCAGTAAAAGCGCGCGCATCATGCTTTCTTCGGTCCAATCTCTTCCAAGCGCTTCTTTAGCATTTGAAGGTCTTGCCACGCCAGTCGTTTTTGCGCGGGTTGGCGCAGGAGATAGGCTGGGTGCAATGTCGCGATGGCATCGATTTTACGCTCACCAAGGGTATAGGGATGTTTTTTGCCGCGTAATTTCAAAATGCCGTTGGAGGTTTGGAGTAATTGTTTTGTCGCGTCCCCTCCCAAAGGCACCAAAATGTCAGGGTTCACCAAAGCAATTTGGCGCTCAATGAAGGGACGGCAGAGTTCGATCTCTTGAGAGGTTGGTGCACGATTTCCTGGTGGGCGCCATGGCACGAAGTTCGAAATGTAGACATCACTTGCACGATCAAGCCCGATGGCGGCGAGCATTTTGTTCAGTAGTTCGCCTGTCGCGCCCGCAAAGGGAACCCCTTCAATGTCTTCGTCGCGGCCCGGTGCATCACCCACCAGCATAATTTGGGCATTTGGGTTGCCATCAGCAAAGACCAAGCTTTTGGCCGTGCGTTTTAAGTTGCAGCCATCAAATTGTTCAAGCGCTGTGTGGAGGTCTTCTAGTGTGTTGGCAGAATTGGCCAGTTTGCGGGCAGCTTCCACATTGGCAGCATCTGGGACGGTTTGCGTTGCCGTGCGGGCAGGGGCCTCGCGTCCACCAGAGGCAGGTGGCCGTGATGATTGCTGATTTATCTGTGTATTGTTTTGAGCAGCATGATGATTTTGCGTCATTGTCGCCATTTTGGCAGCTCGCGCCTCGCGCATTTCTGCAAAACGGTCATGCGGCTCATCGTCCATCGCACAGTCCACACCATTGGCTGCGTAAAACTCTAAAAGAGCTTCCATTTCAGCGATATGCGTTGCGTTTGTATTCACGATTAAGACCAATTTGTTTCGATGTGTGCTGCCAGTTTAGACTAACACTTTTTAAAAGGGCTAGAGGTCAATTAGTGTTGAAACAAAATAAAGGCTAGCGCAATGCCTGCTTTTTCCGTTATTTACAGACAAACGACTAAATTTGGGAGACAAGGATGTCTGACGAGATGCCTGAACGCGAAAGCATGGACTTTGACGTTGTGATTGTTGGTGCAGGGCCTGCGGGCCTTGCTGCTGCGATCCGATTGAAGCAGTTGGATGCTGATTTATCTGTTGTTGTGCTTGAGAAAGGCTCTGAGGTTGGCGCTCACATTCTTTCTGGTGCTGTGGTTGATCCGATTGCGGTGGATCGTTTGCTCCCAGAATGGCGCGAAGAGAGTGACACGCCTTTCAAAACAGAAGTGAAAGCAGACCACTTCCTTGTGCTAGGCCCTGCAGGTTCTCTTCGCTTGCCGAACTTTCTGATGCCGAAGCTGATGAACAATCATGGCAATTACATCGTCTCTCTTGGCAATGTGTGTCGTTGGTTGGCTGAAAAAGCCGAAGCGCTGGGTGTTGAAATTTTCCCGGGCTTTGCCGCCGCCGAAGTGCTTTATGATGACAATAACAATGTGATTGGTGTTGCAACTGGCGACATGGGCATTGGTCGTGATGGCAAACCAAAGGGTGGCTTTGAGCGCGGCATGGCGCTGCTTGGCAAATATACCTTCATTGGTGAAGGCGTTCGCGGTTCGCTGGCAAAGCAACTGATTGCGAAATACAGCCTTGATGAAGGGTGTGAACCGCCAAAGTTCGGCATCGGTATTAAAGAGCTTTGGGAAGTTGACCCCTCCAAGCACAAAGAAGGTTTGGTGCAGCACTCCTTTGGTTGGCCACTGGGCAATAATGCGGGCGGTGGTTCGTTCCTCTATCACCTAGAGAATAATCAAGTGGCCGTCGGCTTTGTGACGCACTTGAATTATGAAAACCCGTGGTTGTCTCCGTTTGAAGAGTTCCAACGCTTCAAAACGCATTTGGCAATTCGTGATGTGTTTGAAGGTGGCAAGCGCATTTCATACGGTGCGCGGGCCATTACTGAGGGTGGTTATCAATCGGTTCCAAAACTCACCTTCCCAGGTGGTGCGCTGCTTGGGTGTTCTGCGGGCTTCGTCAATGTGCCGCGCATTAAAGGCTCACACAACGCGATGCTGTCTGGCATGATGGCGGCTGAAGAAGCAGTAGCAGCAATCAAAGCAGGCCGCGCGCAAGATGAGTTATCAGCTTATGAAGAAGGCTGGCGGGCAAGCGACATCGGCAAAGACCTTCATAAGGTGCGCAACATCAAACCGATGTGGTCGAAGTACGGCCTTGTTGGTGGTGTCGCTCTTGGCGGTTTGGATATGTGGACCAATGAGTTATTCGGGTTCTCATTCTTCGGCACGCTTGGTCACGGTAAGCCGGACTATGCGACATTGAAACCTGCGGCTGACTGCAAGAAAATTGAATACCCGAAACCTGATGGGAAAATCTCGTTTGATCGTTTGTCTTCTGTGTTCATGTCATCAACCAACCATGAAGAAGATCAGCCAATTCATCTGAAGCTCAAAGACGAAGATGTTCAATTTAACTCTGAGCTCAAAGTCTTTGAAGGTCCATCAAACCGTTATTGCCCAGCGGGTGTTTATGAGTGGGTGACGCCTGATGAGGGCGGCAATCCGAACTTTGTGATCAACAGCCAAAACTGTGTTCACTGCAAAACCTGTGACATCAAAGACCCGAACCAGAACATCAACTGGACAGTGCCAGAAGGTGCGGGCGGACCGAACTATCCAAACATGTAGGGTTTAGACATTTGCAAAAATTCTTCTTGGGCTGGCAGCGATGCCGGCCCAATTTGTTTTGGTCGTAGAGACTTACTTTTGGGTGTAGTGCGCAATGCTCGACATAAAGGCTTCACCAAAACCAGACGCAAGCCAATTGCCAGCTAATGCAATCATATTGCTATCTGAAATGCGATCAGGAAACACATTAAAGACTGCATGCGCAACATGACAAAGCACGCTAAAGCATGCGGTAGCAGTGATTTCGAAAGGAAAATACCAAGTAATTACAGATATTTACGAAAGTTCTTCCATAAATTGAATCTACCATAAGAACCTTGCAAATAACGTGAGAAAGAAGCTTTCTGCTTCCTTAAGGAAAAGAATCAATCTGTACCTTCACCCTTGCTCTTCCTAGCCGTTCCCATACATTGTTGGGTGTGTCGTCACCGCAATAACGATGGCTTGTAAACTACCAATGACAGGGAGCTAAAAAATGAAAATCTACGTCACCAGCGTCTTTGTCGATGATCAAGATAAAGCCGAAAAGTTTTATACCGAAAAGCTCGGCTTCACAGTGAAACACAATATTTCATTGGGCGAACATCGTTGGCTGACAGTCGTCTCTCCCGAAGCCCTTGAAGGAACAGAATTGCTCCTAGAACCAAGCGCCCATCCAGCCGTCGGACCCTACAAAGCCGCAATCGTAAAAGATGGCATCCCCGCGCATTCCTTTCAGGTGCAAGACCTAGATGCAGAGTGGAAGAGGCTGACTGACAAAGGCGTTGAGTTTAAATTAGAGCCGATGGATGCAGGGCCTGTTCACATGGCCGTCTTCGATGACACATGCGGAAATCTTATTCAGCTGGTGCAGATGAAAGAGGGTTAGATGTGGGGTGGGAGTGGTCGTTTGGTGAATTTGCGACACCATACATATTGAGCTCAATTGAGACTTTAAGTCCAAGTTGTATCAATGTCGGTAGGGTGGAC
>CAZKKW010000169.1:0-4664 GCA_964553335.1 uncultured Hyphomicrobiales bacterium | reverse complement strand
CCGCTTACCGCCATTGGCTTGCCTTGGAATCGTCGCAAGATCAATCGTAACACCACGCGCTTTAACGCGACTTGCAGCCTCACTTAGCTCAGTGCGAGCATCGGCAATCACAGCGATTGAAACGCCCGCATCAAGCAAGATTTCAGCCGTGCGATAAGCGTCATCGTTGGTTGTGACAATCGCGATATTTTTGCCCGGTGACACGCCGAATTTCTCAACGAACGTGCGAACGGCATTGTTGAGCATCACACCCGGTTTATCGTTATTGTCAAACGTCATTGCCCGCTCATGCGAGCCACAAGCAAGCACAACTTCTTTGGCGCGAAGGGTCCAAAGGCGCTGGCGCGGCATGCCCTCAGCCGGTTCCTTCACATGGTCACTTACACGTTCAAGAGCCGCCATCACGTTATGATCATAATAGCCAAACACGGTGGTGCGTGGCATGATGGTTACATTCTCCATGCCCTCAAGCTTGCTGATAGCTTCAGCGACCCACATGTTAGCAGCTTTGCCGTCAATTTTATCCGTTGGCGAAACCATGCCACCGAAGGCCATTTGCTCTTCAGCAAGAATGACACGCCCGCCCGATTTTGCAGCACTGAGTGCGGCGGCAAGACCTGCAGGGCCACCACCAACAACCAAAACATCGCAATGGTCGTGAGAATGTTCATAGGTATCTGGATCAGGCTCAACCGCAGCACTGCCAAGGCCTGCTGAACGGCGAATGATTTTTTCATAGATCGGCTCCCAAAAGGAGGCAGGCCACATGAATGTTTTGTAGTAAAAACCAGCGGTCAAAAACGGGCTGAGCAATTGGTTCACAGATTGAACATCAAACGCCAAAGACGGGAAGCGGTTTTGAGATTTTGCTTCCAAGCCTTCATAAAGCTCTGCAATGGTTGCCCGCGTATTCGGCTCACGTCTTGCACCAGAGCGCATTTCGACGATTGCGTTTGGTTCTTCTGAGCCTGCACTTAAACACCCCCGTGGACGGTGATATTTAAACGAACGCCCCATAAGCGTGACACCATTGGCAAGCAAAGCTGAGGCAAGCGTGTCGCCCTCAAAACCTTGATAGCTTTTACCATCAAAGGAAAAATTCAAAGGCTTTGAGCGGTTAATCAGTAGTCCGCCCTTGTTTAAACGATGCGCACTCATGATTTATCTCCCTCAGGTAAAGGAAGGTCATCTTGAGGACCGCCTGTTGCATGTATTTCATGGGTGGCCGTGTTGCGCACAACCTTTACCCATTGACGACAACCACCGACATGCTGCCACCACTCTGTGTGCCACCCTTTCGGGTTTTCTCGAATATAGGCATAGCGGAAGAATTCTTCTTCACTCGCATCTGCCTCAGGGCGCACAACGGTTGCGTCACCCTGATATTGAAATTCTGCTTCGTCGCGCAGCCCACACCAGGGGCAATTAATTCTATGCATGGTCGCCTCCTACTGTATCCACGGACTTGGGCCAACGCCCTTTTCATCAATCATTCGCCCCTCTCGAAAACGCTCAATAGTGAACGCCTCATTGAGTTTGTGCGGTTCATCTTTTGCGATTGTGTGGGCAAAGCACCAGCCAGAGGCAGGCGTCGCTTTAAAGCCGCCATAGCACCAACCACCATTGAGATAGAGTTTATCAACGCCGGTTTTGCAGATGAACGGCGAGCCATCAAAGCTCATATCCATAATGCCGCCCCAGTGACGCAACAGCCGAACGCGGCCAATGGCTGGCATAATCGCCATGCCGCCCGCCATAACGTGCTCCATCATCGGCAAGTTGCCACGTTGGGCATAAGAGTTATAGCCATCAAGGTCGCCACCAAACACCAAGCCCCCTTTGTCAGATTGGCTGATATAAAAGTGCCCTGCTCCAAATGTAACAACCGTATCAATCAACGGTTTAACACCTTCCGACACAAAGGCTTGCAGCACATGGCTTTCAATCGGTAGTTCAATGCCTGCCATCTTCGCGACCTGCGACGTGTGCCCCGCAACTGCCATGCCGACTTTCTTCGCCATGATCTTGCCTTTGGAGGTTTCAACACCCACCACAGCACCACCTTCAATGATGATGTCTTTGACTTCGCAGTTTTGAATAATATCGACACCGCGACTATCCGCACCGCGTGCATAGCCCCAAGCAACCGCATCATGGCGCACTGTGCCGCCCCGTCGTTGCATCAAGCCGCCTTGGATGGGAAAGCGTGAATTTTCAAAATCGAGGATCGGCACCATCTTTTTGAGTTCTTCAGGTGAGACAATGTCAGCATCAACACCTGCAAGCCGCATGGCATTTCCACGGCGCACGAAACCGTCACGCTGGGCATCTGAGTGAAACAGATTGACAATGCCGCGCTGAGAAATCATCGCATTGAAGTTGAAGTCCTGCTCCAACCCTTCCCAAAGCTTCATGCTCTTTTCATAAAAATGCGTATTGGGCGCATGCATATAGTTGGAGCGAATGATCGTCGTGTTGCGGCCCACATTGCCGCCGCCAATCCAGCCTTTTTCAATGACCGCCACATTTGTAATGCCATGCTCTTTGGCAAGATAATAAGCGGTAGAAAGACCATGACCGCCGCCGCCGATTATGATAACATCATACTCAGCCTTTGGCGCTGGATCACGCCACATGCGTTTCCAGCCTTTATGGCCAGTGAGACCTTGCTTTAAAACGGATAGAGCTGAATATTTCACGCGCTTTAGCCTTTCCTGCTGACGGATAAATAGTAGACCCGTCATTTAGCGATAATGCAATCGATTATGCCCAAGCTTCTGCTTAATGGTGCAAATTTCGAACAACAAATCAGACAAAATAAAATACAAATTGGACATTCGTAATTGGATTGGTTCATAATGGTTATATGAACAGCCAAGCGAATACATTTGCCTTCTTTTTGGTGCCGGGTTTTTCCCTCGTCGCCCTATCCAGCGCCATCGACGTGTTGCGCGCTGCCAATGTTGAGGTGGATCGAACTCATTTTGAATGGAATCTACTCGGAGAAGAAAGCGGCGCGGTCGCCTCTTCCAGTGGTATTGAGCTGCCAGTAGAACAAATATCGACACACAATAGAGCCGATGTCATTGCGGTGTGTGGCGGAGAAAGAACGCATTTGTTTGCGAACACGAAAGTTGAAAAATGGCTTCGTGATTGCGCGCGGGAAAAATGTCGCATTGGCTCGCTATCTGATGGCGCCTATCTTGTAGCGAAAGCCGGATTATTCAACCAATGCCGTTCTACCATTCACTGGAAATGCCAAAACGCCTACCGCGAGCTTTATCCCAATCTTGATATTCGCACCTCTATCATGGAGATCGATGCGCTTCGGTTTTCATGTGCTGGTGGCACCGCCAGTCTCGACTTAATGCTGAATTTCGTAGCGTCATCACTGGGTACAGCCATTGCAGGCCGTGTGGCTGACAATTACTTCCACGACGTGATACGTGGTGACGATCAAACGCAGCACCTAACCCGTGCCTTTAGGTTTGCGACACGTAATGAGACCGTCTCTAACGCCCTGTTCAAAATGGAAGCGGCCTTAGAAGACCCCATGCCGGTCGCGCAAATCGCCGATGAACTTAATGTTTCACACCGCCAATTGGATCGTTTGTTTAGAACCCATTTGGGCGCGTCGCCCTCTCACTTTTACCGCGATCTAAGGCTTGCGCGGGCCAGTAGTTTACTGAAACAAACAGCGCTTTCCGTTGCAGAGGTTGCGGTCAGTTGCGGCTTTCAATCTGCGTCACATCTGGCTAAATTTTTCTACAGAAAATACGATGAAACCCCGCTTCAACATCGGAAAAAAGGCCCTCAGCAACCGAGTTTTTAAGAAAATGTAACTTCTTAATTTCGGGCTGTACATCTTTATTAATGAATGGTTAAATACCAATTGCATACCAATGACGACCAATTCGGTATGCCCGATTTTAGCTACCTAACAGTGGCGAATGAAACAGATCCGAGGGGGATTATTTAATGGAAGAAGAAGTTGCCAAATTAATGGCGGAGGTCGCAGCTTTGAAAGCCGCAAACGCGACTGGAAACACCGTAGCGGCAGAAACCTATTACTATCTTACGATACCACTTATGGTTTTGATCCACGTAGGATTTTTGGGGTATGAAATGGGCGCATCACGCGCCAGAAACGTTCTAGCATCCGGCATCAAGAATATCTTGGCTTTCGCATTTATACTGCCAACATTCTACTTTTTCGGCTGGTGGGTATATTGGGCTTTCCCAACAGGTCTAGACTTTGGCGTCGGACCAAATGAGATCAGTGGCTTGGCTTATGCTGCAGCTGTTGCAAACCCAGTCACAGAAGTGATGGGTCCACATTTGGGTGACAATGCATCTGGTGTGTTTGTTGGGGCCTTTACGCTGTTTGCGTGTGCTACCGCTTCAATCATGTCGGGTTCTGTAATTGAACGTATCCGCCTCGTTCCTTTCGTTGTGCTTGCCATCATCCTCGGCTCATTTGCTTGGGTTGTTGCAGCGGCATGGGGTTGGCACGCAGATGGCTGGCTTGTTACCAAATGGGGTTACCACGACTTTGGTGCTTCTGGTGTTGTTCACATGATTTCTGGTTTCTTCGCTCTTGGGGTTCTTATCCCACTTGGCGCACGGATCGGTAAATTCAATGCAGATGGCACAGCAAACAACAT
>CAZKKW010000168.1:0-4805 GCA_964553335.1 uncultured Hyphomicrobiales bacterium | reverse complement strand
CTGGCTTTTGCACCAATCGCGCGGCCAAAGATGCCGGCAATTAGGAAGCCAAGAAGAGGAAGAAAGACAATTGCTGTATACATAGTCCCTAGCCTTTCATCGCATTGATGTCTTCAACCGCAATCGACCCTTTGTTGCGGAAGAAAGCGACGAGAATTGCAAGACCAATTGCAGCTTCAGCCGCTGCAACGGTTAGGATCAAGAGTGCGAAGATTTGACCGACAAGATCACCACTGAATGAGGAGAAAGCGACCAGATTGATATTCACTGAAAGCAAGATCAATTCAACCGACATCAAAATGATGATGACATTTTTGCGGTTCACGAAAATACCAAACACACCGATGGTGAATAGGATCGCTGCTAGAACCAAATAATGAGATAGACCGATTTCCATCTGATTAGATCCCCTTTCCTGTCTCAACCTTGACGACCTCAATCGCCGTCTCACGGGTGCGCGCATTTTGTGCGGCAATGTCTTGGCGCTTCACGCCTTCTTTGTGGCGCAGTGTCAAAACAATCGCGCCGATCATCGCAACCAGAAGCACAAGGCCAGCTGCTTGGAAGAAGTAAATGTAGCGCGTGTAGAGCAACAGGCCGATCGCCTTGGTGTTGCCGATCTCTGCCACATCTGGGATAGGCGCAGCACCTGAGCCGATTGCAAAGTTTGGATCGAACAATGAACCACCAAGCACAACGACGAGTTCCACTGCTAAGACAGCGGCAACTAACCCGCCAAGTGGAACATATTGCAAGAAACCTTGTTTCAACTCTACGAAATCCACGTCCAGCATCATCACCACGAAGAGGAACAACACCGCGACCGCGCCGACGTAAACAATCACCAACAACATGGCGAGGAATTCAGCGCCGACCAGAACAAAAAGGCCAGCCGCATTAAAGAAAGCGAGGATCAAAAACAACACTGAATGAACAGGGTTTCTGCATGAGATCACCATGAATGCCGACAATACGAGGATTGTCGAAAACAGGTAGAAGAAGATTGATGCCAGTCCCATTACGGTTTCCTTAGCGATACGGCGCGTCAAGCGCGATATTCTGTGCCAGCTCACGCTCCCAGCGCGCGCCATTTTCTAAAAGTTTGTCTTTGTCATAGTAGAGTTCTTCGCGGGTTTCCGTTGCGAACTCAAAGTTAGACCCCTCAACAATCGCATCCACCGGACATGCTTCTTGGCAAAAACCGCAATAGATGCATTTCACCATGTCTATGTCGTAACGCGTTGTGCGGCGTGTGCCGTCGTTGCGGCGGGGGCCTGCCTCAATGGTGATGGCTTGCGCTGGGCAAATCGCTTCACACAATTTGCAGGCAATGCAACGCTCTTCGCCGTTTGGATAACGACGCAGCGCATGCTCACCACGAAAACGCGGGCTGATGGCCCCTTTTTCATAGGGGTAGTTGATGGTTACTTTTGGCCTGAAGAAATAACGCATCGTCAACACGATAGCGCTGAAAAATTCCTTCAAGAAAAGTGCCTTACCGGCTTGAACAAGTGAATTCATAAGTCTCAACCCCCGTCTTTACGGGCCCCATCCTGTCAAGAAAAGAACAAAGGCCACAAAGAAGACCATGAAGAGTGAAATTGGCAGGAACACTTTCCAGCCCAAGCGCATCAATTGGTCGTAGCGATAACGTGGAACGAACGCTTTAACCAATGACACCATGAAGAATACCAAGCCGACTTTGAGCACGAACCAGACGACACCTGGCACCCAAGTGAACGGTGCAAAGTCAAATGGTGGCAACCAGCCGCCCAAGAAGAGCACGGTTGTCATCGCGCACATGAACAAGATCGCCGCGTACTCGCCGAGCATGAACATCACATATGGCGTGGATGAATATTCCACCATGAAACCCGCAACCAATTCAGATTCAGCTTCTGGCAGATCGAATGGTGGTCGGTTTGTTTCGGCCAACAGTGACACAAAGAAGATGATGAAGAGTGGGAACAGTGCAAACCAGTGCCAATCAAGGAAAGACGCTGGAAGGCCAATCATTGTGCCCGGTCCTTCTTGCTGAGCCAGCACGATCTCGCTCATGTTGAGCGAACCAACACAAAGCAGAACCGCCACAATGACGAAGCCGATTGAAACCTCATAAGAGATCATTTGAGCCGCAGAACGAAGCGCGCCAAGGAATGGGTATTTAGAGTTTGATGCCCAACCGCCCATAATCACGCCATAAACTTCAAGCGACGTAATGGCGAAAATAAACAAGATGCCGACATTGATGTCTGAAATCACCCAGCCCGCGCTTACAGGCATAACAACCCAAGCCGCCAAGCCAAGAGTAACGGTCACCAGTGGAGCCAACAGGAAGACTGCTTTATTTGATCCAGAAGGAACAATTGGCTCTTTCAAGATGAATTTCAACGCATCGGCAAAGGCTTGCAGCAAACCCCATGGGCCCACAACGTTTGGACCACGGCGCATTTGCACGGCTGCCCAGATTTTACGGTCAGCGTAGGTTGAGTAAGTCACACCGATGAGCACGATTGCTAGAAGCAAAAAGCTCTGACCGATAATGATCGCACCGGGGATGATATAGGTATCAATAAATTCCATTGTCCTGCCCTACTCCGCCGCTTCTGCGCGTTGCTTCATGGCGAGCGCTGAACAATCAGCCATCACTTTTGAAGCCCGTGCAATCGGGTTCGTGAGATAAAAGTCGCTGACAATCGAACTGAATGCCGCTTTGTTTATTTTGCCGCCCGCCTTTGCGATGCCTGCCACAGCCGCTGCATCACTTTCAGCAATATCACCAACAAGCGCCATATGCGGATGCGCTTCATAAAGGGCCGCACGTAAGGCGCTTAGATTGTCATATGGCAAGGTATGGCCAAGCACATCTGACAAGGCGCGTAGAATGGCCCAATCTTCGCGCGCTTCACCTGGGGCGAACGCAGCACGGGCTGTCATTTGCACACGACCTTCTGTGTTGACATAGGTCGCAGATTTTTCAGTGTATGTGGCAGCAGGCAAGATAACGTCCGCGCTATGTGCACCATTGTCACCGTGAGAGCCGATATAGACTTTGAATGCATCGCCTTTGAGCGTGATTTCATCTGCACCAAGCAAGAAGACAACATCAAGGGCGCCCATATCAGCGGCTTTTACGCCACCTTCTGCCGGAACGAAACCGATGTCCAAGCCGCCAACCATGCTGGCTGCGTTATGAAGAACAGCAAAGCCATTCCAGTCAGTTGTTGTTGCGCCGAACTTATCAGCCACTGCTGCAGCATTTGCCAAAATCACAGCACCGTCAGCGCGGGTCAGTGCCCCTTGGCCAACAATGACTAACGGACGTTTGGCCGCTTTTAAAGCTTTAGCAAAAGAACCCTTGCCGCCTGCAAGCTCTGCAAGGCTATCGCCACCTGCACCAATGTATGTGGTGTCGTAGGTCAAATCAGCTGCTTCGCCGATCACACCAATTGCCAAAGCACCTTCCGATGCGCGCCATGCTTTGCGAATGCGGGCGTTAAGGAGTGCTGCTTCTGCGCGGGGGTTTGCACCAATGAGCAAAATCGCGTCCGCATCTTCAATGCCTTCAATCGTTGCGTTGAATGTGTAACTTGCGCGACCGTTTGAAGGATCAAGTGCGTTACCAAGCTGACGACAATCAACATTGGTTGAACCAAGCGCTTCAAGCATTTGTTTTGCTGCAAACATCTCTTCAACGCCAGAGAGATCACCAGCAATTGCGCCAATTTTCTCACCAGATGTTGCTGATACCTTACTTGCAATCGCTGCAAAAGCTTCTGACCAGCTGGCCGGAACAAGTTTGCCGCCGCTACGAATATACGGACGATCAAGGCGCTGTGTGCGAAGGCCATCCCAGATGAAGCGGGTTTTGTCTGAAATCCACTCTTCGTTGATTTCTTCGTTCAGCCTAGGCATCACTCGCATCACTTCGCGACCGCGCGTATCGACACGGATTGCGGAACCAAGCGCATCCATAACGTCGATGCTTTCAGTCTTGTTGAGTTCCCAAGGACGGGCTTGATCTTGATAGGGACGAGAGGTCAAAGCACCAACGGGGCAAAGGTCAACAACATTGCCTTGCAGCTCAGACGACATAGAGCTTTCGAGATATGTTGTAATTTCTGCATCTTCCCCGCGACCAATAAGGCCGAGGTCTGACACGCCCGCAACTTCTGTCGTGAAGCGAACGCAGCGTGTGCAGTGAATGCAGCGCGTCATTTTCGTGCGAACAAGTGGGCCGATATATTTGTCTTCAACGGCGCGTTTATTCTCTTGGAAGCGGGAGCCATCAATACCATACGCCATGGCTTGGTCTTGCAGGTCGCATTCGCCACCTTGGTCGCAAATTGGGCAATCGAGTGGGTGGTTGATGAGAAGGAATTCCATCACCCCTTCCCGCGCTTTTTTGACCATTGGCGTTTTGGTGAAAATCTCCGGTGGCTGACCTTCTGGTCCCGGACGCAAATCACGCACGCCCATTGCACAAGAGGCCGCAGGCTTTGGCGGACCGCCTTTTACTTCAACCAAACACATGCGGCAGTTACCCGCAACTGACAGTCGGTCATGAAAACAAAACCGTGGCACTTCTGCCCCTGCTGCTTCTGCGGCTTGCAGAAGAGTAAAGTGGCTTGGTACTTCGATTTCATCGCCATCTACGACGATTTTAGATGTATCGGACATTATTCAGCAGCCTCCAACACAGCGCCGTCTTTATCGGAGCGGTAAGAATATTGATCAATGCGCTCTTCAATGAGAGGACGGAAATGGCGGATCAAACCTTGAACCGGCCATGCTGCCGCATCACC
>CAZKKW010000167.1:0-4827 GCA_964553335.1 uncultured Hyphomicrobiales bacterium | reverse complement strand
AGCGGCAGGGCGCGAACTTTTTTAGCCAGATCAATTTGCTGGTCCCGCTGTTCGGTGTTTTATGGGCCTTCTTGATTTTTTCCGAGCGACCGTCCATTAACGCGGGAATTGCATTGATTTTCATTCTAGCAGGCGTCATTGTTGCGCGGGGTAAAGTGAAAAATAAATAGAACAGGGTCTACCAATGTCTTCTGAAAACGCCACCAGCGACCAACCGCAATCTGCTTACTTCCTTGTTGCAGGGGATGACACACCTGTCACGCATACGCTTTCAGTGTTGGTTGACAATGAGCCGGGTGTTTTGGCGCGTGTGATTGGCCTGTTTTCTGGCCGTGGCTACAATATTGAAAGCCTCACCGTTTCTGAAACCGAGCATGAAAAGCAATTGTCCCGTATTACCATTGTGACAACGGGTACTGAATCTGTGTTGATCCAGATCAAGAGCCAACTTGATCGCATTGTGCCTGTTCATGAAGTGCGGGACTTGACGACCATTGCGCTTTCTAAGGGGTATGAAAAACCATTAGAGCGCGAACTTGCTCTTGTGAAAGTACGCGGCACGGGCGAGCTTCGTTTAGAAGCTTTGCGCATTGCAGATGCCTTTAAAGCAGAAGTGGTGGACGCAACGACGGACCATTTCATTTTTCAAATCACAGGCCGCACGCCAAAGATTGAACAATTCATCGCGATTTTGCGCCCGCTTGGTTTGGTAGAAGTTTGTAAAACCGGTGTGGCAGCTGTG
The DNA here is from genome assembly GCA_964553335.1 of uncultured Hyphomicrobiales bacterium. Taxonomy (GTDB): domain Bacteria; phylum Pseudomonadota; class Alphaproteobacteria; order Rhizobiales; family JACESI01; genus JACESI01. Next base: position 4,085 of record CAZKKW010000167.1, on the reverse strand, counting down.
AGCCGTGGTGCTGAAGCAATCAACGATGCATCCAACGCTGCGAATGATTGATGGCGACGTCTGGCTAAGGCTGGTGCTTTTTATTGGGGCAGGCCTGATTACGCCCGGTCCTAATACGATGATGGTCTTGGCCTCCACCACGAACTTCGGGTTTAAGCGCACCGTGCCACATATTTCTGGCGTGTTGGTTGGCACTTTTTTGGTCTTTGCCTCTGTCGGTCTTGGGTTGCACGCACTGCTTAGCCTTTATCCAGCGCTTGAGATTTTCATCCAGATTGCGGGCGTTTGTTATCTCAGCTATCTGGCGATTAAAATTGCCATGGCCAAGGGGCCGTCTGACGCTTCGTCTGGTGCGCCATTGTCGTTTTGGCAGGGCATTGGCATTCAGGCCGTCAACATCAAAATGATGGGACTTGCAGCCAGCGTGTTGGCGACTTACTCAGTTGCGAGCGACCCGACGCTGAACATCTTTCTAGTGGCGTTCACTGCGGTGCTGCTTAATGGTCCGTGTTTGAGTGTTTGGGGGGTGTTTGGCTTGGGTATGAAGCGGTTTTTGGCGAGCGCTTGGTCGCTACGTTTGTTTAATCTGGCTCTGGCGGGGTTGATCTTTTTGACGTTAATACCAATTGTCAAAGAGTTGCTGGCTAAGTTTTAGGAATACGCCCAATGGTTTGCGAACTTTCGGTCAATTTGAATGCTGTGGCATTGTTGAGAAATCGACGTGATTTGCCGTGGCCAAGTGTTGTTGACCTTGGCCGTATTGCGCTTGATGCGGGCGCGATTGGGTTGACGGTGCACCCGCGACCAGACCAACGCCACACCAGAACCAGCGACGTGCATGAGTTGTCAGCGCTTTTGAACTCGCCAGACTATGCGGACAAAGAATTTAATCTGGAAGGTTATCCAGAAGAGCGCTTCTTGTCTTTGTGTGAAGCGGTGAAGCCGGAGCAGGTGACATTTGTTCCAGATTTGCCGGGACAGGAGACATCCGACCACGGTTGGGATGTCGCGCCCAATGAAGAACTATTGATACAATCAATTGAGCGGATGAAAAAATTTGGGACGCGGGTCGCGCTCTTCATTGATGCAGATGATCGCTTGCCTGAGCTTGCTAAAAAGGTTGGTGCGGATAGGGTTGAACTTTATACGGGCCCTTATGGTGCAAGCCCGGCTGATAGCAGCCGCGCGAAAGCGGCGCTAGAAGCTTTAGCCAGCACTGCAGTGGTGGCTAAAAGCGTCGGTCTTGAGGTAAATGCGGGACACGATCTCACCGTTGCTAATGTGCCAGCCTTGGTGGACGCCGCGCCGCAAATTGTTGAAATGTCGATTGGCCACGGCCTCACTGCCGACGCACTCACTTATGGTATGGCTGGATCCGTAAAACGCTTCATCGCGGCTATGCAGGATGAAGTGCCGCCATTCGATGAGGGCGAGCCTTCTTAATCAAACGTCTTGAGTGGTGAGCGCTGCACGATGAAAATCGCGGCGAGCGGGGCGACGAAGGTGATGATCAACACAGCGATAAGCAGATAGCCCAATTGATCGTAATTGGCCATGACCTCTATCGCGCCCGTTTCTTGGTTTTTCACTTCCCGCGTGATGACGAAAATCTTGTTGAGATAGGTTGTCAGCAGGGATGCGGCGGAGAGCGCTAAGTTGATGAACGAGGCCATCACCGCGAAGAAGGTGGCTTTCAAATTCGTCGGTGCATTGCGGGCAATCCATGCAAGCAGCGGGATGACGGCGATCTGGCCAAGTGGTGCTTCAATGGCTGTATCTAACACCGCGATGAAGCGGGCATCCACCACGCCGCCTGTGAGCGATGATGTCCAGTTATGAATGCCATAATAAAGCGCGATAGAGGGCACGAATAAAATGGTGCCTGCCACCGTTAAAATGATGATGATGGTGTTGATCGGCTTTTCTGCCATGAGGGGGCGCAGCACGATCATGCCTGCTAGCGCCAAGAAAGCAGTGATGAGTGAGAGCACGGCCAAGAATTGCTGATCGAATTTCAACACATCAATTTCAAACCACCCAAGGCCGGGGCCGGGGCTTGGCATGGCACGGAAGATGAAAACCACGATGGCCGTACCAAACAGCATTCTCGCTTTGGCGGGTGTCAGCTCTTTGGCAAGCAGGCGCATCATGAAAATGATGATGGCGAGCGAGGCGACAAACACGATTTCCTTCGCGCCCACAACATCACCAAGGCCGACGGTGAGGGATAAGATAACAAAGACCAAACCACCGCCGAAAAACCACATGTTCGGCGTGGTCGGGTCGCCTGTGCGGTCTACCAAGTCGGTGATTTTATCTTTCGCCATGCCCATTGCGCGAAGGGCCGCGCGGCGTTTTTGTTTGAGGAAACTTGCAAGCAGAACGCCGGAAATTGAGACCAGCGGAATGATGAGGGCTGCAAAATAAATCTGCCCGTAAATGGTGACTTTCTCCGCCTCGCTCTTTTGTTCAATCCCGTCGAACATGAAGATATTGACCAGCGCCACAGAGACGTAACCTGTAAACAGCGCAATGCGCCCAAGGGTCTGCATGGTGGTGTGCTGGGCTTTGAGGCTGGTGTCGTCGATGTCATTGCCCTGATCATCGGTCGCAGGCACGGCTTCAACAGCCATGCCGTCGGCCACCACATCTTGCAGCACATAGCCGCAAGGGGCGAGCAGGGTGGCGAGCACATACCAATATTCAGCAGGCATATAAGCGCGCATTTCTTCGGGCGAAGTGATGAGGCCGTACATGATGGAAAGGCTGGCAGCGAGCAGGGCCGCGCCGAGATAAACGAGGATCGCCTTCCAACGCCAAATAATATCCACCAAATGCCCAAGCGGCATTTTCAGCGTCCACGGCAGCACGGTCCAAAAGGTGAGGCTTACAAGAAACTCCGCCGATAGCCCCAAATAATCTTTAACAAAAAACACCCCAACAATGCTGGTAAGCCCCTGAATGCCCGCCGCGAAATAAACCATGAGCGGCGGCAGAAACGACCAGCGAAACTGAGCGCGAAGATCTGAAAATGTGCGGTCAAACCAAGTGGCGAGCATTCGGAGTTTATCCTGAATGAGGGAGTTCGATTAAGTTATAACCGATGTTTGAGGTGAGTGCATCTGTTTGATGAATTTCTCAGGGGATGGGGCGCGTGGGTATGGGTTTAGGGGGGGACTTAAGAATACTAACGGCAGGTGTTGGCCAAGAAGCAACTAAGTTTGGAAAATGTCGCAAGGTCTGCTTTGAGTCCAAAGGAGACATCAATATTGATGTCGTCCGTTTTTCGTTATCAACCAATACTCGTCTACAGCAACCCAAAGGTTTCCTGATATCCGTCCCAAACTTTGCGTTCGAATTCAAAAGCCCAATGTTCCGCATAATCTTCTCCCCGCGCCGGATGACTTTTTTTGCGGGTATTCATTCGATCGTGGTGATGTCCTAACTCGTGTAAAAAGATATGGAGTAATTGATATGCTCGTACGGTGTTTTCTGTAAATTGTAAAAGCCAACTCCCGTTGTGAAACTCATAAGATAGTCCTAATCGATCATACAATGCGCGGTGCTCTTCAAAAAAGCGATTGTTTACAAAGCGCCAGAGATCGCGCTCCCAAGCGGGAATGCAAATTATACCTGCATGGTAGTATAGACCATCAAAACCGGATTCACCTTGAGTCAGGCGAACACCGCGCAAACCAACTGAATAGGTATCCCAATCAGGTATGATCTTAAAAAACGCGAGGAGATCTACCTTTCTCAATATATGGCGGTAACCACGGCCTGGACGTTCTTTTTCAAATACAAAATTCCCGCTGGTCCATATGTTTGGTGTCAGATCATGCCTATTTTTCTTTTGAATATGACCGTGAATAACTTTAGGCGTCACTTTTCTGTTTGATCGAAAGTTCATGGATACTCAACCTTGTGGTTTTCAAAAAACATATCGTTTGAGAGTAACTCAAGTGAGTTCGAATTTTACTAATTTTGGACTGAAATAACCGACGAGGGTAAAAACGTGGAAGTCTGCTTCGTCCGCAAAGCTGACATCAAGTGGAGGATTTTGAACAATTGCTCTGGTTCGAAGC
>CAZKKW010000166.1:2545-4882 GCA_964553335.1 uncultured Hyphomicrobiales bacterium | reverse complement strand
GCAAGCACTTCAGCCATCAAACCAAAGCCATAGCCTTTATAACCGCCACTAGAAACAAGCGAACCTTTCAGCGCCTCTTTCGGGTCCGTGGTTGGTTTGCCGTCAGCATCCACGGCCCAACCAAGTGGAATATCATCGCCTGCGGCCGCCGCCATTGTAATTTTACCCAAAGCAATCGCGCTGGTGCTTTGATCAAACTGAAAACGAACGCCGCCACCTTTTGCAGGGATCGCCATCGCAATTGGGTTTGTCCCAAGTACCGCTTTATTGCCATTGGGAGGAGAAACAACAGCGGACGCATTGGTAAGGCCAATGCCGATCAATCCGGCTTCTGCAATTTGTTCAGTGAAATAACCAAGTGACGTGCAGGTGTGAGAATGCGCAATTGCCAAAGATGCAGTGCCCATCTCCTTAGCGGTTTCAACCGCTGTTGCAAGACCACGCGAGAAAGCGGCCTGCGCAAAGCCCAGTTTTGCATCCACCAAAACGCTGGCAGGTTTCGGCTTAGAAACAACAGGTTCCACATCACCCAAAACGCGCCCGCTTACGAGTTGTTTGCAATAGCTTTCAAGATAATAAAGCCCGCAAATCCGGTTGCCGGTTGCTTCTGCTTTACGAACGGCTTTTGCAACCTCAGTTGCCACCCAATCCGCCGCGCCATGAGCAAGAAGCGCTTTCTTGCTTTCAAGTTCAATCTCATTCAGGTCGATAGTAATCACGTTATTCCCCCTTAAACCGCGAGAATCTTACCCGGGTTCATAATATTTTTTGGATCAAGCGCTTGCTTGATCGTGCGCATGAAATCGACGCTATCGCCTAATTCATGGGTTAGATATTTTTGCTTACGCTGGCCAATGCCATGCTCGCCCGTACACGTCCCATCCATTGAGATCGCACGCATGTTTAACCGCGACACAAATTGCTCTGCCCGCTCTACCTCTTCGGTATTATCTTCGTCAACCAAAAGCAACACATGAAAATTGCCGTCCCCTACATGGCCAACAATTGGTGCCATAAGACCAACCTCCAAAAGATCCGCTTGAGACTCAGCCATGCACTCTGCAAGCCGCGAAATTGGCACGCAAACGTCCGTCGAAATGCCCTTTTTCCCCGGCACCAGTTGCAAAGCCGCCCAATAAGCATCGTGGCGCGCTTGCCATAATTTGGTGCGCTCTTCCGCGTCGGTTGTCCAAATGAATTCGCCACCATCATTGTCTGCGGCAATTTCTTTAAACAGTTCAGCCTGTTCCCGCACAGACGCATCCGTGCCATGAAATTCCAACAGCAAAAGCGGCTCTTCGCGCAAAGACAGCTTTGAATATTGATTGATCGCTTTCACTTGCAGCGCGTCCATCACTTCTATGCGGGCAACGGGAATACCCATTTGAATGGTCTGGATCACCGCATTACAAGCCGCTTCCTCAGAAGGGAAAGAACACGACCCCCCAGAAATTGCTTCGGGGATACCGTAAAGCTTCAAGGTCAGTTCGGTGATAATGCCAAGTGTTCCCTCAGCCCCCACAAGCAAACGGGTCAAATCATAACCTGCGGATGATTTCTTGGTGCGTTGCGCCGTTTTCACAATACGGCCATCGGCCATAACCGCCGTGATTGAAATAACATTTTCCTTCATCGTGCCATAGCGCACCGCATTTGTGCCAGAAGCGCGGGTTGAGGCCATGCCACCCAGGCTTGCATCTGCACCCGGATCAATCGGAAAGAAAAGACCTGTATCACGCAAATAGGTATTAAGCGTCATGCGGGTCACACCTGGTTGCACCACACAATCAAGATCTTCTGCGTGTACCGCCAAAATTTCGTTCATTTGTGAAAGATCAATCGAAATACCTCCATGCGGTGCATTCACATGGCCTTCCAAGGAAGTGCCCGTGCCAAAGGCAATCACCGGCACCTCATATTCTGCACACACGCGCACAATGTCAGATACTTCTTCAGTTGAACGGGCAAAGATCACCGCATCTGGCGCTTCGTTTTTTAAAAACGTCGTCGTATGTCCATGCTGCTCACGCACCGCTTGCGCTGTCGACAAGCGTTCATCAAAACGCTGCTTTAAAACATTGATTGCCGTTGCAATGCCTGCTTCATTTTTCGCGGTTTGTTGATCTGCTGACATTTGACCTCCCGTCATTGGATGTTTTCAAAGATCGTCGTGGTTCTATCACCCATATTTGACCTCTATTTGTCACCCAATTAGGGGGAAAGGCAATAACAGTTTTTGATTTCGACGTCACACAGGCGTAGGCTCCCATCCAAAGGTAGATTCTCTTTCGTCATTTCCTCAAGCTGCGCTAACGTGAAAACGCGCCCGATACGCCC
>CAZKKW010000166.1:0-2445 GCA_964553335.1 uncultured Hyphomicrobiales bacterium | reverse complement strand
CCCGATACGCCCTTTAAAAGCCAATGTCCTTACCCAAAGACGATGACCAAACGCCCGCTAAAAAGAGTTTTCTCGGCACTCTTATAGCCACAATGCGCCTCGCGCCCGCCATGATGGTGATTGCTCGTTGGATCAAGCCAAACATCACTTATTTTTGGACCACTAAACAACCAACCTTATGGATGGCGGGGCTTATCGTTGGCGCCATTGTTGGCGCTGCAACCATCGTTTTTCGCGAGTTGATCGGCATCGTTCAATTGGCGTGGCTGCGCGACATGAGTGAATTTGTAGCAACTGCTGCGCGCGCCCAACCTTGGTGGGTTATATTGCTCGCCCCTGCCTTTGGTGGTTTGATTGTTGGATTGATGCTTGAAAAACTGATGTCGAGCCGAAGAGCCTTTGGCGTTGCCGACGTTATAGAAGCCCGCGTTATGAGTGGACGAAATGTAAGCGTCAAAGAAGGTTTCTTCAGCGCGATCATCTCCGCAATCTCGCTTGGCTTCGGCGCCTCTACAGGCCGTGAAGGGCCCGTTGTTCATTTGGCCGCTACAATTTCAGCCTTCTTCTCAAAATGGCTCAGCCTGTCAGGCAAACCAGAACGAACCCTTTTGGCCTGCGGTGTTGCTTCTGCCGTATCGGCTTCTTTCAACGCCCCAATTGCTGGCGTGTTGTTTGCGCACGAAGTAATCCTCGGCCATTACGCCGCCACAGCCTTCGTGCCGATCGCCATTGCCTCTGTTGCAGGCACTGTTTTATCGCGCATCTATTTTGGCGAAACTGCCGCCTTCTTAATCCCAGATTATGACATAACGTCTTATTGGGAATTTCCAGCTTTCGCGCTGTTAGGCCTTGTTTGCGCTTTTGTCGCCATCGCCTTTCAAGCTTCCCTTGTCGGCACGGACTGGGTGGCTCGCAACATCAAAATGCGGTTGCTATTTCGTCCCATCATTGGCGGCTTCATGATCGGCTTCATCGCTCTCTTCTATCCCGAAGTTTTAGGCGTTGGCTATGAAGCAACAAACCTTGCGCTCTTGGGTAAATTATCACTTACAACGCTCATCGCCCTTTTGTTTGCCAAGATACTAGCAACCGCAATCACCTTCGCATCACGGTTTGGCGGCGGTGTTTTCTCGCCAGCGCTTTATCTGGGCGCCATGGCAGGCGGGGCGTTTGGCATCATCGCCTCAAGCATATTCCCTGACCTATCTTCCAGCGGCGGGGTCTATGCCATTCTCGGCATGGGCGCGGTTGCAGCAAGCGTTATTGGCGCGCCGATCTCAACAGTCTTGATCGTGTTTGAGCTAACCGGCGGTTATGAAATCACCATTGCTTTGATGGTGACGATTGCAATTTCTTATGGCCTCACCCAAGCTTTCCATGGCCGCTCCTTCTTCCACTGGCAACTCGAAATGCGCGGCCTCTTCGTGCAAGATGGCCCACACAAATACCTGCTCAAAAATGCCCGTGTTAGCGAGGTGATGCAGCCGATTGATGATGGGGAAGAAGAAACAACCTTTGACCCTGCCTCTGGCGAAGCTTATTTGCGCCCGACCGACACTTTGGAAGCTGCCCTTCGTGCCTTTGATACAGGCGGGCGTACGCGCATTTTGGTCGTCGACAGCGATGATGCGACCAAGATCGTCGCGCACCTCCAGCAAGTCGATGTCTTAAGAAAATTCAATTCCGCCCTCATCAGCACAAGCGAAGAAGAACACCGATGATCGCGCGCCTAACATCAGTCCTATCCCTGTTAATGCTGGTCGGTACGATAAACACCGCCGTGGCCCAAAGCCGCGTCCAAGGGGTTATTGGCATTGATAGCCGACGCATTTTAACAGAGAGCGACGGCTTTTATAACGCCATTGGCCGCGTCAATGTCGCCCGCTTTGCAAGAAAGAGCACATGCACGGGCACACTGATTGCGCCCAATCAAGTCGTCACTGCCGCGCATTGTGTTCATAGCAATCGCACGGGCAAGCTCGCCGAGCCTGATACAATCCACTTCGTTGCCGGAAAACGCCTTGATAAACACGTGGCCCATTCCACCGTCAAACAAGTGCGCCTGCTTCCCAATTTCAAATTCAAACTGCCGCCTGACAAAGCATTCTTCCAAACGGATGTCGCCGTGCTGATCTTAAACAAACCGATGCAGCTTGAAACACCACCCCTTGCAGCCCCACTGCCAGAGAAGAACTTGCCGCTTGCCCATATCCTTTATTCCAAAGACCGCCCGACCCTGCCGGCTATCGACGAGACCTGCCGCCTGCGCGGGGGCACCAACAAGCTTTGGCACACAGACTGCGACACAAACTTCGGCGGCTCTGGTGGCCCTGTTTTTGAACGCGGTGAAGACGGCCTAACCTTCATCGGCGTGATGGTCGGGATCGCGCCTCACAAGGCATCGTTTATGGTGCCAGTGACAAGCTTTGTGGATTTGCTGGGAGA
>CAZKKW010000165.1:0-4906 GCA_964553335.1 uncultured Hyphomicrobiales bacterium | reverse complement strand
GGTGCCGACAAATGGGCCGTGATCCACGTGAGTTGCCTCTCATTCAAGTGTCACTGAACCTGTGGCGTCAAATGCGCCAGCGTGTGGGCGAAGAAGTTGGTTTTCGTGAATGCGGCATTTTGTATTTATGCGAAACTGAAAAAGAGCTGGCCGCACGATCTGATTGGATGCAGAAAAATGGCGATCTTTATGGTCTTTCATCGAGTCTAATTAACAGCGAAGAAGCTGGCCGCCGTGCGAACATCAAAAATGTAAATTGGCGGGGCGGGCTATATACGCCAGATGATGGCCGAGCAGAGCCACAACTGGCTGTACCAGCAATGGCGAGAGCAGCACAGCGTTTGGGTGTTCAAATTTTCCAACAATGTGCGGTCAGAGGCGTTGATCGGGCGGCTGGCAAAATCAGCGGTGTTTTAACGGAGCGTGGGGAGATTTCTTGCGATAAAGTGGTTCTTGCTGGCGGCATGTGGTCGCGAAAATTTTGTACCAATATCGGTTTGCAGCTGCCACAGCTTACCGTCGTTAATTCCGTTATGCGCACGAATGAGCTGGACGTTGATGTTCCCCATTCCATGGGCGGGCAGAAGTTTGCTGTTAGAAAACGATTAGACGGCGGCTACACCATTGCGCACAAAACCTACTCCGTCGCCGACATTGTTCCAGATAGTTTCAAGCTATTGCCGGATTTCTTTGGCCTCATGAAGACGGATATTCAAGATTTGAAATTGCGGTTTGGGCGACGATTTTTTGACGAATTGAAAATGCCGAAACATTGGGGCTTGGATGACGTGTCTCCCTTTGAGGTCTGTCGTGTCTATGACCCCAAGCCAAATGATACCTTGCTTGATGAAGCGTTCGCGTCGCTTTGTCTGGCGATGCCTGCGTTTAAACAAGCAACAATTGCAGAACGCTGGGCAGGGGGCATTGATGTTGTGCCTGATGCTGTGCCTGTTATTTCTGCGGTTGAGAGCGAGCCAAATTTTTATATGGCAACTGGTTTTTCGGGCCACGGTTTCGGTCTAGGTCCGGCGGCTGGCAAGCTTATGGCTGAGATTATTTGTGATGAAACCCTTTGTGTTGATGCAAGCCCGTTTCGGTTTGAACGCTTTTGATAGAGCGCTTTATGATTTCTACTCTTGAAAGTCGGCAGACTTCCTGAAACCATCGCCTTATTGCAATCAACGTTAAGCAGATGAGCTTTGGCGAACGAACAAAACATGTTGTCAGTCAAAATTTGGCGCGGTGGTCCGACGGGCGGGGCACTGGTTGCTTACGAGGTGCCCAAGCAAGCAAGTCAAACGATTTTGGATGTTGTGGCATGGGTGCAGCAGAACGTTGAACCAGCGCTTTCCTATCGCTATGCCTGCCGTGTCGGCATGTGCGGGTCATGCGCCATGATGGTGAACGGCGAACCGCGCTGGACATGCCGCACCCATGTGGACAAGGTGGCCAAGGCTGGGCTTTTGGAAATTGCACCTTTGCGCAATCTGCCCGTGATCAAAGACCTCGCCGCTGATTTCGATCCGTTTTTTGATAAATGGGGTGAGGCCGACGCGGTGTTTCATGCTTCAAGCACCCGCAACGATCCAATTGAACCGATTGATCCAATATCAAGCGCGCGCGAAGAAGCAAGCAAAGGGATTGAGTGCATCAATTGCGCGGTTTGTTATGCGGCTTGTGACACGGTAACGAACAATCCTGATTATCTGGGACCAGCAGCGCTTCAACGGGCTTGGACGCTTTATAATGACGCTAAGGATAACGACCAGCCAGCAATCTTAGAGGCCGTCTCAAAGAGCGGTGGATGCCATACCTGCCATTCGCACGGTAATTGCACGCACTATTGTCCAAATGAACTCGATCCAATGACGGCGATTGCGGGTCTTAAGCGGGCAACGGTCTCATCGTTTCTTAAACGAGGGCGGGATTGATGTTAGGTCTTCGTCTTTACATGCTGCAACGTCTCTCAGCGCTGATTATGGCACCGCTGGTTCTTGGCCATATCGCGGTGATGATCTATGCGGTGCAGGGTGGTTTGTCGGCAAGTGAAATATTATCTCGAACACAGGGCAGCATCGCTTGGGCGATGTTTTACGGCACATTCGTTGTTGCTGTTTCAATCCATGCGGCCATTGGACTGCGGGTCGTCATTCACGAGAGTGTTGGCCTTAAAGGGCGATCTCTTGATGTGTTGACGGGCGCAATCGGACTATTGCTTTTCGCGCTTGGTATCAATGCTGTTTATGCGGTGACGGCGTTATGATGAGACCGCACCGGCAACAACCGCTTTATCTTGCGTTTTTATTGCACCGCTTTTCTGGCGTCACCTTAGCGTTGTTCTTGCCGTTTCATTTCTGGGTGCTTTCTTATGCGCTCACATCACCTGAAAAGCTCGATGGATTCTTGTCTTGGACAGAATTGCCCTTAGTCAAGTTCGCGGAATTTGGTTTGGTCTTTCTGCTCGCCGTTCATATCTTCGGGGGCCTTCGTTTAATGGCGCTTGAGTTCTTACCGTGGTCGCCCAGACAGAAAACATTGGCCGCTTTGAGCATTGGGGTCTCGTTGTTTCTTTCAGGCCTCTTTTTCTTGCAGGCGGTGTAGGCTCTAACCATGAAACCAACCGTTGAACATCATGAGACTGACATTTTGATCCTCGGTTCAGGCGGGGCAGGCTTGTTTGCGGCGCTCCACGCCAAACAATCAGCGCCCGAAGGCACCAAGATCACCATGGCTGTGAAGGGGCTGATCGGTAAGTGTGGTTGCACGCGCATGGTGCAGGGCGGCTATAATGTGGCGCTTGGTGGGGGCGACACGGTTGAACGTCACTTTATGGATACGATCATTGGCGGTAAATGGTTGCCCGATCAGGACATGGCATGGAAGCTTTGCGAGCAGGCAGTGGTGCGTATTCGTGAGCTTGAGAACGAGCTTGGCTGTTTCTTTGATCGCAATAGCGATGGCTCTTTGCATCAAAAAGCATTTGCGGGGCAAACAGCAGATCGCACCGTGCACAAGGGCGATTTGACGGGCATTGAGATCATCAACCGTTTGATGGAAAAGGCGCAGGCCTCTGGCATTGAAAAGATGCAGGAACATCGTGCTATTGGGCTCATTCCGACTAAGGACGGGTCAGCGCTTTCTGGCGTTTTGATGATTGATATGCGGCGCGGTGTTTTCCGCTTTGTGCGGGCTAAAGCTGTGCTTATGGCAACAGGCGGCGGACCGACCATGTATAAATATCACACGCCATCCGGTGATAAGACGATGGACGGCCTAGCAATGGCGCTCAGAGCTGGGTTGCCGCTTCGCGATATGGAGATGGTGCAGTTTCACCCAACGGGCTTATTGGCCGGTGAGGGGACCAAAATGACCGGCACTGTGCTTGAAGAGGGACTGCGCGGGGCGGGCGGTATTTTGCTCAACGGTCACAACAACCGCTTCATGTATGATTATGACGATAAGGGCGAGCGAGCGACCCGTGATGTGGTGAGCCGTGGTATCTTTGAAGAGATGCGCAAATCCAACACCACTGAGAATGGCGGTGTTTATATTTCCATGTCTCATCTGGGGCCTGATTTTGTGCGCGAAAAGTTCAAAGGCATGGTGAAGCGTTGCGCTGATTGCGGGTTTGACCTTGCGGCTGGCAAGGTGGAGGTGGTGCCGACAGCGCATTATTTCATGGGCGGTGTGGTGGTTGATGCGGACACTCGCACGGCGATGGAAGGGCTTTATGTGGCTGGTGAAGACGCAGGCGGTGCCCACGGTTCCAACCGTCTTGGCGGCAATGGCGTTGCAAACTCCACCGTTTATGGCGGTGTGGCTGGTGATGTAATGGCTAAAGATATTCAGGCGATGGATACTTTGCGTGATCCTGATGAGACAGTGCTTGATGCTGAAATTGCGCGGGCCGTGCATCCATTTTCTAAACAAGTGCAACTTGTCCAACCTTTGAGAAACCAACTGCAAGAAACAATGTGGGATGATGTTGGCGTGATGCGGAATAAGGTCGCGATGGAGCGCGGTGTGAATAGGGTTGGCGATATTCATGCAGAGCTAAACAATATCGGCGTTGCAAGCGACAATCTCGCCTTTAATCTGACATGGCATGACTGGCTCAACATGGCGAGCCTTTGCGAGGTATCGCGGGTGATCAGCCTAGCCGCTTTAGAGCGTGAAAATTCGCGCGGTGCGCATTACCGCGAAGATTTTCCAGACCAAGGTTCACTTGAAGACAGCTATTTCACGGTTGCAAAGCAAGATGGCGATAAATTGACTGTTTATCGGGAGGCTGTGCGCTTTACAATCGTCAAACCGGGTGAGACCATCTTGCCAGATGGAGAGCCTGAAACGCTCGTGGAGACCGCGCAATGATTTCAATTGATTTAATCCAGAAAACTGCCGAGACCTTGATGGACAAGGCGGCCATTGAGATACCACAGGATTATCTTGATGGATTGAAAGCAGCGGCAAGTGTTGAAGATGGTGATCTATCATCCTTCGTGCTTCAGGCAATGTTGGAAAATTATCAAGCCGCCAAAGAAGATCGTCGCGCCATGTGTGGTGATACGGGCTGTCCGCGCTGGTATGTGAAAATGGGCAATGAGGCGCAAATTGAAGGCGGGCCCATAGCGCTGGAAGCCGCTCTACGACGGGCCACAGCCAACGCTACTAATGGCGTGCCGCTTCGCCCGAACCGCGTGCACCCTTTGTGGCGCACGGACCATGACAACAATGTGGGCATCGGTGCCCCAGAAATTGAATATGGTTATGAGCCAGGTGGTAATTGGATCGACTTAATCACTGTCCATAAAGGCGGGTTGTTTGGCACAGATTACCGAATGTTGTTTCCGTCTGATGGGATTGAGGGGATCAAGCGGTTCTATCTTGATTGCCTTGTTGCCTTTGG
>CAZKKW010000164.1:0-4954 GCA_964553335.1 uncultured Hyphomicrobiales bacterium | reverse complement strand
GCGGTGTCCACTCTCAACACGCTTACTAAGCTTTTCCAATCCTATGGATATGCGCCTGTTGAACCGGCGATCTTGCAACCTGCTGACCCGTTTTTAAACGCGGCAGGTGAAGCGTTGCGTCGTCGTTTGTTTGTGACGCAAAGCGCCAACGGTGAAGCCTTGTGCCTGCGCCCAGAATTTACGATCCCCGTTTGTATTGAGCATAAGGGGGGAGCGGCAAAATATTGTTATGAGGGTACTGTATTTCGCCAACGCGAAGAACAGCCCGTTGAATTTGAACAAGCAGGCGTTGAAGCATTAGGCGATACAGATTTTGCCAAAGCAGACGCCGAAATGGTGCGGCTTGCGTTAGAGGCTGTTCAAAGCGTGAGTGATTGCCAGCCAGAAATTCGCATTGGTGACCCTGCTTTTTTCGATACGCTGGTGCAGCCAATTGGCCTTTCTGATACATGGCGTGACAGGCTCACCCGTTCGTTTGGTGATGACCAATTGGTCGCAAAAGTATTGAAGCGGATGGATGCACCCGCTAGCGCCTCAGTCACGGGTAGTGACAACGAGAGTTTGGAGGACGTTACCGCCAAAGTCCGCGACATGATTACCAGTCACGGCCTTGGCAGCGCGGACGGGCGAAGTGCTGAAGAGATCGCCGCCCGCTTCATCAAAACCCGCCAATCACAAGCAAGAGTACCGGGCCAAGCAATCGGGCTTTGTAAGTTGTTCCTAGAAATAGAGTGTGATGCCTCAATCGTTGCGGAAATCTTCGAGATTTTTAGCGAAGAGCACACGATTGACTTCACCCAAGCGATTACTGGTTTCACAAATAGACTGGATGCAGGGCTTAGTGATTTAAACGCCCCGATAAAATTCTCCGCAGGTTTTGGCCGCAGGCTCGATTATTACACGGGTTTTGTTTTCGAAATTTACGATGCCAATGATCGCGCTAAAGGCGCTCTTGCTGGTGGTGGCCGCTATGATCACCTGACAGAAATGCTTGGCGGCGAGAAGCTTCCCGCTGTCGGCTTTTCCTTATGGCTTGACCGGATGGAGGCACGCTCATGAGTGAGAAACTCGTCATTGCGATACCTTCCAAAGGGCGCTTGAAAAAAGATACGGAAGCTCTGTTTGAACAAGCAGGTTTTAAAGTTGGCTCTCCCTATGGCGAGCGCAATTATCGCGGCGTTATTGAGGGGTATGAAGGCGTTGAAGTCGCGTTCTTGTCCGCCTCTGAAATCGCCCGCGAAGTGGCGCGTGGCACGGTGCATATTGGCGTGACAGGGGAAGACCTTGTCAAAGAAAATATCGCCAATTATGACGCAAGCACATTGCAGCTAACACCGCTTGGTTTTGGTCATGCTGATGTCGTTGTCGCCGTGCCTGAATGCTGGATTGATGTGAACAGCATGGAAGACCTCGATGATGTCGCAGCCTCTTTCCGTCAGCACTATGGCCGCCGCCTGCGGGTTGCGACGAAATACTGGAACCTGACACAACGCTTTTTCGCAGGCCATGGCATTTCAGTTTACCGCATTGTTGAAAGCTTGGGCGCAACAGAGGGGGCTCCAGCAGCAGGCCTTGCTGATGCAATTGTTGATATTACCTCGACGGGGAGCACGCTAAAGGCGAACTACCTGAAAATGCTGGATGACGGCGTTATGTTGAAATCACAAGCTAATTTGTTTGCGTCGAAAACGGCGAACTGGTCGGGCGCTCATGCTGGTTTGGCGAACGATATGGTGGGGTCGCTCGCTAAGGTTTTGCAAAATTCTAGCGATGATGAAGATGTTAAAGCGCTGGCAAGTTCCGCCGCCACGCGGTTCGCATCCCTTCTTGGGTGAGCTTTATATTGCTCTAAAAATATTGACGCTCACAAGAACGATCGGCGCAACAAAGAGCAGTAGCGTGTGATTTTTCACCTGCGTGCCACTTTCTTCGTAAAGCCGGATATGAGCAAAGACTGTTAGCGGGATGATGCAAAGCAAAACCAAGCCGGAAAGATGCTGCGATAGATTGCCGCTACTAGACAAGGCCGCAAAAGTCATCATGCCCTCATAGTCAAACAATGTTTTGACAACGATTTGCTGCGGCAGGCCCGGATAAATCAGATGATAGAATTGATAAAAGGCTTGGGGCGATAAGGCATGCAACGTGCCGAAAAGCGCTAAGCCAAGGACGCAATCAACAACCAATATCAACCATCGTGACAATCGTCGCTTTGACGTGAGGGCCAGCACTTTGCGCGTTTTCCAGATGAGGATGAAGGCGAAGAGGGTGATCAACGTTCCGCTGATCGCCAACACACCAAGCCGCCCGAAAAAGCTAAGGTCAAAAAAACTGTCGTTTGGATAGCCTGAGAAAATCGCAATCCACAGCGTCGGGGCTGATGCGATGACCATGAGGAGGCTAGTGGGCAGTGCGATCGCCAAAAACGGAAAGCTGAAAGCGCGGCGCTTCACAAAAGGCGTTGCGGCAAAGCTCACGCATAAGGTTGCGACGAGTGCGGCGAGGAGGAGAAACATTGTCATGCTGTTATTTACGGATTGAATGCTGACAAAGGCAAGAAAAAAGGGCGCTCAAATGAGCGCCCTTAATCTTTGGATTGATGAAGCGCGAGGCTTACATCATGCCGCCCATTCCGCCCATGTCAGGCATTGCAGGGGCGCCAGCGCCAGCTGGCTCAGGCTTATCAGCAACCATTGCTTCTGTTGTGATCAACAATGATGAAACAGATGCAGCGTCTTGAAGAGCAGAGCGCACAACTTTCATTGGGTCAACGATACCCATTTCAATCATGTTGCCGAACTCACCAGACTGTGCGTTGTAGCCGAAGTTTGCGTCGTTAGATTCTGAGATTTTGCCAACAACGATAGAACCTTCGTCGCCTGCGTTTTCTGAGATTTGACGGATTGGAGCTTGAAGCGCACGACGTACAATGTTCACGCCAGCTTCTTGGTCCGCGTTTGCACCCTTAGCTTTGATTGCAATTGAAGCGCGAAGCAGAGCAACACCACCACCAGGGACGATGCCTTCTTCAACCGCAGCGCGTGTTGCGTTCAACGCATCATCAACGCGGTCTTTCTTCTCTTTCACTTCAACTTCCGTTGCACCGCCAACACGCAAAACAGCAACGCCGCCTGCAAGTTTAGCAAGACGCTCTTGAAGTTTCTCACGATCGTAATCAGATGTTGTCTCTTCGATTTGAGCTTTAATCTGGTTTACGCGACCTTCGATGTCCTCTTTAGAACCAGCACCGTCTACAACAGTTGTGTTCTCTTTAGAGATTTCAACTTTCTTAGCCGTACCAAGCATGTCGAGAGTTACTGTCTCAAGCTTGATGCCCATTTCTTCAGAAATCACTGTACCACCTGTAAGGATCGCGATGTCTTCAAGCATAGCTTTACGACGATCACCGAAACCAGGTGCTTTAACAGCAGCCACTTTCAAGCCACCGCGTAGTTTGTTCACGACGAGTGTTGCAAGTGCTTCGCCTTCAACGTCTTCTGCAATGATAAGCAGTGGACGTGATGCTTGAACAGTTGCTTCCAAGATTGGGAGCATTGCTTGCAAGTTTGAAAGCTTTTTCTCGTGAAGAAGAATGAACGGGTCATCCAACTCTGTGAGCATTTTTTCTGAGTTCGTTACGAAATACGGTGAAAGGTAACCGCGATCGAACTGCATGCCTTCAACAACTTCGAGTTCTGACTCAAGTGATTTAGCTTCTTCAACAGTGATCACGCCTTCATTGCCGACTTTTTGCATTGCGTGTGCAATGTCTTCGCCGATTGTTGCGTCGCCGTTTGCTGAAATTGTGCCTACTTGAGCAACTTCTTCAGTTGTCGTGATTGTTTTAGCCGCTGAACCGAGGGCTGCAACAACATCAGCAACCGCCATGTCGACACCGCGTTTAAGGTCCATTGGGTTCATGCCAGCAGCAACAGCTTTTGCGCCTTCTTTAACGATGGCTTGAGCCAAAACAGTCGCAGTTGTTGTACCGTCACCAGCGACGTCGTTTGTTTTGCTTGCTACTTCACGCACCATTTGTGCGCCCATGTTTTCGAACTTATCTTCAAGGTCAATTTCTTTTGCAACAGAAACACCATCTTTCGTGATGCGCGGTGCGCCGAAAGCTTTGTCGAGAACAACGTTACGACCTTTAGGGCCGAGTGTTACTTTTACAGCGTTTGCAAGAATGTCTACGCCGCGGATCATTGCATCGCGTGCATCCGAACCGAATTTTACTTCTTTAGCCATTGGGCTACTCCAAATTTGTTATTTAAGCGGAAGAATGTGATGGGAAGGGATTAGCCTTCTACAACACCCATGATGTCGCTTTCTTTCATGATCAGCAGATCGTCGCCGTCAATCCGGATTTCAGTGCCAGACCATTTGCCGAATAGGACTTGGTCGCCAACTTTAACATCCATAGGGATGAGTGCATTGTCTTCACCACCGCGAGCGCCTGCGCCTACAGCAACAATTTCGCCTTCGCTTGGCTTTTCTTTAGCGGTATCTGGAATAATGATGCCGCCAGCGGTTTTTTCTTCTGAATCGACGCGGCGAACTACCACACGATCATGTAGGGGACGAAACTTCATGTTCGTTTTTCCTCTTTATACGATTGATGTTTGCTGAAAGAGCAGCAAACGTACGCTCAAAATAAATTAGCACTCTACCTGTGTGAGTGCTAACAGCGCGGATTTATATGGATAGAGGGGAAGTTTGTCAAGCATCTATATGGGCAAATTGTCCCAAGGTTCAATTGATTTCTTGTTGTATAATTAACGCTCAAACGATGAGGCAATTGAACCAATCAGTTTGATTGGGCGTGGTCCCAGCCCTGTTTCTTTCGATATATCGTCGACGGACTAATCTGTAGGGCTTCTGCTGCTTGGGTAATGTTACCTTGGAAGACCCCAAGGGCATCTTCGATAATTTGCCGCTCTTGTTCGGCAAATGG
>CAZKKW010000163.1:2964-5009 GCA_964553335.1 uncultured Hyphomicrobiales bacterium | reverse complement strand
TTATAAGAAGCAAGGGCTCCACGATTTTTTTTGAAAGCCCCAGTAAAGCCACGCTCTAAGACCAAGGCTGCTTTTTCAGCCCGATCAATCGACGATAGTTCGCCCAGAATGACCACCAACAAATTTTTGCGGCCGCGCTTTGCAGATCCCACCATCGTCAAACCGCCAGAGCAAATAAAGCCGGTTTTCATACCCGTCGCCCCGCGATAATGCTCAACCAATAAATTGTGAGACCGAAGATTGCTTTTTCCAAAACGAATAGCCGCAAGCTTGAAGATCGGCATTACTTCAGGAAAATTACGATGGAGGGCAGCGCCTAAAACCGCCATATCTCGCGCGGTTATATATTGTGATCTATTTGGAAGGCCATGCGGATTGACGAAATTGCTACCCGTCATACCAATTCGTCGCGCGGTTTCGTTCATGCGCGCTGCAAAAGCTGGCACAGAACCAGAAATCCGCTCTGCAATGGCCACCGCAATGTCATTGGCAGATTTAACGGTCAACATTTGGAGCGCATTGGCCATTGTAACCCGCGTTCCTACCTTAAAACCCATTTTACTCGGCTGAGTACGCGATGCATTTTTTGACATCTTCAATGTAGATGTAAGTGACAACTCACCATTGCGAATGGCTTCAACCGCCACATAAAGCGTCATCAATTTGGTAATGGAAGCAGGGTACCAAGGATCCGTTGGCCGATCTGCAGCCAGCACTTTTTCGGAATTCAAATCAACCAGAATGAACGGGCCAGCTTGGGCTGTGAAAATACCACTTAAAAAAAAGCCTAGCACAATAAAAGGTGTCAAAAATAATTTTAACATTCAAAAGATGCCTTTTTTCGCACAAGTAAGCGGTCAATTAAGATTTGTCGGCGATAATCGTTTGAGAGCACTAGGCTGTTCCCAGTTTTGTTAAGAAAAATCGAACGTCGTGGCAAATGATAAATAGCTTCCACACACTTGAAAATCAAAGTCTTCCTCACGATCCAGTGACTAGGCGAAGTGAGCGAGCACGCCCTTTTGCCCTTTTGGCCTTCTTAGTAGCACTATTCCTTGGTTTTTTAAGCGCGAACAGTCCTGCCCGCGCCGACGTTACTTACAACCTTTACACAGGAAATTCTTCAAGCAACTACCATCCAATTGGCGTTGCCTTGGCCACATTGATCAAATTGAAGCGGGCAGAATCAAACAATGTCCTTCTAAATGTTAAAGCAAGTCTTGGCCCAACCGACAATATGCATGCTCTATTGAGCGGCAAAGCAGATGTTGCTTTTATTGATGCTTCGACCTTATTAGCAGCAATCACAAAGAAACCCCCATTTGATCAATATGAAAATACGAGACAACTCAAGTCGCTGGCCATCCTATGGGAAGCGAAAGCGCATTTGGTTATGCGTGGCGATTTCGTTCGCAAGAATGGATTAGAAGACTACAGATCTTTGACTGGCCAAGCTGTATCATTTGGCCAAGCTGGCTCTTTGTCCCACAATGCAGCAAGCCTACTTTTCCAAAAAAACGGCTTAATTCACGACAAATTATTCAGCATACCAAAGCTCGATCCGAGAGAGACCATTGACGCATTTACCAACGAAGTCATCAATGGATTTACCCTCTTCTCTCATTCTGGCGACCTTACCATCAAAGATGCTTTTTTCTCCAAAAACAATGAAGCCTTATTGCTGAATGTCTCCGATGAGCATTTGTCAAAATTGAATGATGGCGAAATTCCAATCTGGAACCGCGCGACGATTGCTGCCAACACCTATCCAAGTCAACCCGATCCAGTGCAAACAATTGGGCTGAAAAATTTTCTCGTCACCCTTGGTTCTTTCCCAAGAGAAGACGCAATGCATATTACACGCACCCTTTATGAAAACTTGACTTTTCTGAAGGCGTTGCACCCAGCTGCTGAGAAAATTGAACCCGAAATCTCCAGAACAAATTTGATTGCTCCGCTTCATGCTGGGTCAGACAAATACTTCATTGAGAATGGGCCATGCACGGGCTTGCTGTGCTTGTTTAACTGACAATCACACGACCAAA
>CAZKKW010000163.1:0-2864 GCA_964553335.1 uncultured Hyphomicrobiales bacterium | reverse complement strand
GGTCCTTCGCGCATTTTCACAATGTACTAAGCATTACAACTGGGCACTATTTCATATTAAAAATGGCAATGGCGGCATCAAAAGGTGTCGCCATTTTCATATCATTCAATAACAAATCCTGTTCACAGAGCATTTATCACAAAATCGGCGTTTTTATGCTAGAAATACATCGAATATGCCACTAGCATCGCTTTTGGTAAGCTATCAGTAATTATGCGTTGCAATAATGGAAGTCATTTTTTGATTGTCTAAGGTGCACATCTTGACCGAGTTAAATAGAAATTTCAGCGCTCAATCCACTCATGCTGGGAGCGCTTTTCAAAAAGCATCGCGCAAAACACGCCGCTTGTTAACCGGTGCTGGCTTGTTGGCGAGTGCTGCTCTTTTGTCAGCCTGTTATGGTGGCGATTTTGAAAAGGAAAACGCGCCTATTCCTTTTGAATTAAAAGCCAAAATGGCTGATATCAAAGTTGGAGAACGTGACGGTATCTTCATTCGCATTTTCAAAAAAGAGGCGGAATTAGAAGTCTGGAAGAGAAAATCTTCTGGCAAATACGCGCTTTTGAAAACCTATGAGATTTGCGCTTGGTCTGGCGACCTCGGCCCAAAATTCAAGGAAGGCGACCGGCAAGCGCCGGAAGGGTTTTACCGTGTGACGCCCGGTTTGATGAACCCAAATTCCTCGTTCCATCTCGCGTTCAATTTGGGTTTCCCCAATGCCTTTGACCGCTCTCACGACCGCACCGGTTCCTTCTTGATGGTACATGGTGCCTGTTCTTCTGCTGGTTGTTATTCAATGGAAGATGCTCAAATCGAAGAAATTTATGCCTTGGCCCGCGAAGCTTTCTTGGGCGGACAAAAAGCCTTTCAAGTCCACGCTTTCCCGTACCGGATGACCGCTGAGAATATGGCGATCTTCAAAAACGATAAGCACATGCCATTTTGGCGGACACTCAAGCGCGGTTATGAACATTTTGAACTAACTGGCGTTGCCCCTAAAGTTGACAGTTGCAATCGCGGTTATGTGTTTAATGCAAAGGCGACAGACGGCGGGAAATTTAACGCCAAAGAAGCCTGTCCCGCTTATGAAGTGCCTGCAAACTTGAAGCTTGCCGTTGATACAAAGATCAACCAAGACAAAGCCCTTGAAAATAAAATTGCTGCGCGCTTTTTCACCGACAAAGACCGTCGCCATGCTGAGTTAATATCACGGCTGAAAATTGAAGAGGCGCGGATAGATAAATTCAAAGATCGCGGCCTTGCTTATAGTTCGCATATGAAGCGCCGTTTGATCGGCATTCAAAAGCAACTGGTTGCCCTTGGTTTTAATCCTGATGGCTCTGCCCCAATTGCGGGTGACGTACAAACCGGTTCAACGAAAGCTGAAACACCAGCATCCAGTGCCCCGGCGCTTTCAAAACGTCCGGGCAATGCAGCTTAGATAAGCCGTCGATTTCCTTCTTTTATAAAAGATCAAGCGGTGCTGCATGGCGCGGCGGTGGGAATATGCTGTCAATCTTCACCATAGTCTCATCATCAAGCACGGTTTGTGCCGCCCGCAACAATCCCTCAAGATGATGAGGTTTGGAGCATTTCGGTATCGGCACAGCTCTCCCACTCGTCATATGCCATGAAAGCGCAAGTTCCGCCGGTGAAAAATCGAGCGCCTGAGCAAGATCTGCAAAGGCAGCATTACGTCCCAGCAAGGCTGGTTCAATCGGTGTATAGGCAACACAGGCAATAGTGTGGAGCTGCATCAAAGGCAGAAGGTCAAATTCAATGCCGCGCCTTGCCGGATTATACATCACTTGGTTGACATCGATGAGGTCACTCAAGCCCGCATTGATTAAATCACTCAGCCCATGAAAATCAAAATTACTCACCCCAAACGCTCGAATTTTGCCCTGCGCCAGCAATTGATGGGCTCCTTCCAGCGTTTCTTCAAACGCTGTCTGACCCGGCCAATGAAGCAGATAAAGATCGATGTAATCCATCTCCATACGGTCCAAAGAATTCTCGCAAGCTTTCATCATCGCTTGTTTGCTTGCGTTAAACGGATAAAACTTGGAGGTGACAAACAGGCTTGCGCGATCCGCCTTTGAGAGCGCTTTACCAAGCAGCAATTCTGTCGAACCATCGCCGTACATTTCAGCCGTATCAAAGTGACGAACGCCACGCTCAAACGCTTGATGGATCGTCGCAATCTCTTCAGCCTCGTTCGCGGCGATCTCACCCATCTTCCAAGTGCCATAGCCAAAGGCCGGCATTTCCAGACCGGATTTAAGCCGTATGGTTTGATTGATAGTCATTGCACAAGCTCCTCCACCACCCAATTTTGCATAAAAAATGCCCCGGCAAAACCGAGGCACTTTTAATGTTGTATTTCAAAGAAGCTTAAGCCGCTTTCGCCTTTGGCTGGATCAAGCCACGATTAACAAGCACTTCTGCAATTTGTACCGTGTTAAGGGCTGCCCCTTTGCGAAGATTGTCGGACACAACCCACATAGCAAGACCGTTATCAACGGTTGAGTCTTCGCGGATACGAGAGATATAAGTCGCATCTTCGCCCGTTGCTTCAAATGGTGTGATGTAACCACCATCTTCGCGTTTGTCGACCACCAAACAGCCCGGCGCTTCCCGCAAGATTGCGCGCGCCTCATCGGCAGTTAATTCTTCTTCAAATTCGATGTTCACAGCCTCCGCGTGGCCAACAAAGACAGGCACCCGCACACAAGTGGCAGTGAGTTTAATCTTCGGATCAAGCATCTTCTTGGTCTCAGCGACCATCTTCCACTCTTCTTTGGTGAAGCCATCATCCAAGAACACATCAATATGCGGGATCACGTTAAACGCGATACGCTTGG
>CAZKKW010000162.1:0-5009 GCA_964553335.1 uncultured Hyphomicrobiales bacterium | reverse complement strand
GCTTATGATGAAGCCATATTATATCTGACCCATCCAGAACTTTCAGGTGAGATAAAATTAGGTGTCCCAGAATGGTTTGCAGAAGTTGGTCTTAATACCATTCTGGCCCAGTTTAAAGAGATGCATCCAGATGTGCAGTTGCAGGTTGTCGCTTTGCCAAGCAATAAACTGAGACGGCTTATTGGTGACAA
Organism: uncultured Hyphomicrobiales bacterium; assembly: GCA_964553335.1. Taxonomy (GTDB): domain Bacteria; phylum Pseudomonadota; class Alphaproteobacteria; order Rhizobiales; family JACESI01; genus JACESI01. The sequence continues at coordinate 4,818 of CAZKKW010000162.1, read as the reverse complement.
CCAGCTTGATATAGCGATGGCAACAGTTGGTGATAAGTTGAAGCCCATCGGCAGGACCTGGCGGGAACCGCTTCATTGGGTTGCAAGCCATGATTTGAAGTGCTTGGAGCAGAAAATACTGCCACTTGGGCTGTTTGTAGGCCCCTGTCCATTTCGTGATCTTATAACGTCGTATCTAGCCGGTATGGGTATTAGTTGGCGCGAAGAATATGTGAGTGAGAGTCTTACAACAATTAGCACAGCGGTTGGTGCTGGCTTAGCCGTTACTGCTTTGCCGAAAATTGCAATTTCTAGCGAGTTAAAAATTATTGATAGTTTAGATGGATTTGATCAATTACCGGACATTGAGCTTGGAATATTTCGATCAGAACGTTCAGAAGACCGTTCAGACCTCAATGATTTGGTTCGAAATTTAACAGATTTTATTGATACCAAAATAAATGCATACAGCACACATTGAATTTTGTGTAAAATTATCAGTATAATTTCTTATATAGGCTTAAATTCAACGTATTGATAGATTTTTATTTTGGCGATTTTTTGACTTTTTTGTTAAATTTAGGCCGATATTATAATGTTTTTTTATACCAATAGATGCGAATACGCATAAATATAAAATATAGAATTTGAAGTGTTTTTACTTATTTGAAATCGTTGTTTTGCTCTATAAGACCTCGGTGAAAGCGAATCGGACGAAGCTTGGTTCGTTTGAAAGAGGGAAAACAATGTCAGAAGAAATACCAACTGAGGGAAATAATATCCCTCAACATCTTGCTGAGATAACTGCTGAAGTTGTTTCTGCTTATGTAGCAAATAATACTCTGCCTGCATCAGAATTACCTGCACTAGTTACAGATGTACATGCGACACTGTCTGCTCTTGTTGGAAAATCTAATCCAAATGGTGGTGCTGTTGAAAAAGAAAAACAAAAGCCAGCTGTTCCGATCAAAAAATCAATCACGCCTGATTATTTAATCTGTTTGGAAAACGGCCAAAAATTTAAGTCTCTGAAAAAGCATCTCAAGGCTCAATACGATATGTCTCCAGAAGACTATCGTCGTAAATGGGGCTTGCCATCAGATTATCCAATGGTTGCGCCTGCCTATGCAGAACGCCGTTCGGATCTTGCTAAAAAGCTTGGACTTGGCCGCAAAGCTTAAAGTCACTCCATAATTTAAAGAGCCGAGCAACGTTGAGTTGCTCGGCTTTTTTGTGCTTACATTCCGGTCTTATTAAACGGAACCAGTAACAGCTAATGCACATTTTACAATTCAAACCATTCAAAGCGCTTATATGATGAGTGTGGGGCTTGATATGGAGCATCTCACAACTTGGGTAGGGCGGGAGGAGCGTGCGAGTGATCTCATTACGCCAGCGCTTGTTGATCGTTTTCGCGCCACATTAGGTGGCTCGTTGTTGGGTCTTCATTGGTGTTTGGCTCCTCCTACGGTGCCTATGAGTGAGGTTGGACATGATGGACACCCTCAAAAGGGTGGCTTTTTACCACCTGTTCCGTTGCAATACCGTATGTGGGCTGCGGGTGAGACGACGTTTTTTTCCGACTTGCCAGACAATGGAGCGGTAGAGCGGCATTCAAGAATAGAAGATGTGACGCTTAAACAGGGCCGCACTGGACCGCTGGTTTTTGTCAATGTTTTGCACCGCTATAGCGCTGAGGAGGAACTCAAGCTGCAAGAGCGCCAGACTATCGTTTACAAAGAAACGGCTGCTGCGGCTTCCTCAAAAATGGGTGAACCATTCGGGGCAAATTTTCAGCAGGTGATTGAGACCAATACGGTTCTTCTGTTTCGGTATTCAGCACTCACCTTTAATGGTCACCGTATCCATTATGATGAACCCTATGCCCGTGAGGTTGAGGGGTATGAGGGGGTTGTGGTTCATGGGCCGATGATTGCGACTTATCTTATGCAAATGGCTGCAAGCGAGGCTGCGCGTATGGGCGTGAAATTGCAAAGCTTCAGTTTTCGCGGTGTAAGTCCTGCTATTTCAGGCGGTGATTTGCAGCTATTGGGACGGCGTGATGATGGTGGCTTCGCCCTTGAAGCACGGGATGCAAGCGGGCATGTGAAGATGAAAGCCAAAGCAGTTTTAAAAGCGTGAATGTGAACTAGCCGCCTAAGAACAATTGCCCGACATTCGGATCGTTTAAGAGGTCTTTTCCTTTACCGGCAATTGCGATTTCACCAGATACGAGCACGTAGCCAATGTCTGCAAATTCGAGGCCTTTTTTGGCATTTTGCTCCACCATGATGATGGTTTTGCCTTCCACGTGTTGAAGGTCGTGCAAAATCTCAAAAACCATGTCGATGAAGCGTGGTTCCAAGCCGATGGATGGCTCATCGACCAGCAACACATCGGGATTCATCACCAAAGCGCGGGAGATTTCGAGTAAGCGACGTTCACCACCCGAAAGCACTTTTGCTTGGTGTTTGCGGCGGGCAGCAAGGCGTGGATATTTATCGAAAATCTCTTCTGCTTTTCGTTTGGCTTCCGCTGGTTTGTCTTGCAAGAAGCCCCCCATCCATAGGTTTTCTTCCACTGTCATGCCGGGGAAGACGGACTTGTCTTGCAAAATGTAGGCAATGCCTGCTTCGGCCAACTTTTCATTCGGGGAGAGGGCTGTGACATCGCGCTTGTTTGCGCCGTCGCCAATGTTGATCGAGCCGGAAAAGATGTTATTGAAGCCGAAAATCGCGTGAAGAATTGTCGATTTGCCAGCGCCATTTGGGCCGATTAGACAGAGCGATTGTTTGCGCGCCACATGCAGGTTGATGTCGTGCAAAATTTCCATTTTGCCATAACCCGCCTTGAGATTGTTGATCGATACATAAGGATCATCGTTGGCTAATTTCAACAATTGGTCTGGCGTTATATCTTGCGCGATGGCTGAGACTTGTTTGGTGACTTCCTCAACCGAGATCACCGTATCAACGCCACCTTTGCCGTATCCGCTAACGCCTTTTTTCGTCGCTTTCGCCATTAGTGCGCCCCCAAATATGCATCAATGACGCGTTGATCGTTTTGAATGTCATCTGGTGCGCCTGATGCCAGCATTTCACCGTGCGCGAGGCAGTAGATGGTGTCTGCCATATTCATGATCACGCGCATATTATGCTCGATGATGAAGAGCGTAATACCGAACTCAGAATTGGCGAGTTTGAGGCGATCAATCAGGCCATTAATAAGCGTTGGATTAATGCCTGCCGTTGGTTCATCAAGCAGTAGAACCGTCGGTTCATTCATTAAAGCCATGGCAAATTCAAGCAGCTTTTGCTGGCCGAAGGAGAGCGAACCTGATTGCAGGTAGCGCTTTTCATAAAGACCAACAAATTCAAGCAGATGTTCAGCACGCTCATGGTCTTCACGGCTGTTTATTTTCAGCGAATCCATGAAGCTCATTTTGCGGTGAGGCAGGGAGATCAGCATATTCTCAACACAGTTCATCGCGCCATATATGCGGGTTTGTTGGAAGGTGCGCAAAAGGCCAAGGCGGGCGATTTCTGGCACCGGCATTTTCGAGATTTCACGGCCTTTAAACTTGATCGAACCGCTGTCGATTGGGTGGTAGCCGACAATTGAATTAAACATCGTTGTTTTGCCCGATCCGTTAGGACCGATCAGACCAGTGATGCCGCCTTCTTTGACCGAGAGTGAAACGTCAGAATTGGCTTTCACACCACCAAAAGATTTGGAAACACCGCTTACATCAATAATCGAACTCATTCGGCAGCCTCCATGTCTTTTTGGTCAACACGAATACCGAACCATTCAGGTTTTTTGGTTTTGAGCCAACCCATAAGGCCATCTTGGAAATAGACCACAGTGACAACAATCAAGAAGCCGAGAGCGACCCATTGCCAACCAAGGAAGTAGCTCCATGTCACTTCCTTGATCACATGGAATAAGATCGCGCCGATGATTGGCCCCCATAGCGTTCCCTTACCGCCAAGTAGCACGCAAACCACCATGAAGATGCCAAGGTTGATTGTTTGATACGCCGTTTCAAGCGGCTCAAAACTGATCAATTGGAAGGCCGATATGCCGCCTACAATGCCGACGAAGAACGCTGCCATTGCCCATGTGATGAGTTTATAGCGAAGGGTATGGATGCCCATTGCTTCTGCTTTTTCTTCGTCATCACGAATGGCATTGATCGCCGCGCCGAAGCGGGTTTTATAAAGCCAGTTTAAGAAGGTGAATAAGATGACACCGGTTATTGCAAAGGCGTAATAGATGAAGACTTTGCCATCATCCAGATCACCGGGGTAGACGGGAAGCACAATACCTTGACCACCGCCGACCCAATCCCAGTTTGAAACGAGCTCACCTGCGGCAATGGCAACACCGAGCGTGCCAATTGCGAAATAGGGGCCGCGCAAGCCGAATGTTAGATAGCCGATAATGAAGGCGGCGATGGCGCAGAAAAATCCGGCAAACAGCGAACCGAATATGAAGCCCGTAAAATATTGCTGGTCGGTGAACTCAAATCGCCCTCCGCCAAAAGCACTGGTGTAATCGCCAACGTTATAAACGAGTGCGATGGCAAAAACGGCAGCGGCATACATGCCGGTTCCGTAGAAGAAAATATTGCCGAGCGAATTATACCCCATCTGTCCGCCCGTCATGTCCCATGTCATGGCGACGATGATGAACAGCCAAAGCGTGGCCAACTGTGTGGTGAAATTTGGAAACCAGAACGGAGCGATGATGATGAGGATCAACAAAGCGCCATGCAGGAAGGGTTTTGGATATTTTTTATAGGTCTGTAACATGCCTGAACCCTCCTATTGTAACACT
>CAZKKW010000161.1:0-5126 GCA_964553335.1 uncultured Hyphomicrobiales bacterium | reverse complement strand
GCAGAAACGCGCCGCATGATTACAGACCACGCTCACAAAATCACCGCGGAGCAAGGTATCACCGTATTATGGGCGACCCATTTGGTTGATGAGGTTTTACCTGATGATCAGCTGGTTATTTTGCATCAAGGCAAAATACTCAAAGATGGTATTTGCAAAGACATAACAGGCGAGCAATCGCTATCCGCCCGCTTTGCAGAATTAACAGAAAGCCAAGTCGCATGAAGCATGCTTTGATTGGCACGCGAGCCATTATAAAACGCGAGGCGCTGCGGTTTGTTTCGCAACGGGGTCGGTTTATTGCCTCGCTGGTACGCCCTCTCGTTTGGCTGATTGTTTTTGCCGCGGGCTTTAGAGCCGCCCTCGGCCTTTCCATTGCACCACCCTATGAAACCTACATAACCTATGAAGTTTATATCGTGCCGGGCCTTTGCGGGATGGTGCAGCTTTTCAACGGTATGCAGTCTTCGCTAAGTCTGGTTTATGATCGCGAAATGGGATCAATGAGATTGCTTTTAACCAGCCCTATTCCGCGCTGGTGGCTCTTGTTTTCAAAACTGCTTGCAGGAACGCTGGTATCCATCGTGCAAGTCTATTGCTTTTTAGCAATCGCGGCTTTGGTTGGCATCACATTTCCTATCCATGGATATATCTTGGCCCTGCCCATCTTATTGTTAAACGGATTGATGCTTGGCGGTTTGGGGCTTTTTCTGTCTGCAACGATCAAACAACTTGAGAACTTTGCGGGCGTTATGAATTTTGTCATCTTCCCAATGTTCTTTTTATCGACAGCACTATATCCGCTTTGGAAAATGGCTGAAGCGTCTGTTTTGTTAAAAAACATATGCGCGTGGAACCCGTTTTCACATGCCGTTGAATTGCTTCGTTTCGCGCTTTACGGCCAGTTTAATGGCACAGCGCTTATCGTTGTGGTTTGCGCCTTATTGGTATTTTTATGGGCAAGTGTGTGGGGCTATAACCCAGCCAGAACTGGGCTTGCACGAAAAACAGCTTAGAAAATTTTGCGCTTTTGATTGTCGTTTGCTTTGGTTTTCAACAACAAACTACAGTATTTAAAAATCACTGCTCTTAAATCACCTGCACGGACACGAAAATTTAATTTTGAACCATTTGCTAGTCAAAAATTATTAAGTTAACATTCTTTGAAATGGTGGGAGGCCGTTTGAAATTATTATTATATTTGAGGGAGGAAGAAATGAAAAAACTAATTATCGCAAGCATTGCAACAGCACTAATGGCCACGACTGCTTTGGCTGAAGGGGTGACTGAAGCTGATCTTGCAAATGATACAGCAACCACGACCAGTATTTTGACAAATGGTATGGGGCGACATTTACAGCGTCATTCACCACTTGAAATGTTAAATAAGAGCAATGTTAAAAACCTTCTTCCTGCTTGGGCTTTCTCTCTCGGCGGCGAAAAACAACGCGGACAGGAAACCCAACCGCTTATCCATGATGGGTTGATGTTTATTACCGGTTCTTACTCTCGCCTTTACGCGATTGATGTGAAAACAGGTAGAGAAGTATGGCAATATGATGCCCGCTTGCCAGAAGGTATTTTGCCTTGTTGTGATGTGGTCAATCGTGGCGCTGCAATCTACGGCGATAAAGTATATTTCGGCACACTGGATGCCCGCATTGTTGCCCTTGATGCCAAAACTGGCAAAGTTGCTTGGCGCAAGAAAATTGCTGATTATAAAGCAGGCTACTCCTATACATCCGCCCCCCTCATCGTAAATGGTCTTGTCATCACAGGTAACTCTGGTGGCGAATTTGGCATTGTTGGTGAAGTGCAAGCACGCAACGCAGAAACAGGTGATCTTGTTTGGACACGTCCGGTCATTGAAGGCCACTTTGGTACTTTAAACGGCGAACAATCGACCAGAACCGGAACGCTTAACGCGACTTGGCCAGGAGACCTTTGGAAAACCGGCGGCGGCGCAACTTGGCTTGGCGGCTCTTATGATGCCGATACAGATACAATCGTATTTGGTGCGGGCAATCCAGCGCCTTGGAATTCATGGCTAAGAGCGGCAGGTAATCCAAAAGGCACCGAAGGCGACAACCTTTATGCCGCCAGCCGCATCGGCATGGATCCGGCAACAGGCGAAATCAAATGGCACTTTCAAACCACCCCTCGCGAAGGCTGGGATTATGATGGTGTGAATGAAATGGTCGCTTACACAGATAAGTCTGGCAACAAACGCTGGGCCACAGCAGATCGCAATGGGTTCTTCTATGTGCTTGATCGTCAAGATGGAAAATTTGTTTCAGCCACCCCCTTTGTGAAAAACATCACATGGGCAAAAGGCATCGATGACAATGGCCGACCTATCTTCAACGAAGATAATCGCCCCGGCGACCCATCAGCTGCCGCTGATGGAAAAAAAGGAGAGACGACCTTTACAGTCCCCTCTTTCCTAGGTGGTAAAAACTGGATGCCAATGGCGCACTCGCCAAAAACAGGCAACTTCTATGTTCCTTCAAATGAGTGGGGCATGGATATTTGGAATGAGCCTGTGACCTATAAAAAGGGTGCCGCTTATTTGGGTTCTGGCTTCACCATCAAGCCGATCTTTAAAGATCATATTGGATCACTTAAAGCCATTGACCCCGACACTGGTGAGGTTAAATGGGAGTTCAAAAACAACGCTCCCCTTTGGGCCGGTGTCATGACAACCGCTGGCGGTCTCGTCTTTACGGGAACACCAGAAGGTGAGTTCATCGCTTTTGATGATGAAACAGGTGAGCAGCTTTGGTCTTTCCAAACCGGTTCAGGCATTGTTGGCCAGCCGGTTACTTGGGAACAAGACGGCGAGCAATATGTCTCAGTTATCTCTGGTTGGGGCGGCGCTGTTCCACTTTGGGGTGGTGAAGTAGCCAAGAAAGTGAACTACCTCAATCAAGGCGGAACACTTTGGACCTTCAAATTACCAAAACAACTTGCGTCTTCAAACTAAGAATAACGGGCCTGATGGTAATCACTGTCAGGCCCAAAATTTAAAATAAAATAGCAACAAACGAAACAAAGATGCGCAGGCTTTGGTGTTTGGGGTCGACGGATTATCCTCCATCTTTGATGAGTGAAAATATATGATTACAACCAATGCTCGGACCAGAAAGCGCCGCCTTCGGTTCTTCAGTCAGGCTATTAATCAGGCTATTAAAAAGAACGGCATCCAGTATCAGGTTGTTATAGACAAAAGCAGGTCCAGTTAGCAGGGCTGAAGTTCTCCCGAACCCATCGGAAAATCGACAGCTTTGCATATCATTCCTTCAAATCAGGAAGTTCCACGGTAACCTTCATGGCGGCATACCATGCAGATAAGTTTTTGATGTCGTCGTCTTTTAAGCCCTTCGCAATAATCGACATTTGCCTGTGCTGGCGTTCGCCCCCTCGAAAAGCAAACAGTTGTTTTTCGATGTAAACAGCACTTTCACCCGCAAGGTTAGGTGCTTCTGGGTTTGTGGCTATACCATTTTTACCGTGGCAAACATTGCACATTCTCGCTTTCTTTTTGCCTAGTTTGATATCGCTGGCAACTGTTGCATTGGTGAACGCAAAAGTCGCAAGGCAAAGACTAACGAGTGTAAGTCGCATCATTTTATCTCCTTTAAATCAAACCAGAATGCATCGCCTAAAATAGGCGATGCATCCCTATTGTGATTTTATTGATCGTATGAAATTCGATAAATTGCGCCGGCAAGGTCGTCAGAGATCAATATTGAGCCGTCACGTAACTGTGCGACATCAACGGGGCGACCAAGATATTCGTCGTTTTCATCTTTCCAACCATCAGCAAACACCACAGTTTCGCCAACGCTACCATCGTCATTGACGCTGGTGAACATGATGCGAGCTCCTACGGGATCTGTGCGGTTCCAAGAGCCATGCTGAGCAGAGAATATGCCGCCCTTGTATTTTTTAGGGAACATCTTGCCACTATAAAACGCCATGCCAAGATCCGCCGCATGAGCATCTGTTTCGACAACAGGATGAACGATGCCTTCTGGTGGTGTTGCGTCTTTATATTCGTTGGTTCTAACCAAGCCGCCGCCATACCATGGGTGGCCAAAATTTTGCCCGGCTTCCGTTTGGCGATTAATTTCTCCTGGCGGGATTCCATCTCCCATGCCGTCTACCTGATTATCTGTCCACCATAACTCGCCATTACTGGGATTGAAATCCATACCCACAGAGTTGCGAACGCCGTAGGTATAAACTTCACGACCCGACCCATCGGTATTCACGCGAATGATGCCACCAATGCCCTCTTTTTTGTAAAGATCGAGCTTATCTTCGGGTGCAACATTAAACGGCTGTCCAAGCGATATATATAATTTGTTATCTGGGCCAATATCGCAAACACGAGCGGTGTGGTTGTAGCTTTCTTCTGACGTTGGAATGAGGTCACCTTGTTTCAATACATTGAAGGCTGCAACGTCAGGGCTTTCGTAGAAAAACTCTGCTGCTGGAAAAACCAAAACGCGGTTTTGTTCTGCAATGTACAAAAATCCGTCTTTGGAAAAGCACGGTCCATTTGGAATTGTAAAATCAATTGAAGGGGCAAAGTCTTTTACTTCGTCAGCGATACGATCTTTATTGCGGTCTGTGACAGACCAAACTTTCGTTTTTCGTGTGCCGACAAAAGTTACAACACCTTGAGGACCAACAGCCATATGGCGGGCGTCAGGGACGATTGCATATAGATCAATCTTGAACCCACTAGGCATCTTGATGCGCTTCAGTGTATTGCGGATAGCCTCTGCATTCGCACCACCCTGCTCTATCGTTGTGAATTCAGTTGTGCCAGTGGTTTGGAACTTGCCTAGTTTTTCTAAATTATCTGCATTTGCCGAAGTGACAGCAAGCATGGCAATACCTGCTACAGTACTAGAAAGAATATATTTCATGTTCATGATTTTCTCCTCCAATTTATCCAATGAGCTAATAAATGAGAAGATAATAACACTCTAAAAAAATAGAAGGTAATAGCGGACTACTACATTAGAGGAAAATTTGAAGTAGGTATCGCGAGTAATACAGCATTTTTACACTGCGTTGATTGGGATTGAAATAGGCTTCTAAGAAGGGATTTTGGT
>CAZKKW010000160.1:0-5308 GCA_964553335.1 uncultured Hyphomicrobiales bacterium | reverse complement strand
GTTTTTCACCCCAATGATTTGGGTGTCAGAACATTTTTGAACAAGGTAACTCCCGGTGGCACAATGGGATCCGGGCTACCGGCTTTTAGAGCGCCAAGCAATTGAACAAATCGCCACCACAAAGGAACAAATTATTCTGGCCGTTGCTGGTGGTATTGTGTCGGAGCCTGAAACCTTCAACTATCTGCTGCGCCACTATCATACCATCTGGATTAAAGCGGCACCCGAAGAGCACATGGACCGCGTTCGCGCTCAAGGCGATGAGCGACCAATGGCGGGCAACCCCGAAGCCTTCCAACAATTACGCCAAATCTTGACCAGCCGTGAAACACACTATCAGCAGGCAAGCAGCGTTGTGGACACCACAGGCACCTCGCTTGATGTAAGCACGCACGCTCTCTTGGACATGATTGAAGCCAAACAGTATCTCGCCTAATGGCACCCGCCTCAACAGCCATCAAACGGGCGCTTGTTTTAGGTGAGAATTCAACGGCACTATCCCACGCCGCTTTGTTGGCGCATCATGGGTTTGAAACGGTCTTAATGGAAGAAGATGAAAGCGGGGTTGTTCGAAGCCGCGATTTCTTGAAACGCTTTTATGACGGACAACCAGATTGGCAAGCGGATAGCATCAAGCCGACGCCCCTACCCTTTGAAAAATTGACTGGTCGCTTTGATGTTTTAATTGATGCAGGCGATGCAAATTTAAAAGAGCGCGTTCAAAAACTCAGTCTATTTTCAAAGCTTCTAAATCCAGATCCATTGATCGCCTTTCAAACATCAACGCCTGATCCATTGGTCGGTAAAGAACAAGGCGTTGAGATTCCAACCCTCCATCAATTCCACATCTCGGGTCAACCTCACCTTGCAACCCTTGTTGAATGCGCAACGTTTGACGGCATGAACACCGACCCACTCTCGCAATTCTGGCGAACGCTCGGCAAGCAAGTCATCCTCACGAAACCAGCGGGTCAGTTTGTTGCAAGCAGATTGTCCACCGCGCTTTATGAAACATTAGATAGCCTTCTGCTTGAAGGGGCGCTGCCTTATGAGATTGATGAAGCACTCGCCAAATTTGGATTTGCAATTGGCCCTTATGAAGCGCAGGACCTCGCGGGTCTGGACGGCCCTTTTTATGAACGCAAACAGGCGAACACCACACTCCTCATTTCTGATCGCTTAGTACAAGAAGGGCGCTTGGGTAAAAAAGTTGGCGTGGGTTGGTATCGTTATCCCGGTGGCGGTGGCGCGGTGGTTGATCCGCTGCTTGAAGATTTGATTGTTGAAGAGGCCCGTTTTGCAAAGATTGAAAGGCGGCAAATCACCGATCAAGAAATCGTTTCACGAGTGGTTTCACCCCTCACAGATGAGGCCGCATTCATATTGGAAAATGGCATTGTGCCATCAGCCTGCAATCTCGATAAATTGTCGATAGAAGCGCTGCACTTTCCACATGGTGGAATTTACAGTTATGCTGACAAACATTCTTCTTGATTTCGGACCACACCATGCCGTTCTTTAAAGTCGCTGATTTCACCGACGCTTACGCCAACGCCCCCAACATTCCAAACGGCGACGCATGGCCGGAAGCATGGGTTGCGCCCGCTGAAAATTTTCGCAAGACGTGGCCACATGTGGAAACAGATGTTTCTTACGGTGATCATGAACGCGAGCGTTATGATTTGTTTTTGCCTGAGGGAGAAAGCAAAGGCCTCTTCGTTTTCATCCATGGCGGGTTTTGGTTGCGGCTTGATAAATCCTATTGGTCCCATCTTGCCAAAGGAGCGTTAGAGCGCGGGTATAGCGTTGTTATTCCGTCTTATCCGCTTTGCCCTGAGGTGCGCCTTCAAGATGTTTCCCGAAGTGCCGCCCGCGCTGTTTCACATGCTGCAAACAAGGTCGATGGCCCGGTCATTCTTTCTGGCCATTCAGCTGGCGGGCACTTGGTAACGCGCTTGATTTCAGAGGGCTCAATACTGGATCAAACCACGCTTCAACGCATCGCCCATGTTGTCTCCATCTCCGGCGTGCATGATTTGCGACCTCTGCTTAAAAGTGACCTCAACAAAGGAATTGGGCTGGACTTCTCAGAAGCGCAAACGGAAAGCCCCGCGCTCCTCGCGCCGCTCATCGATATGCCTGTTACTTGTTGGGTGGGAGCGAATGAACGGTCTGAATTTGTCAGGCAGAATGCGCTGCTTGCCAACATCTGGCGCGGACTTGGTATGGCAACGCAAACGGTTGAAGAGCCAGACAGACATCATTTCGATGTGATTGATGGACTATGCGACGCACAATCGCCTCTCATGAAAACCATCTTTGAAACAAAATAGCGCTCCCCTGACGAACAGAAGAACGCTATTTAAAATCACATTTTATTGGTCGATGCTTAAAGGCTAAAGCCTTCTTTTTCTGCGATCTGTTTTAAGCCGCCATCTAGTCTTGGACCAACAACTTGAATAATGTTGGACGCTAGCAAACAGCCCAGACGGCCTGCATCTTTAAGCGCATAATTTCGGCTAAGGCCGAACAAGAAACCGGCAGCGAACATATCGCCAGCGCCCGTTGTGTCAACGACATTAGATACAGGGAACGGATCACAAGCAACGGTTTCGTCTTTGGTGACAACAACAGCTCCGTGCTCGCCTTTGGTGATCGCTGCAAGGGCAACTTCGCTGCTAAGTTTTTGCACACAGGCATCAAAATCATCTGACTGATAAAGCGATAACAACTCTGCATCGTTGGCAAGTAGAATGTCGACCGTGCCGTTTTGTATCAACTCGCGAAATTCATCGCGGTAACGATCAACGCAGAAGGCATCTGACAATGTAAGCGCTACTTTGTTGCCAGCTTTGTGCGCCAAGTCAGCGGCAGCACGCAAGGCGTCTTTTGCCCGTGGTGGGTCCCAAAGATAGCCTTCGAAATAAATTACTTGCGATGCCTCAACCACGTCTTTGTCCATATCTTCAGGGCCAATTTCCGTACAAGCACCAAGGAAGGTGTTCATTGTACGCTCGCCATCTGGAGTGATCACGATGATTGAACGCGCGGTCGGCTCTTGCTCGCTCAGCGTTTCGGTTGGGAAATGTACACCAGCATCCACCATGTCCGCACGGTATTGCTTACCCATTTCATCATCAGCAAGTTTGCCGAAAAATGCCGTTGATGCACCAAGTTCTGCAAGGCCTGCAATTGTGTTGCCCGCAGAGCCACCAGAACGTACCTGCGCGCCTTCAATATTGCCACTTAGGTAAAGCGCGCGTTCTGCATCAATTAGCATCATCGCCCCTTTGTCGAGGTTATGGGTGGCGAGAAAATCGTCATCAACCTTCGCCAGAACATCCACAATTGCGTTCCCAATACCCAGAACGTCAAACTTTTTATCAGTCATTTTTGGTCCACTTCATCCTTGGCAGCATCACAATTATCACGCTGCATGCTTGCACAAACACAAATAGAGACTTACTTCAAGCACACAACACAAAAACAGGGAAAAGGCCTACATGTTTCACGCCGCAACGCTTGCATTTAATCAGATTTTCTCAAAACCATTCAGATCCGTCTTCTGGAAGGCGCTCGGTCTTACCCTGCTTATGCTCGTTCTTTTGTGGGTTGGCGTGCAGGCAGCGCTCACCTTTTTCCTCGTTATTCCTTATCCATGGTTAGAAACGGCAATTGCCTGGGCGGCAGGCGCTGGCTTGCTGGTTGGGCTTGGTTTTTTCATCGCGCCTGTCACCTCACTGTTTGCCGGTATCTTCTTGGATGAGATCGCCGAAAAAGTAGAAGCGCGTCATTACCCGCAAGACGAACACGGAACGGCGATGCCGTTGCTTAAGTCGCTCGGCCTCACCATCCAATTTGTAGCCCTAGTTGTTGCCGTGAACTTGGTAGCGCTCTTGCTGGTCTTCGTGTTTGGCCTTGGTCTACCCGTCTTCTTTATCGCCAACGGTTATTTATTGGGCCGTGAATATTTCGAGATGGTGGCTATGCGTTTTATGCCGCCAAAAGACGCGAAAGAGCTTCGCCGCAAGCATTCAACCACCGTGTTTTTGTCCGGCCTCATTATCGCTGGCTTTTTGGCCATTCCCTTTTTGAACCTTTTAACGCCTCTGTTTGCGACAGCCTTTATGGTGCACATCTATAAGATGGTTTCAGGTTCACAAAGACCAACGGGCGACTAGAAATCCCACTTGCACAAACAAAAAGGCCGCGAGATATCTCACGGCCTTTCCAATATTTAAGACAGATGCCTATCAATTATTCAGCCGCAGTTGGATTTCCATCAAGGCCAATTGTCTTCAAATAAGCAATCACATTGGCACGCTGGTCTTCTTTCCTAAGACGAAGGGCCATACGCGCTTTTGCGTTCTTATTGCCTGTTACTTCAACCAGGTATTTCTTTGGATTAAGAAGATAGCCGAGAAGAGCTTCTTCGGTCCAAACAAGGCCCGTTGAACCTTCAGGCACATCAAGATATCCGTCACCATCTGCATCGTCGCCCACCTCGCCGCGCGCTTCAACAATGCCTGTGCCGTATTTAAAGCCAGCAGAGATACCCGCGTGACGGCCAACAATACCGTTTAACTGAGGACCGTTTTTGTTTTTAGCCTCAGGGCCAACCACATGGCAGGCCTTACAGCGCTTAAAGATTTTCTCACCCGCTACAGCATCAGCTGCAACAGCACCACTACTCATGCTAACAGCAAGACCAGCACTAAAAAGGGCACTAAGCCCAATTGTCTTTATAGAGATTGTCATCGTGTGAATGTCTCCCCGACCTTCAATGTTCCATTCCAAATCATCAACATTTTGCTATGTTGCCTTTTCAACGTCAACCAACGAAAATGTGTGGTAGAAACCGGTCACGAAACATCAAATTAATTTCAACGTGTAGCGGTTTAAATTTAGGACTGCTAAGAACCATCGACCGAAAAACTTGAACGATAGAACCAATAAAATGGCTTACCAAGCACCAACAAATTACAGCGCCCTGACAACACAAACTGTGGCTGCTTATTTGGCCGACAACGACAAAGTCAGCGATTTACTTGGTGGATCAGCTGAAAATTGGAGTGCTGAAGAAGTCGGAGACGGCAATCTCAACTTGGTTTTTATTGTCAAAAACGGCGATAAATCCGTCATTGCCAAACAAGCCTTACCCTATGTGCGTTTGGTCGGTGAAAGCTGGCCGCTGCCTTTATCGCGCGCCTATTTCGAATATCAAGCTTTGAGCAGAGAAGCCAATGTTGCCCCGCAACTGGTACCTGAAATCATTTTATATGATCACGAGATGGCGCTGATTGTGATG
>CAZKKW010000159.1:0-5336 GCA_964553335.1 uncultured Hyphomicrobiales bacterium | reverse complement strand
ATTGTGATTGAAACCACAGGCCTTGCAGACCCAGTGCCGGTGATACAGGCAGTGATGGCTCATCCCTTGCTCTCGCAGCGCCTTTCGCTTGGTTCGGTGGTGACGCTGGTTGATGCGGTCAATGGTGTGGCGACGCTTGATGAGTATGAAGAAGCCCGCAAACAAGTGGCTGTCGCTGATCAGTTGTTGATTTCGAAGATCGATATGGCAACGGATACGACCGCGCTTAAATCGGCAATCTTGCAACTTAATCCCAACATCGCGCCACGCGACGTTGCCGATGTTTCTGAGGCCGAACTGGTTCAGCAGTTGAATACGGGGCTTTTTGAGATGGGTGAAAAGGGTGAATCTGTTCAAGCATGGTTTGGCGGTATTAGCCATGATCACCATCACCATCATCATGCCCATGACCATGACCAAAATCGCCACGGGGAAACCATCCGTTCCTTCTCGCTGGTGCGTGAAAAGCCGATAGAACACGAGGCATTGAGAGCGTTTCTTGATTTGCTTGCCGCCCAGCACGGTCCTAAATTACTACGGGTTAAAGGCTTGATCCATGTAGCAGAACATAGCGAACAGCCTGTTTTAATTCACGGCGTTCAATCCATCTTCCACCCGCCCAGAGTTTTGGATAACTGGCCGGATGATGAGCGTGTGACAAAGATTGTTTTCATTGCTGATGGCTTGGATGAAAGCTTTATCCAGCGGCTTTTTGATGGATTTAGCGGAACACCCCAGATTGATCAGGCAGATAGTGCCGCCATGATGGACAATCCGCTTGCCATTTCAGGGTGTTCAAAACCCAGACAATCTTAATCAATTGGCGTAAGAAATTTTAAACTTTGGCTGATAATCTGACGTTTCCCCTGATGGAGTTGCGTTATGTCAGTATCAGTAGATGCGGTTGCAAGTTTTGTATCCGCGAGAGGAAATGTCGAAGCAGGTCAAGCAGTAGCGGCCCGTATTGCGGAAATTGATACCCAAACGGCAGTCGGCCTTATTCAATCCTTGCAAGGAAGCAAAGATGCACTTGCTGTGGCGGCTGCTGAAATTGCAGCCCCACCGCTTGATGGCACAGGATCGCTTGTTGATCGCTCTGTTTAGGGCACTTCACCTTAACAAGGTTCATTGACGTTGCGCGCGCGCCATTTCAAATCATCGATGGTGTAGCTTTGCCGTGGGGTGGTTGTTGGGCAATCAAAATAATTAGGATCAGTTTGCAAACACCCTTGTTGGCACAATAGAGTTGAGATGCGTTGACTGCTGTCGTTGAACCAAACTCGCCCCCCGGGTGTTGCTATATAGCCATTTACCCGTTGTTTGAAATCATGTTTTAAATCTGAAATTGACGGTACTTCTGTGTCCGCGCGACGGTTGAAAGCGCCGTGGGTGTGATAGGTCGCAATGGTTTTAAAACGCCAAGGCTTTCGTTTCAGTCGGCATCCATTGACATCACCTTGCCGCGCTGGTGTGGCGGTTAGAATGCCGTCTTTGTTCAAGCCGATCAATCCACAATATTCGCGGTCGTTTCGGAAAGATGCCTCTTGAAAGGCGTTTAGTTGCGCCATGGCGAAGGCATGGATTTCAGGCTCACTATAGCGACGCTGTTGCGCATCAGTTGTGATCGGAGCGCTTGTGACGATGACAAGCAAAGAGAAGGCAATAAGTGATTTGTGAATAATGCGCTTCAATTGAAAACCTGAGTTTATGTCTTCCCGCCTAATGTCTTAATCGACACCTCTACCAAATTCTTCGCATCATCCGAGCCCCAATGTGCAATGCCAGCTAAAACGCCTTGCACGCAGCCTTTTGGGTCAACAATCATTGTTGTCGGCAGACCGAAAACAAGGCCTTTTGAGCGGAAGTTTTGGAATGATTTATTGGCAGGGTCCAAATAAAGGTTTAGTGCCGTTGCGTTTATGCTTTCAAGGAACTTTTGCGGTTTGTCGCCGCCATTTCTGTCGACATTAAGCGCGAAGACTTCAAAATCGTCGTTGCCATATTCTGTTTGAATATTGGCAAGGTCCGGCATTTCTTCCCGGCATGGTCCACACCATGTGGCCCAAAGGTTTAAGACGAGTACTTTGTTGAGATCGGTAAATTTCTTTGCTGCTCCATCAGGCATTTGAAAGCCAATATCTGTTAATGGTACGGGCTTATCTGCAATGCGCATGGCGGCCAAATCGCCGACTGCAGCTGCGTCAAGAGCGGCGCGTTGAGCCTCGCTCATTTGGCAGGCAGCTTGCGCTTCGGCTAATTTTGTCTCACTTGAAGCATTGCCATCAAAGCCACCATTCACGTATACGGTGACGACACCAACGCCCACACCTAAAATGAGGGCGAGTGCAAAGAAAATTAATCCGCGTTTTTTTGGCTGATCAGCCATAGGGCATTCCTTCAAGTTTTACGTTTCGAGGTCGCACATGACACAAAATAGTTCAGGTAACAAGATGTGGGGCGGTCGATTCGCGAAAGGCCCTGATGCTATCATGGAAGAAATTAATGCTTCCATCGACTTTGATCAGAAATTGGCGGCCCAAGATATTCGCGGTTCAAAAGCCCATTGTTCTATGTTGGTCCATTGCGGCATAATTTCCAAGGAAGATGGCGATAAAATTATCGAAGGTCTCAACACAATTTCGTCAGAAATTGAGAGCGGCGGATTTGCTTTTTCCCGCGCCCTTGAAGATATTCATATGAATGTGGAAGCGCGGTTGCGAGATTTGATCGGTGATGCAGCTGGTAGATTACACACCGCGCGCTCGCGCAATGATCAGGTGGCAACCGACTTTAAACTATGGGTACGCGACACAATTGACGTGATTGACGGCCAATTGCGTGATTTGCAGTTGGCCTTTGTTGGCGTCGCCAAAGAACATACAGCGAGCGTTATGCCGGGCTTTACCCATTTGCAAACGGCGCAACCTGTGACACTCGGCCATCATATGATGGCTTATGTGGAAATGATTGGTCGTGATCGTGGTCGTTTTCAAGATGCACGCAAGCGGTTGAATGAGTGCCCGCTTGGTAGTGCAGCCCTTGCGGGTACACCTTTTCCAATTGATCGTGACCGCACCGCTGAAGCGCTCGGGTTTGATCGCCCAACAGCCAATTCGCTTGATGGTGTGTCTGATCGTGATTTTGCGCTTGAAGCCTTGGCGGCAGCTTCAATCACGTCCATTCACCTGTCTCGCTTTGCTGAAGAACTGGTGATTTGGTGCTCTGCGCAGTTTGGGTTTGTGACATTGTCAGATGCTTTTTCGACGGGTTCGTCGATTATGCCGCAAAAGCGCAACCCTGATGCAGCCGAATTGGTGCGGGCAAAAGCCGGCCGCATTATTGGCGCCATGAACGCGCTGATGATTGTGATGAAGGGTCTGCCTCTTGCCTATTCTAAGGACATGCAAGAAGACAAAGAGCAAACCTTTGATGCTCTCGAAAATCTGTCTCTCGTCATTGCTGCAATGACTGGCATGGTTGGTGATATGAAGCCGAACCTTGAAAAATTAGGCGAAGCTGCAGGGCACGGCTATTCCACCGCAACAGACCTTGCTGATTGGTTGGTGCGTGAGTTAGGTCTGCCCTTCCGCGATGCTCACCATGTAACGGGTGCAATTGTTGCGCTTGCTGAAGGCGAGGGTGTGGGGCTTGATGGTCTCACTTTAGAGCAGATGCAGAGCGTGGAACCGCGACTGACAGATGGTATATTTGATGTGCTAACGGTTGAAAAATCGGTGGCGAGCCGCAAAGCGTTTGGCGGCACATCGCCCGAAAATGTTGCCCGCGAAGCAAAGCGTTGGAGCGAAACCCTTGACCAAGAGGCAAAAAAAGCCGAATAAATTTAATATGGTTTTGATAACAGGGTCTGAGATGGGTCATTCAATACAAAAATCTGGTTTTAAATCTGGCGTTTTGTGTCTGGTTGCAGCCGCTTTTCTGGTTGGGTGTGGTGTGAAACCGACCCTTAATGAACTGGCCGTTCCTAAGAAAAATAACCGCGTAGCGCTTGAAGCGCCTGCTGCGGCTGAAACGATTGATGGGCAAGTCGATGAGCAAGAGCCTCTTTCCAAAAGCAAAGAAAAACGCGGTTTTCTCTTAGATTTCCTGCTTTAGCAATAAGACCACAGCTTCATGCATCATTTTAGTTACAAAAATGGCGTTTTACACGCCGAAGACGTGCCCTTGCCAGCAATTGCTGAGGCTGTTGGAACGCCGTTTTATTGCTATTCTACGGCAACTTTTGAGCGTCATTATAAAGTGTTTAAAAGCGCGTTTGATGGGGTTGATACGGTTGTTTGTTATGCAATGAAGGCAAATTCCAATCAGGCTGTATTGACCACGCTTGCAAAACTTGGGTGTGGTGCAGATGTTGTGTCGATTGGCGAACTTAGTCGTGCGTTGAAGGCGGGCATCCCTCCTGAGAAAATTATGTTTTCAGGCGTTGGTAAAACAGATGAAGAATTAGCGGCTGCGGTGAATGCTGGTATTTTATGCATCAATGTTGAATCAGAACCTGAACTTCACGCTTTAAGCCGTGTAGCAAGTGAACTGGGCAAGCAAGCGCATGTCTCTTTTCGTATCAATCCTGATGTTGATGCGAAGACACACGCGAAAATTTCAACGGGCAAGTCTGAGAATAAGTTTGGTATTCCGTGGAAGGATGCGGAACGCATTTATGCTTTGGCGAAAGAGCTGCCGGGTGTGAAGGCGACTGGCATTGATATGCATATTGGCAGCCAAATTACGGATTTACAGCCGTTTGATGACGCATTTGCATTGCTTGCCCAATTGATCAAAACATTGCGCGCAAATGGCCACACCATTGATCATGTGGATGTTGGTGGTGGGCTTGGTATTCCTTATAAGCAAAACAACACGCCGCCGCCTGAGCCAAGTGCTTACGCTAAAATTGTGCGCTCTCACATTGATGAGCTTGATTGTCAGGTCGTCTTTGAACCTGGTCGATTGATTGCTGGCAATGCTGGTATTTTGGTTGGTGAGGTGATCTATGTGAAAGAAGGTGAGGGCAAGACTTTCATTATCGGCAATGCAGCGATGAATGATCTCATTCGCCCAACGCTTTATGAAGCCTATCATGATGTGATGCCCGTTGCAGAGCCATCGCAAAATGCTGAATGGATTGAGGCAGATATTGTTGGCCCTGTTTGTGAAACGGGTGATTATCTGGCCCTTGGGCGCAATATGCCAAAACCGGAAGCGGGTGATTTGTTTGCGGTGATGTCAGCCGGTGCGTATGGCGCGGTGCAAGCAGGCACCTATAACACGCGCCCACTTATCCCTGAGGTGATGGTCAACGGTGACCAATTCCACGTGAT
>CAZKKW010000158.1:0-5485 GCA_964553335.1 uncultured Hyphomicrobiales bacterium | reverse complement strand
CTCAAAGTTGACCTTCCAAACATCATCCAACCACCAGAAGACGGTTGGCATGATACAGGCGACATCGTGACCATTGATGACGCTGGTTACATCACCATCAAAGGCCGTGCCAAACGGTTTGCGAAGATTGGTGGCGAGATGGTGTCACTTGCAGCCGTCGAGGCCTTGGTTGGTGAATGCTGGCCAGAAATGATTGTCGCAGCCGTTGCCTTGCCGCATGACAAAAAAGGTGAGCAAGTGGTGCTTTTGACCGAAGAAAAAGACGTCAACATGAAGAAGCTTGCAACCTTCGCAAAGGCGCAAGGTGTTGCCGATATCATGATCCCGAAAACAGCTATTAGCGTGGATACCATTCCGATGTTAGGGACCGGAAAAGTCGACCTTGCAGGCGTCAACAAACTTGGCAAAGAGTTGTTTGAAAAGTCGCAATCTAAGAGCTAAGGCTATCCAATGCATAAGTGCACTAACCCCGCACTTATGCTTTTATTCACCTGAAGAAAACGCGTTCTTATAGCGTTCACGCAGAATATTCTTTTGCACCTTGCCCATGGTATTGCGCGGCAATTCGTCAACAACCACTAGTTTTTTAGGTTGTTTGAACCGCGCAATTTTACTGCTGATTGCTCTCAAAATAGCGTCGCAATCCAAAGCTCCCTCTTTCGCGACCAATAACCCAAAAACGCCTTCGCCAAAGTCTGGATGAGGCACCCCGATCACGGCGGATTCTAAAACACCCTCTTGCTCATCCAACAGCAATTCGATCTCTTTTGGATAAATATTATAGCCGCCCGAAATGATCAGGTCTTTGTTTCGGCCAACGATTTTCAAATAGCCATCTTCATCAATCACACCGAGATCACCCGTGATAAAGAAACCATCTTCGCGAAATTCTTCAGCCGTCTTTTCAGGCATGCGCCAATAACCAGAAAAGACATTCGGACCTCTGAGCTCGATGCTGCCGATCTCTCCGTCTGCAATCTGCTTTCCGCTCTCAGCATCACAAACCTTCATCTCCACACGCGGCAAGGCAAATCCAACGGTGCCCGCTTTACGCTCACCATCATAAGGGTTGGAGGTGATCATATTGGTTTCCGTCATGCCGTAGCGTTCCAAAATCCGCTGCCCCGTTAGGCGCTCAAATGATTGATGAGTTTCAGCCAACAAAGGCGCGCTGCCGGAGATAAACACGCGCATGTGCTCAACCAGTTCTTTCGTAAAGCGGATATCATCCAGCAGTCTGGTGTAAAATGTCGGCACGCCCATCATGGCGGTTGCATCTGGTAGTTGCGCAATCACCTCATCATTATTGAAGGCTGGCAAGAACAACATGGATGATCCCGCCAAAAGCGTCACATTGATTGCGACAAACAGGCCGTGCGTGTGAAAAATCGGCAAGGCATGGAGAAGCACGTCGCTTGACGAAAACTGCCAAAGCTCAACCAATGACTTCGCATTTGAAAGCAAGTTGTCATGGCTCATCATCGCGCCTTTAGAGCGGCCCGTGGTGCCAGAGGTATAGAGGATAGCAGCTAGGCTATCTGCACCACATTCAGCATTTTGGAACGTCGCACCCGCCTCCATCGCTTTGTCGCTAAAGGAACCAGCGCTTTTTCCATCGGTTGTTAAAACGCCCAGCGTTTCGATTGCGATGTTACGCGCCTTCACCAATTGATCAAAAGCATCCCGTTTGTTTGGATCACAGATGAACAATGACGGCTCCGCGTCCGACAAGAAGTATTCAACTTCATCTGCCGTGTAAGCCGTGTTGAGGGGCAAGAAAACAGCGCCTACCCTGACACAGGCCAGATATAACATCACCGCTTCAATCGACTTTGGCACTTGCACAGCAACACGGTCACCAGCCTTAACGCCGCAGCTAACCAACACATTGGCAAAGCGAGCAGAAACCTCCAAAGCCGTGCCATAGGAATAAGCTCGCCCATCCGGCATACGCGCCAGCAAAGCGTCACTTTGTTTATGGCTCAAAAGCCCATCAAAAAGATGATTGGTCATCCTACCTACCTCGCCGCCCCTTTGCAGCCTCACTACATAAAATGGTTTTAAGCGGACTGTCTGGCGCAATAGCGCTAATGACATAAAGGTTCAAGCTTAAATGTGGGATGAAAAGTGCACCGGCTTGATGTCGCGCAACACGAACTCATCAACCGACTGATTATTTACTTTCGCGGATAATCGCACCTGAATGACCGACAACGCGGGAGGCCAATGCGTGCCCCTTTTGCAAGCAGCTTGTCTCATCCTCCCCCTGCAACAGGGCTGTAAGATATCCGCCATTAAAACTATCGCCAGCAGCCGTGGTATCAATCACCTTGGACGCTGGCTCAAATTTCGGGTGTAGGTCAATTGAAAGATGTGGCGACACCGGACCTCTCACCCCGCGCTTGATGGCACAAGCACGCCATTCATTGCGAGCAAAACGAGCGATTACAGCGTCTTCGTCTGTATCATCGTAAAGGTCCATTTCGTCATCGATAGACGGCAAGGCGATATTGGCAATATCCCACATTTCGCTGATGGTTTGCCGCGCGACCGATTGGTTTTCCCAAAGCTTGGGACGATAGTTTGAATCAAACGCAATCATTGCATCTGTAGTCTCAGCCAAATGTTTCAAGTGATCCATCACACGACGGCGTGCCGACGGGCTTAAAATCGCAAGCGTAATGCCGGACAAATAATAGATGCGTGCGTCTGGCAAATGCTGGCTTGCTTCATCATGGGAAAACAACTGCCGTGCCGCAGAATTATCCCGCCAGTACGAAAAACTGCGTTCGCCAGTGCTATCTGTGGTGACAGAATAGATGCCGATGAGATGATCCCCATCATGGGCGATGAAAGAAGGATCGAGCCCCTCTTCTTGCGCTCTTACAACAAATTCAGCTGAAAGCGGATCCTGACCAACACGAGTGAAGAAACCAACCTTCGCCCCTTCGCCCATAGACCTTTTGCAATAAACCGCCGTGTTATAAGTATCGCCTGCAAACCCGACTTTGAAGTCGGCTCTAGAACCAGCCGCCGCTCCATTGCGCAGCTCCGCCATCGCTTCGCCAATCGCAAGAAGATCGAGTTTATTTGCTTGGTTCTTAGACATCACTACGTACTACTCAATCGCTACCTAAATGAATCTGGCATCAACGTGCTTGGCAACCATAAAACAATCTCTGGAAAGAGGATGATCAAAAGCAAGATAAACAACATTGGAATGAGAATAATCACAACAGTTGATAACACCTTGACCACGTTCAAGCCAGCAATCGCCGCCGAGATCAATAAGCACAGCCCATAAGGTGGTGTCACCAGTCCAAATGCCAATGACACAATACCGATGATCGCAAACACAACAGGGTGAATATCGGCAGCGCCTGCCACCGGCAATAAAACCGTTCCAAGAATGATGATTGTCGGGATCGCGTCAATGAACAATCCAAAGAACAAGAACAAGGCCGCAATGACTAAAGCAGTGCCAAATGTTCCAAATTCGTAGCTTGTGAGCAACTCAACGATCAAACGTGGCACATTGTAGAACGACAACATCCAACCGAAAGCAGACGCTGTACCAATGGCAAACAATGAGATTGAAGCAAAACGCCCCGTTTCATAAAAAATCCCGCCAAGCTGACTAAAGCTCACCGTGCGATACACAAACACACCAAGGAACAACGCATAAGCGGCCGCAATGATCGCGCTCTCGGTCGGCGTCACCAGTCCACCAACAATTCCGCCAATAACAAGGACCGGTGTGAGGATGGCAAGCGCTGCCCCTTTAAAGGTATCGATGAATTCTGGAAAATTAGGTTTACCCGCGATTGGATAATCATAGACTTTGGCAAAAACATAAACGGTAGACATCAAGGTAAGGCCGATCATCAAACCGGGGACTGCGCCCGCAAGGAACAAGGCACCAACTGATACCTGCATCACCCCGCCCCAAACAACCATCAAGATGCTTGGTGGAATGATCACACCCATCACAGACGAACAGGCAGTAACAGCAACAGCAAATCTAGAATCGTAGCCCTCTTTAATCATTGCAGGGATCAAGATTTTACCGCACCCAGCTGCATCCGCCGTGGATGAGCCAGAGATACCAGCAAACAACATAGACACAGCCACATTGACGTGTCCAAGGCCACCCGGCATCCAGCCCGTTAGAACACGTGCAAGCTCGATCAACTTATCGGTGATTTTACCAGAGTTCATCAAATTGGCGGCAAGCAGGAAGAACGGCACGGCCAACAGGATGAAAGAATTATAAGATTGGAACATCCGGTCAAGAATGATGAACGGTGTTAAGCGAATGTCCAAAACGACAATTGGGATAATCGCAATGCCTAGCGCAAAAGCAACTGGCACACGTGCCAACACCAATAATAAAAAACCGCCGACTAAGATTGCGCAGGCAATGCCTGTTGTAAGGATCATGCGACCGCGCCTTTCGCAGCTTTATAAGTTTTAAATGTTTCATAAAAGCGATAGCCGCCAAACAGCATCCATATGAAACCCGCAATAGGTACAGACACATAAGTGATTGCCAAATTGGCACGCATCATCACCGAGTTTTGAATGTATCCAAACTTCGCATATTCAATGCCGTACCAAGCAAATAAGAGAGCAAACGTGATCAGCAGAACAAAAACAATGCCATTTTGTAGCAAGGCGCCCAGCGGGCTTTTTGCGTCTGGAAGAACGCGCACATCAAAGTGTGTTCCTTCCCAAACGGCGATCATCGAACCAAGCATAACCACCCACACAAAAATGAAAGTAGCAAGCTCTTCAGTCCATAGATAAACAGGAATGATGCCTGTGTATCGAGAGAGAACCTGCATACCGACTGGCACAGCAAGGGCCATCATCAAAAAGCCCACTAAGAACCTCAAAACTTGGCAAAGTTTTTCGAGTGCGTTCCCAACCATGATGCAGCCTCCCCGTAACCTCAGACCTTATTGTATTTTGTACGACGACAAAAAATTAGGTATCGGCAAGGAAGCCTGCCGATACCCATAACGCATGTGCGTTTAGATTATTTACCGCGGATTGCAGCCAATAGATCAGATGCATTCAATTCAGATGCATAATCGTTTTGAACTGATTGAACCATCTCAAGAAGCGTTTCACGATTTTCAAACTCTTGAACTGTGATTTGACCAGCGTCGATCATCTCTTGCAGTTTGATACCATCTTCACGAGATTCCAATTCACGTCCAAATGCGCCAGCTTCTTTGGCAGCTTTTGAAACAGCTACTTGCAAGGCTTCTGGAAGTTTGCGGAATGTTTTACCACTCATCACGATTGGACGAACCGTAATTGTGTGACGTGTCAATGTTACGTATGGGGCAACTTCGTAGAACTTAAGGTTCTGGATACTTGCAGCTTCGTTTTCAAAACCAGCAATAACGCCAGACTGGATAGCGTTGTAAACTTCGTTATATGCAATCGCAGAAGGTGCTGCTGTTAGTGCAGAGAAGAT
>CAZKKW010000157.1:0-5513 GCA_964553335.1 uncultured Hyphomicrobiales bacterium | reverse complement strand
CTGCGGCATGGGTCTGATGCGCAAAAGGCAAAGTACCTGCCCAAAATCGCGTCAGGCGAATTGCGCCTTCAGTCCATGGCTGTCACCGAACCAACAACAGGCACGGACACCACAAAACTGAAAACAACGGCTGTTAGACAAGGCGACAAATACGTAATCAACGGACAGAAAGTTTGGATTAGCCGCGTCCAGCATTCTGATTTGATGATCTTACTTGCCCGTACGACGCCGCTTGATCAAGTGAAGAAAAAATCCGACGGCTTGTCAGTCTTTATCGTCGACTTGCGTGATGCGATTGGCAACGGCATGGCGGTCAAACCAATCCGCAATATGGTCAACCATGAAACCAATGAACTGTTCTTTGACAATTTAGAAATTCCCGCTGAAAATCTCATTGGCGAAGAAGGCAAAGGGTTCCGCTATATTCTCGACGGGCTTAATGCGGAAAGAACGTTGATTGCGGCTGAATGTATTGGGGATGCTTATTGGTTCATTGAGAAAGTTTCAAAATATACCAAAGAGCGCATCGTATTTGATCGCCCGATTGGACAAAACCAAGGTGTCCAGTTTCCCATCGCCCGCGCTTATGTGAATACGGAAGCGGCCAACCTCATGCGCTTTGATGCTTGCAGAAGATTTGATGCCAACGAAGACTGCGGCGCTCAGGCGAATATGGCGAAACTGCTTGCAGCCGATGCATCATGGGAAGCGGCTAATGCATGTATCCAGTTTCATGGCGGATTTGGATTTGCTGCTGAATATGATGTTGAACGCAAGTTTCGCGAGACCCGCCTTTATCAAGTCGCCCCTATCTCGACCAATCTAATTCTTTCTTATGTGGCGGAGCACATTCTCGATTTGCCGCGCTCTTTTTGACGAATTTCAACAACTAGACAAGCGTGCCCCCTCACTTTAAGTGTTCTGCATTGAGACCCTTGTGCTTAGAAGGAAATTCCACGCAATGAAGCCCGTGATCGCGATAACTGGTGGTACAGGCTTTCTTGGAAGGCATGTGATCCAGCATTTTCTAGACCAAGGGTCAAAACTAAAACTGCTTGTGCGCCAGCCTGAAAAGGTTGACTGGGGACTGCCTGCAGAACAAACCGAAAAACTGGACGTAATAAAGGGAAGTCTCTCAGACAAAGAGGCTTTAGCTCGGCTGGTTGATGGTGCCGATGTGATCGTTCATATGGCGGGCCTCATCAAGGCAAGACGACCAATCGATTTTGAAAAATCCAATGTTGATGGCACACGAAATCTTATTGACGTTTTCAATGCCCACAACGCTAAGGCTGGTTTTATCTTTGTCTCATCAATGGCAGCTAGAGAACCAACCTTCTCGCCTTATTCGTCTTCAAAAGCGGCGGCTGAAAAAGTTGTTCTTGAACACATCGATCAACCAATTATCCTTCGCCCCTCCGCAATTTATGGCCCAGGCGATGAAGAGACTCTCCCGCTTTTTAAGGCAACCCGCTTGCCGTTTCAGCCAGCACTCAATGGCAAGAAAGCACGCGTTTGTTTGGTGCATGTCACAGATGTGGCTGAAGCAATTGGACGCTCAGCATTGCACCTTTTCCAAAAGGGTTCGCTTCAAGGAACCTATGAGGTGAGCGATGAAAGATACGATGGCTATCTGTGGCAAGAGATCATAGAGGCTGCATGCCTAACATGCGGACAAAAAGCGCGCCCCTTTCATGTGCCGCCATTCATCACCAAGGTTCTCGGTCGCTTTGGAGATCTTCAAGCAGCAATCACAAGGTCGGCTGTGATGCTCACCTCATATAAAACAGCTGAAGTTCTGCACGAGGATTGGTCATCAAATGAGAGTGCGCAATTGCCCCATGAAATTTGGCAAGCCCGCATCGCTCTACCAGAGGGTTTTGAAAATACCGTCCAATGGTATCGCGATCACAAGAAGCTTTAATCCAAGAATAGCGCAGCATGACCCCACGCCGTGCCCGTTTTGCCATGCGGCCATTCTGGTCTGCTCAAAGAGATGTAACCTGTGTAATCGGTATCATAAAAAATACCATCTCTGGTGCCATTAAAATCAACGTCAAAGGCAAGCTGCCCTTTTTCTTCATCAAAGCGCAGCATGAAGAAGCCTTCTTCACCACCAAGCTCCGCACCGAGAATGAAGCGGTTACCCTTTGGTTCTTTCGCAAGCCAATGTGGACTAAAGAAGCTTGGCGTCTTCAAGCGGAAAACTTCGCGTGGGTTTGATGGATTTGAAATATCCAACACCACCACGGCGTTGAGTTTTCCAACCGGCTGTATCCAATATTTTCCAGCGCGCACTGGCACACCACAAGCGCCACGAATATGTTTAGGGTTGTTGGTTGCCTTGGTTTGTAGCGCGTGCACCATTGATAGTTTGGGCGCGTCTGTCTCAATTTCGGTGAGATGATAAAACGCACACCCATAGGTGTTTAGAAAAATCGACCCATCATCCAATATGCGCGGGCCAAAACCAGCAGCTTGCGAACCTTCCAACACGGTGCCATCTTCTAGTTTGCCAACGGGCAAGTCCAGCGTGTGCAAAAGCGAAAAGTCTGAATAGCTATAAATTTGCACAACATCAGCCCAAGAGGTTTCGTGCATCGGTGCGCTGGTTACCAAGAAACGATCTTTTTCAGGCAATTGAGCAAAGGCATAAGGGCGAACAGCCTTTTTCAAACCAGATACAGCAGCAGAAGTAGACCGAATGAGTTCGCCGTCAATTGTGTATTCGGCGATACCACCATGTCCGCCAGGGCTGGTTTTTTCTTCCACATCGGGGCTTGGCCCGTCGCTGCGCAAAAAACCGACCAACCTTGTCCCTTTAACGGTCCGGCTATAGTCGTGCGGGAAGCGCAATGGCCCGGGCGATTTAAAGGTTTTTTTGATTTGCGATGACTTGGGATCAGAAATATCAACAATATAGCTCAGTTCATTGTGATGGCTGTTCATGAAAAGCGGTTCACCGGCTGGCGGCGCCGCATATTCCATGTGGTGCGGCATGGAATCCTTATGGCCTATGGGCGTAGTTGCAAGGGGCTTGCCCTTTGTTTCACTGTTGGGATCAACATCAAGCGTCACCAAAAAATCAGAATCTTGCTTGTTGTTATCGCCTGCAAAAATCAACAAATGAGGTGATGCACTGCCCTTCAGCGGAATGTCGACGGGCGGTTGTTGCTCTTGAGAGCATGATGCCAGCGCAAGGGCTGCGAAACCCAAACCAGTAGCGCGGAATTTATTTTGCCAATTGCTCATAATACTCCTTCCATATGAGCTCAATTACAACGTGAATTAAAGTCTCAATCAAATAACTTCTTCGAAAGCTTCAACCTTTTTATTTTCCGACAAGGGCAGTCGGTGCCTCAGCGTAAGCGCATACAGGCCTATCCGGTGAGACGTGCTGTTTTCATACGGTCTGGGATTTTTTTCACAAGTGGCATATTCAATAATTCCAGCATAGCGTTTTGCCGATCCAATATGCCCTGTTCAAAGCTCTTAGAGCTGTCCGGTTCTTGATCGCCCAGCAATTCAAACCAATACTTCTGCTTGCTACGGCAAATATCCAACACAGGCTGGACACTATTTTTATTATGCGGTTCCGTATTTATCCTGCGGCGCAGGGTTTCAGCTTCGACAAAACAATCAAGCTCGACTGTACGCAAAGCATAGCGATACCAACTTTCTAAGTCTGGTACGAATTTTTTCAACAAAGTCAGATGATCATCTGCTCCATCCAATTCCAACTTCTTGCTATTTGGATGACCTCTCCCTTTAATAGCAAAATCCATAAACTCAATAATTTTACTCGTACTGCCTGCACAAACCAAACCTGCATCCGATCTAAAGTGATCGTTGTCGTCAACAAACGTGTACAGCTCTTGCGCTGATACCAGTGAGTTGGTCTTGATCACTGGATGTGCAGCATTCGTCATTTCACGCGTTATGACAAAAAGGCCCGTGACAAACTTAAATTGGCTCGCAAGGTCATTTGGCAGCCTATCATCCGCGGATAATTTCCCCGCGCGATAGCGGTAGGCAATGAGCGCCAGTGAGGCGCGCGAAATAATGTGCAAGTCCCATATCCCTGGATGATCATTTGGAGACTTACCCAATTGAGCCATATGGTAATCACGAACCGCAACTGTGACAGCGCACGCTTCGTAAAAATGCGCCATAGCCGTTCGAAGTGCGGAGATGTTTATCAATTCACCGTTGCGCGAACCTGCATATTTACAAGCACGGGTTTCTGCTTCAACGTGTCGATCAAAAATTGCAGGGCTCGTGTTTAGCTCGCCCAGTTGCCGCTCATCCTCTCCAAAAATGGAAGAAACACCAGCCCATAATCCATACCGGAATTCCATACAGGGATGCTCCCACGGATTTGGGAAGAAAGGCCGAATGAGCGTTTTCATTGCTTTGGGAAATGGGATCAGTTGCTTCATGCTTAGACTTAGTCTTTGAGGGCGTTTCTACAAACCAAAATAATTTTAGTGAATTATATAATAAAATTATGAACCGACTTCTTAAGAAAACAAATATCGAGCTAATTATTGCGAGTACCTTTAATTTTTTGTTTCTCAGCTTGAATAAAACCGAGGTGCCCCCTTTTTGAGAGATAATTTCTGTCGATTAAGAGGACGCCATAGCAGGAAACATTTCAGGGATTGCCTCTGTTTTCTCTGCATATTCGCCCAAACACTCAATCACTTGTGCAGCAACGAGTGCGGCGATGACTTCGGGCCGCTTATCTTTCAATGATGAATTACCCATCGGGCAGTTGAGGCGGTCAATACTGACTTCTTTTTGAGTTTCGCGACGTACCCAATTGTTAAAACTGGTCCGTTTGGTTTTTGAGCCAATCATGCCGACATAAGCCACATCATTGCGCGCCAACACTTCGCGGGTAATCAAAAAATCAAGCGCATGGTCGTGGGTTAGAACAACAAACGCGCTGCCTGCTTTTGCGCCGCGCACTTCTGCTTCTGGCATAGCAGTTAAGCGTTTTTCGATTTGATTTGGAGCAAGCGCTAACATGTCTGATCTTGTGTCAATCAACACGGGATTGACGGGCAAAAGCAGCAAGACTTCAGCAAGCGCATTACCAACATGACCAGCGCCGAAGATATAGACGTTCGGCAGCTCATCAGCCTCCTGCTCTAAATCCGCCGCACATTCTTCCAATGCTGTTGGGTCTAAAATTTTAAGACTGAGGTCCACTTTCCCACCACAACATTGGCCGATGTCAGGACCGAGTGGGATGGATATTTCAACAAGCTCATCGCTATGAGAGCCAAGCAGTTGGCGAGCTTTTTCTATCGCCATGTTTTCAAGTTGACCCCCACCGATGGTGCGAAAGATAGATGTTTCACTCACCAACATCCACGCCCCCGCCTCGCGCGGGGTGGAGCCATGGGCTTCATTAATTTCCACATGAACAACAAGATCACATGTCTTTAAAAAAGCTCGAATATCATGACGCTGTTTGTACATAAGTTAGCGCCCTTTCAATTGCTCAA
>CAZKKW010000156.1:0-5539 GCA_964553335.1 uncultured Hyphomicrobiales bacterium | reverse complement strand
TTGTTTTATCAGCAGGCTGATCAAGCAATGCAACGATGGCTGCTTCATTTTGTTGATGGTTTTCTATCAAGAAGAATCACTCATCCGTTCAATAATTTCATCCGAGCGGCGCGTTGCAGATTCAAACCGATCTTCATATTTGAGCGTGTTGCGCAAGGGGTCTTTATAGAAAGCTGAAAACCGAATTAAACGCAGAAAAACCCAGTTCAACAACCGACCCGACCAGCGCATAGGACGATCAAAATCCAGAAGAAGGATAACCCGTTCTTCATCTGTATCGTTCCAAACTTCATGTTCATAGGTATCATCAAGAACAATCATTTCGCCCGGCTTCCAACATCTAATTTCCTGATCAACCCGTATGCGGCATTTTTCTGCATTTTTGGGAATTATCAGTCCAAGGTGTGTTCGGATAAGACCCTTTGTCACGCCTGTATGAGCTGGAATATGATAACCGGGTGCAAGGATCGATAGCCAAGCGATTTGTATGTTCGGAATGCGGGCCAGCATTTCGGCTGTTTTGGGCATCTTCTTGCAGTTTTTTTCAAACTTTTTGCCAAAACCAAAAAGGATAAATGTCCGCCAATTTTTCGCGGTAGCGATGCGATACTGATCCGGCGAGATTTCTTGAAATCCTGGGATCGCCTCACGATGCTTCAGCACTTCTTGCGTTTCCTCGGCAATATCCTGCCAATTCGCTGTTATTTCATCCAAGAATGGGAAAAGGGCCGGATCGAGAAAAGGCTCATCTGGCACCAAGCTTACTCTGGATTGATGGCCTGCCATCCAACGGGTAAGCTTCTTGCCAGCACGTTTTACGCGGCGACGAATTGGGTTGTTGAGCGATGCCGGCTTCGCGGTTACAGCTTTATTTGATGTGTTCATTTTTGTCATAGGTCATTATGTAATAGCCTGCACGACACTTGTCGATATGTTCATCATTAAATTGAGATGAAATAGACCTTTTCACGCGCGGTGATTGATATCTTCTGTTTTTGATTAATGGGTATAAGCTCGCCATCCAGCACCAAAGGCGTATCAATGACGAGATCGAGTATTTCTGCGTATCCCGAATGATAACCTCTCCTCCACATCCATTTCATGCATCGCCCTTTCATGGCAATGAGGGTGGCGGGAACAAGATGAGGGGCCGGCGCCAGGACATCCGTCCAGCGGATCGTCCCGTCCCCTTTGCCCCAGAACGGATTGAGGCCAGCAACCAATGTTCCTTTGAAAGGCGTGACAAGCCCAAGGAAGCGATGTCCTTTTGGCCGAGGCTCTCCCTCAATGGTGATATCAGCTGGAACACCTTGACGCATCTCGCCCTTTCGTCCCTGCAAAAAAGCCGACTTTAACGTTTTAAAAAACACATCTAAAACCTGAAAAGGTCCTGTCGATGTATTTTCTTCAATGGCCATACGTGTCGCGGTCGCAAAAGCACCCCATCCCATCATGAACCCGCGCAAAGAGGGATGTTCTGCTGCTTCAAAATCAAGTCGAAGCATCGGCACGGCCCGCATGATTGCCGCCTCTTCATGGGTGGGTAAATCTTCGAGTTTTGAGAGTGACGCTGGGCTGTGGAGCGCGCCTGTATTTCGTGCAATCAAATTGGTATTACCGTGAGGCAAAATTCCAATAGATGGCAAATCAGCCCCATAAATATTGGGCAGATGGGTCAAAATCTCCCGCACAGTTCCATCACCACCATCAACGATAATGCACTTAACACCATCTCTGTGAAGGCTTGCTAAAACATCTGGCAAATCAGCAATACCCGTCAAATTGATCGGTTTTATATTGGATGGATAAGGCTTGGTTTTTCCAGCACGATTCTTGGAACTTGATGGGTTACGAAGGACAACAAATTGCATCAGCGTTCCACCAACCATATGTGTAATATTTTGCTGTTATGCATTGTTGCCATTTCTTGATATACCATTTTTGGTATCTCATCGCTTCTACCTTCTTTGATGCGACAAGCCAACCTAGCTTAATAGTCAATATGTCTCACCGCTCCAGACTTGCTCATTTATCAGATATTCATTTGTCCTTCGGCTTACCTGAAGGGTCTCAGTGGTTGTCAAAATGCGGACTAAACGGACTGAGCTGGCTTGTACGCAAGCGCAAAAGGCATCTTTCCTCCATTGCAGATCTCTTGCAGCAAGACCTAATCGACAGCGCGCCTGATCTTATTGCCGTGGGCGGCGACCTTATTAATTTTAGTACAAGCCAAGAGTTTAAAGCGGCCCAAGCTTGGCTACAAAAACTGGGCACTGCTGAAAAAGTTGTCACTGTTCCAGGTAACCACGAAGCGCTTACAAGTGGCTGGAAGGAACGGAGCTCTTTGTGGGGCGATTATGCGTCCCTTGGCAAAGAGCAAGCGCCTATTTTGCGCAAAGAAGGTGTGATCGGTCTGATCGCTGTCTCTACAGCCGTTGCGACCCCTCCCTTTATGGCAAGCGGTAAGGTTGGAGCGGAAAATATAAAGGCGATGGGTGACCTTATTGCACAGGCCCATTCAGAAAATCTTTGTCCCGTCGTCTTAATGCATCACCCACCAACACACATCACATCGAGGCGTAAAGGACTGGTTGATTACAAAGCCGTCTGTCAGGAACTTGGCAAGCGCAGGCCAGCCCTTGTTCTACATGGCCACACTCATCACGCGGAATTGTCATGGATTAATACATCACATGATGCGATACCTGTCCTTGGGATACCCTCCTTCAGCCTATCACGGCATGATGGTCAGTATTCTGGAGCATGGCGAATGATTGAAGTGCACAAAGAAAAAAGCGATTGGATTATCTCTGTAACCGAGCGTACACTTGATGAAGAAAATAACCTTCACTCCTTAGCGCCACTCCGCTTTTCACAATCTCTAAGACAATGACAGGAATGCGAAACTGAACGAGACATTTGAAAAATTTGGCTGGCCCCATACAAAAGTCATCGAACTTGATCATTGGGGTATCATGGTGCGACCGGGACAGCCTGTGCTTGGGGCCTTAGTTCTTGCTTGCAAACAGCCAGTCACTGCATTCAGCGACATTGATCAAGATGGTTTTCGTGACCTTCAAAAGGCCACAAAGGCCATTGAAACAATGCTCAAAGCTGCAGTTGATTATGAGAAGATCAATTATCTGATGCTCATGATGGTTGACCCTCATGTGCATTTTCACGTTTTACCTCGATATTCTGGCACACGAACATGGCAGGGCATCGAAATAAATGACGATGGATGGCCTGGACAACCAGACCTTGGCAAGGCGGTGAAACTGACATTGGAACAACAAACGGATATGGTTACCTTTCTCCGCAACCATAACCCAAGTTAAGCGGTTGCAAGACGATCGAGGCTACTGAAGGAATATGATGGGATACATCGCAAAATTTAAGATCAGTCAGCTTGATGTCTATTTGCTCCGTCAAATGCTCCCTCGTATGGGTGTCGCGCTTCTTGTCGCCCTTGGTGCCCTTTTGATCGAGCGCATTTTGCGCCTTTTTGATCTGGTAAGCGGCTTGGGCGCAGACGTTGGCCTTGTTCTTTCCCTCGCGCTCAATCTTGTGCCGCACTACATCGGCCTTGCGCTACCTGCGGCTCTTTGCTTTTCAATTCTAGCCAGTTTAGGGGCGCTTTCAAAATCTAATGAGATTGATATTTTGGAAGGCTCTGGTTGGTCATTAAGACGGATCGGCATTCCCTTCATTGCTTGCTCCATCGTAATGGTTTTCATTAGCCTTGTTCTGTTTGGCACAATACAGCCCTACAGCCGTTACGCTTTTCATGAAATCCGTTATCAAATCAAGACGGCTGGATGGCAAGGGAGAGTCGAACAAACTTCTTTCTTTGATATTGGCAAAGGAATGACGCTTTCAGTGGGAGAAGCTGACCCTAATAATCGGCTTTTTTATCACGTGTTCCTTTTGCGAAATGATGAGCAAGGAGAAACCGTGACAACGGCACGGCGTGGAAATTTGGCTCAAAGGAAAGATGACACGGGCTTTTATTTAGTACTTGAAGATGGGCAAATGTTTTTGCCGGATGGCCAGACCATTAAATTTGAAACGCTTCCCATATCGCGGCGCTTTAATATTGAAGATATTCCCTTTCGAGAACGGGGCGACAGTCATCGCGAGCTAACTTTCTTTGAGTTATGGGAGCGAATGCATCCAGCACAAGGCGGCGAAGCGGAGCCTCGTTTTGCGACAGAATTTCACAACCGTTTAATCCGCGCTATTTCCTTGATCGCGGTCGCCTTTATGGCTGTACCCTTAGGCATTAACCGAAAAAGGGTGCCAACTTGGCGTCGCGCCGTCATCGCAATCGCAATTCTTGCGGCTTACGATAACATCATCAAATTCGTTGCAGGCCTCGCGGCCCTTGGACGTATAGACCCAGCCTTTAGCCTTTGGGGTTTGTGTAGTTTTTTCATTGCCGGCGGGTTTTGGCTTTTTTTCACAACACCCAGCCAAGGCTCCAATTCGCCATTCAATCAATTTATCGCCTCAATCAATGACTGGATGTTCTATATAGGGCGTAAATTACCGTACAAATCATCTAAAGCACGGCAATCACCGTGACACTAAGCTTTTATCTTTCCCGCTTTATCAGCATCCGTTTCTTGATGGCTTGGTTTGCCCTTGCCATTCTTGGTGTTAGCCTTGATCTATTCCAAGCAGCAAACGACATTATTCCCCTTGGCGGTGCCCCGCGACTTGTTGAATATGTCATCTTCAGAACGCCTCAGATCCTAATAACATTGTTTCCAGTCGCGATTTTGATCGGGGCGACGGTTGCTTTTTTAAGCCTTGGAAACAATCAGGAAGTAATCATATTACGCGCGGCAGGATGTGGGATATTCGTCATTCTGCTTCGGCTCATTCCGCTCGGTATTTTGCTTGGCCTTTTATACAGTCAAGCAGGAGATCGCATAAACAGCTGGACGGCGGAAAAGCTGGCCTTATCGTTTCCAGAAATCAGGAACGAAGCGGCCGTCGGCTCATGGATGTGGGCACGCGATGGCAGCAACATCATTCGGGCGCGTGTTGGAAACGAGGACGGTACACTCCTTCATGAGCTAACCGTTTATGAAACCAATGAGGAAGGACATATCAGTGCACGCTTGACCGCTGAGCGGGCAACCTATGACGGTGAACAATGGAGCCTTTCAAAGGGAAGGAAAATTCAACCGGAAGAAAAGGCGGCTGAAGAACCACAAATATGGTCAACATTACTCTCGCCTGATAGCGTTCGAGAGATTGCAACCAAATCAGTCGATGTGAGCGCAAAAGATGCCCGTGAAGCTTTGTTGGGCAATGCTGTGACCACCCGTTCCGCTTCTTATTATGCGACCCGCATTGCGCGTAGCTATTCTGCAATCGCTTTGCCGTTTGCCATCCTTATGTTTGCAGCTTTAGCAGGTTTAGGTGGCACCCGTAATGACAGTGGATTTCGGCTTGCCGCCTATTCCCTTGTCCTTGGTTTTTGTTACATCGTCGTCGATGGCATGTTTGGTTCATTAGGCGAAACGGGTAT
>CAZKKW010000155.1:0-5554 GCA_964553335.1 uncultured Hyphomicrobiales bacterium | reverse complement strand
GTCGATGACCTGCGCGCCAAGGGAAAACGTGTTGCAATGGCTGGTGACGGCATCAATGATGCGCCCGCTCTTGCCAGTGCTGATATTGGGATTGCCCTTGGCACGGGTGCTGATGTAGCCATTGAAAGCGCTGGCGTAACGCTTCTTAATGAAGATTTGAACGGCCTGTTGAAGCTTGTGCGCTTGTCACGCCAAACGCTTAAAAATATCAAGCAAAACTTGTTTTTTGCTTTCATCTATAACGCGGTTGGTGTGCCCATTGCGGCAGGTGTCTTATTCCCGATATGGGGTGTCCTCTTGTCGCCCATGATTGCGGCCGCCGCCATGAGCTTGTCGTCGGTCTCCGTCGTTTCAAATGCGCTGCGACTTAAAGGGGTAAAACTATGAACATTGGCCGCGCTGCAGAGCTCACGAATTTACCTGCCAAAACCATTCGGTTTTATGAAGAGATTGAGCTGATCAAGCCCAGCCGTGCAAGCAATGGGTATCGTGATTATAGTGACGATGACATTCACCGTCTGAAGTTTTTGCAGCGGGCGCGAAGCCTTGGGTTTAGCATTGATGAATGCCGTGCGCTGTTCTCGCTTTATGAAGATGAAGACCGTGCGAGCGCTGATGTGAAGGCGATTGCTTTGACGAAGATTGAGGCGGTGGATGCCAAAATTCGCGAGCTTCAATCCCTGCGCGATACGTTAAGCCATCTGGCCGAAACCTGTAACGGTGATAATCGGCCAGATTGCCCCATCATCCGCGATTTGGCGGGCGAGGCAGGCTAGTTTAAGCGCATTGGTCGGGATGCGCTTTTTGGAACGCAGGTAGGTCGTTGCAGGCATCCACAATGGCGTTGATCCGTGTCATGTCGTCGATCTTCGCACCCCAACGATTGGCGTTGAAAATTTGCGGCATGAGGCAGAAATCAGCAAGGCCC
Organism: uncultured Hyphomicrobiales bacterium; assembly: GCA_964553335.1. GTDB lineage: Bacteria > Pseudomonadota > Alphaproteobacteria > Rhizobiales > JACESI01 > JACESI01. The sequence continues at coordinate 4,626 of CAZKKW010000155.1, read as the reverse complement.
GGTTTATCACCATGGCAGAAGCGTCCAGTGTTTGAGTGATCAAGCATTGTTTCAAATGCAAGCAATCCTTGGCGAATATATTTATGCATCCAATCATCGCGCACTTGGTCTGGCTCACCCTTGGCAATTTCTTGGACATGAGCGACGAGGCCGGAATTGCAGACGGGTTGAATTTCCATAGCAATCGCATTGGCAAGGGCGCGGAGGCGTTGGCGCTCAACAGGATCTTTCGGCATGAAGCCGATATTTCTTGTTTCATCGAGATATTCTATGATCGCCGTTGATTGGGTGAGCATGAGGCCATCAATGTCAAGGGCTGGCACAATGCCTTGCGGGTTGCGGGCAAGGTGTTCTGCGTGCTTTTGCTCTCCAGTCAAAAGGTTTACAGGGACCGTGTCATAGTCAATGCCAGCCGTGTTGAGCGCGATGCGCACGCGGTAGCTGGCAGAGGAAAGTTTGTAGCCATAAAGGGTGATCGTGCTCATGTTTGCTCCTCCTCAGCTTTTTCAAGCAATTGATCCAGTGTTTCGCCCGCCCCGATATGGTTGGCCATTAAAAGAACCAACCGCGTATTAAGACGGGCTGATTGTTCATCACTCAAACCATCATGCAGGCTCATTAAACGTTCGTAGAAATCATCGTTGAGAGGAGTTGTCATGCTATGCGGCTCTCTCATTAGTTGCGCCTGTGTGATGGGCGAGGGTGGCGAGGTGGTTGAGTTCTTCTTGGCTGATATCATTTGTGATGGCAGCGATATAACGGTCTGGCCGGATGAGATAGGCACAGTTCACGCCATAACGGTCGGCCAGAAGCTTGGCGCTATCTTCAAGGCGTTGTGCTGTGCCCAATTGTCCATCTTGGATATCGTAAAGGTCCGCGCCGTTCTCTTTGAGAACCAGCAGCTGATGAGTGCCCGTCATGCAATCAATCAATTGGCAGGCCGTGTCGTCCTTCAATAATGGAGCATCAACAATGACGGTGCCGATTTTGCGCGGTGTTTCCACATGGGTTTCTTGATCAAGCGGCAGGGCGCAGGGCACAGAAAGACGACCAGAATTGATGAGCTTTCTGGCGAAGTCTTCTTTACCTGCAAGTTTCAAAACCTCATCGCGGAACATCATTTCCATCGGCGATTTCGGCGTCATAAATCGCGTGGCGCGGCTTGAGTTTTGAATGTTTTCGCTCGCACCATGAAGGCGTTCGCTGTTGTAACTTTCAAGCAAGTCTTGGTCCGCGCCACCCAATACAGCTGCCAGTTTCCACCCAAGATTATCAACATCATGAATGCCGCCATTGCCACCGCGAGCACCGAAGGGGGAAACAACGTGTGCGCTATCACCAACGAAGATCACGCGGTTATGCACCATGCGCTTCAGCTTCGCGCATTGGAATTTATAAACGCTCATCCAATCGAGCTTGAACGGCTTATCGCCTAAAATAGCCTTGAGGCGAGGCATAACGGCGGCTTCGGTTTTCTCGTGTTCCGTATCCGCGTCAGGGCCAAGTTGAAGGTCTATGCGGTAAATATTGTCTGGCTGTTTGTGGAGCAGGGCAGATTGGCCTTTATGGAAAGGTGGCTTGAACCAGAACCAACGCTCTGGCTCGTCTGTGTTGAACGGGCTTTGTTCCATCTCAACGTCCGCAATGAGAAATTGCTCTTCGAATGTTTCGCCCTTGAAAGAAAGTCCCATGCGTTGCCGTGTGGCGGAGCCCGCGCCATCACAGGCAAGCATATACTCAACACTTAAAGGATAAGCGCCATCGGGCGTTTCAACGGTTAGGTGAACCAAATCGCCGTCGTCTTGATGGTCTACAACTTTGTTCTTCCAACGAAGGTCAATCAGATCAGGAAAGTCCGCGCAGCGCTCAGCTAGATATTGCTCAACGTAATATTGTTGTAGGTTGATGAAAGCAGGATATTTGTGACCGTCTTCTGGCAGTAGGTTGAAATTATAGACCTCATCCTCGCCATGAAAGAGCCGTCCGATTTTCCATGTCACGCCTTTATCAAGCATCCGCTCACCAATGCCTAAGCGGTCGAAGATTTCAAGCGTATGCTTCGCCCAACATATAGCGCGGGAGCCGACGGAGACGACGTTGTTATCATCGAGCACGGTGACCTTGATGCCGCGCTGTGCCAGATCAATCGCAGCGGCCAATCCAATCGGACCTGCGCCGATAATAGCGACAGGCAGGGTATCGCCAGCACCGCCGTCAAGCTCTGGCGGCTTCACATAATCAAACGGTTGATATTGATAATTCGCCATTGCTCCTCCCAAAGCATTGGTTAGCTTTGAAGCGCGTTCCACATTTCCTTATCGCGTTCCGCCGTCCAAATGCGCGGGTGGTCTAGGCCGCGTGCTTCGTCATAGGCGCGGGCGACGTTGAAGGGTAGGCAGTGCTCGTAGATTGCATAATCTTTGAACTTATCATCGCACGCATCACGACACGCATCCCATGCGTCTTTCAAGCTGCCACCACCGCGCGCAATGCGGGCGATAGGTTCGTAGGTTGAGCGGATGAAATCATTGGTGAGGTCGATTGCTTCATTGACCATTTGCTTGCCGACAAGCGCGTCACCGCGACCAGGTGCGATGGCGTCTACATCATAAGAACGGATGGCTTCTAGGGTGGTTGGCCAGTCAGCAAAGTGACCGTCGCCGCAATAGCACGCCGATTTATATTCAACGATATCGCCTGTGAACATCACGTTTTGATCTGGCACAAAGGCCACGATGTCGCCCGCCGTATGGGCACGGCCCACATGCATCAAATCAACACGGCGCTTGCCGAGATAGATCGTCATGCTTTTAGAAAATGTCTGTGTTGGCCACGTCAGGCCCGGAATGCTTTCATGACCTTGGAAAAGACGCGGGAAGCGGTCGAACTCGCTGTCCCAATCTTCTTGGCCACGTTCTAACACCATAGCGCGGGCGGCATCGGACATGATGATTTCTGACGCATTGAAAGCAGATGCGCCCAACACGCGTACAGCATGATAATGGGTGAGCACCACATGTTTGATGGGTTTGTCGGTCACACCGCGCACATGTTCAATCACCTTTTGCGCTAAGCGGGGTGTTGCTTGCGCTTCAATGATCATCACGCTGTCATCGCCAATGATAACGCCAGAGTTCGGATCACCCTCAGCGGTGAAGGCATAAAGCCCTTCGCCAACTTCGGTAAAAGAAATCTCTTTTTCCGCCATGTCGCCTTGTGATGCGAATGCTTTAGCCATTTTGTTGTTCCACCTTTTGCTCGATAGCCCCAAAAATTGAATGGCCGTCTTTGTCTTTCATTTCAATGCGCACGGTATCGCCAAACTTCATGAACTCGGTGGTTGGCTTGCCGTTGTTGATGGTTTCAATCATGCGAATTTCGGCGATGCAGGAATAACCAACGCCACCTTCGGAAATCGCTTTGCCAGCTCCACCATCTAGCTTGTTCGAAACGGTGCCTGAGCCGATGATTGTTCCTGCAGATAGGGGACGCGTTTTGGCGGCATGAGCGATGAGGGTTGGAAAATCGAATGTCATATCCACGCCCGCATTGGCCTTGCCAAACGGTTGGTCGTTATAGGTGACGAGCAAGGGTAGATGCAGCTTGCCGCCATCCCATGCGTCGCCTAGTGCTTCGGGTGTCACGGTGACGGGTGAAAAGGCGGACGATGGTTTTGATTGGAAGAAGCCGAAGCCCTTGCCAAGCTCTGCTGGAATGAGACCGCGCAGGGAGACATCGTTGACCAGCATGACGAGACGAATGGCACTTGCTGCCTCTTCGCGGCTGGCACCCATCGGCACATCACCAACGATCACAGCGACTTCGCCTTCCATGTCGATGCCGTAAGCTTCATCAGCCATGATAATTGGATCGCGGGGGGCGATGAATGTGTCTGAGCCACCTTGATACATCAGCGGATCTTCCCAGAAGGAAGCTGGAATTTCAGCACCACGCGCTTTGCGCACCAGTTCTACATGGTTCACATAAGCCGAACCATCAGCCCACTGGTAAGCGCGAGGCAAGGGCGACGCGGCATCGGCTTCATGAAAGCGCTGCACAGGCTGCGAGCCAGTGCGCATTCCTTCTGCCACCCGCTCTAAACGCGGGCCGACATGATCCCAGTCATCGAGGGCTGCTTGCAAGGTGCGGGCAATGTGTGGAACGTCGCTGCACTGGGTTAGGTCGTCAGAGACGACAACAAGACGGCCATCGCGGGTTTGGTCTTTTAAGGTGGCGAGTTTCATAAATCTAGTCCTTAATGCCTTCCGGCGTGCCGTTGAAGCGTCGTTCTAGGCCGTTCCAACATTCAATATAATCGTCTTGTAGTTTGCCGTTTTGAGCGGCAAATTCTGTTACTTGTTGAGGGTATCGCGTCTCAAACATAAAGGCCATCGTACCATCTAGTTTAACCGGTTTTAGATCGGCTTTGGTTGCTTTGTCATAGCCAAACGCATCAGGACCGTGTGGCAGCATCATGTTGTGGAGGCTCATACCGCCCGGCACGAAACCTTTTTCCTTGGCATCATATTGACCATAGATGAGGCCCATAAACTCGCTCATGATATTGCGATGATACCAAGGTGGGCGGAAGGTGTGTTCTGCCACCAACCAACGCGGTGGGAAGAT
>CAZKKW010000154.1:0-5566 GCA_964553335.1 uncultured Hyphomicrobiales bacterium | reverse complement strand
CGCACCAGCCGGTCAATGGTAATCGGGAAAGCTGAAGCAACACCAATAACGGTGCCTTTATCGCGGGCCAGACCTTCAAGTTCAAGCAGGCGCGCATCAATATCTTCTTCTGTCAAAACAGAATCGATCACCAACGAACTTTGAGCAAAGGGAAGCTTACTATCAAACGCAACTTCTCCCGCACGGCTAAGCGGTGTTGAACCATCGTCCACATACATTAGTCCACGATTACGCAATTCAGTAAACAGCGAGCCGAGCGCATCTGGAGAAGCGGAATAACGCGCACCAAGATAATTGACCACACCGACATAGTTTGTCATGCGGCTCAACAACCAATGCAATTTGTCTTCATTCGCGCTCCACGGTGCTTTTACAAGCAATGTGCGTGGACCAGGATCATTGTTTGGATAATCAAACGGCTCCATTGGTAATTGCATTAACAATTCATGGCCTCTATTTCGTGATTTGGACATCCAATCGAAAAGACCATCTGCGTAAGGAGCAAAAGCAAGCGTTACTTCTTCCGGCAGTTCATTCAATGTGCGTTGTGTCGTCGCTTTGTTGATACCCAGACCACCAATCACAATCGCAATGCGGCTTTTACTAGCAGCAGCGCCACTGAGCGGACGGCTATAGGCCAAAAGTGGTTTCTCGCCATTTTCACCAACCTTTGGCAAAAACCCATAACGTGAGCGTTCAAGAAGCGCTTTGTCGCCCACGGTTGACAGACTAATATGCTTTTTTGGTGCCGCAATTTTACTTGGGTCGTAAATCAGCACTTCATCAGGATCAAGCGGCTCCAAAACACCTTCATCATCAGGCTTAAGCTCTGTTAGAACGGTCGGCTCATCATCTAAGCCTTCTTGAATAGTTTTAGCTGTTTCTTTTTCGCGAACAGAAACCACACCAACATCACGATCAGCGCTATCAAACTTTGGCTCAACAATGCGCACATTAACAATGGGTTCGCCGCCATTTGGGTTATCGACAACAGCAACCCAGATCACAGACATTATACCAAGACCGACGAGCAAAAATGCAGACATAAACACAAAAGGAACCCGTTGCAGAAAACTGCCGAGCTTCTTATTTCTTTGCTTTTTGGCCTTTTGCTGCTTCTTTTTCGAAGCAGCTGCACCAAGGGGTTTGGTGAGATCTTTCACCGCTGCATCCTTGTAAAGTTGGCGATTCGACTAAGCGTTAGTATAACGGCAAACAGTCTTAAGCATTTCTTAACCTCGTTTTCTAAAACGCGGGTAAAATGCAAAAAACCCCGCCACTTGGCGAGGTTTTTCATTTTTTCATATGTTTGCGATGAAAACTTAGTTCGGCACACCTTTTGAAGCATCAGGTGGGAACATCGCATGTGTTTTCTTGCCACGAATAAGATCAAGAGCAAAATCAAGCTGTTTGTCTTCAGAACGCTCACGCGGGAAGTATGCTGGTGAACCTTTTTCCTCATCATCTTCGCTACTACTTAGGTGGCGAGGAAGGTCAGCTTCACTGCGATTTAAGTCCTGCCCTTGCAGCTCTTTTGGCAATGGCTGTTCGACATCGATGTCCGGTGTTACGCCTTTTGCCTGAATAGAGCGGCCTGATGGTGTGTAGTAACGCGCTGTTGTCAGACGGATCGCCCCACTTGAACCGATCGGGATGATCGTTTGAACAGAACCCTTACCAAAGGAACGCGAACCGATAATTGTTGCTCGGCGGTGATCTTGCAGAGCGCCAGAAACAATCTCAGAGGCAGAAGCAGAACCACCATTAATCAAAACGATAACAGGCTTGCCTTTGGTCAAATCGCCAGAGCGTGCGCTATAACGTTGAGTTTCATTGGCATGACGTCCACGGGTCGAAACGATTTCACCTTTGTCGAGAAAGACATCGGAGACCGCAATCGACTGATCAAGCAATCCACCTGGATTGTTGCGAAGATCGAGAACGAAACCTTTCAGCTTGTCGCCAATTTCTTCCGATTGCTTCTCGATTTCAGATTTTACACCGCTAAATGTCTTTTCATTAAACTGGGTGATGCGGATATAAGCCACGTCATCTTCAACACGGCCACGCACTGAACGAATTTTGATAATGTCACGAACAACCGTAATTTTAACGGGCGTATCAGAACCTTCACGCACAATCGTCAAATTAAGGGGTGTTTTCACCTTACCGCGCATTTTTTCAACGGCTTCGTTCAACTTCAATCCACGAATTGCTTCACCATCCAGATGACTGATCAAGTCACCCGCTAAAACACCCGCTTTATCAGCCGGCGTATCAGCAATTGGGGTTACAACGCGGACAAAGCCTGTTTTGTCGTCCAAGGTAACTTCAATACCAAGGCCACCAAATTCACCTGTCGTCTGGGTGCGCATTTCTTCAAATGCTTTTGGCGGTAGATAGCTGGAATGCGGATCAAGAGATGTCAGCATCCCATTGATTGCATTTTCTATCAGCATTTCTTCTTTAGGCTCTTCGACATAATCTGAACGAATACGCTCAAAAATATCACCAAACAAATGCAGCTGGCGATATGTGCTTCGGCTTGCAGCCTCCGCAGATGAGCCAGACAAATAACCACCTTGGGACAACACTGAAGCGCCAATGCCGCCTATCGCTATACCCACGACCAATAATGTAAACTTACGAAACAAGGCACTTACCTCTTTTTTCAATATTCGGCCCGTCAGCCTTACGATGATTTCGCCCACCAGGGCGATGAATTTACAGAATTACCATTCTTCCTTAATTCAACATATAGTATGGGCTGCGTTTGACCAGTAGAAAAATTACTCGCCAACAAAGAAGCTGCATCGGTAGAAACGCCAGCAAGCCGTCTCAATCGCTTGCCACCCATAGAAGCAACAGGCTCACCAGCAGCAATATTATCACCAACTTTGACATCAATTTGGTTCATTCCTGCAAGCACCATATGATATCCGCCGCCAACATCGATAATCAAAAGTTGGTCAAATCCAGAAAAAGCACCTGCAAAAACCACCCGCCCAGAAGACGGAGAAATCACCGGCGCTTGAGCCCGTGTTTCAATGGTCATACCTTCTGAAACACCACCCAGACCATCCGCCTCACCAAAAGAACGAAGCAAAACGCCGCGCACTGGCAAATTGAGTTTCCCTCGGCTTTTTATGAAGGATTCCTTAGGGTTGCCAGCAGAATTACCGTTAAGCAGCGCATTATAATCAACGACTTTACGTCCCACATCTGGAAGAACCGACGGCGCCTGCCCACTTTCACTATTATAAGCCAGAACCACGCCTGCTTCACCCGTTTGAGCAAATGTTTCAGCCGCCTCATTTACCGAAGGCTCCTCAACCGATCGCAGTTCGTTAATGTCAGCTAAGGCCTTCAAACGCTCAGCCTCAAAAGCTGCAGCCTTCTTTGCAGCATCACGTTGCGCCTGGGTTTGTGCCGCGCGCGATGCCAGATCAATTGTCTCAATTTCGTTAGAAATCGAGGCGATCAGATCACGTAGATTTGTAGCCTTCCCAAACAGCGATTGATTGTCACTTGTTGCACTTGCAAGCTCTTGACCCGATGAAGCCTTAAGGCGCTGATTCTCTTTAATCAACAAATCAAGGCGAACTTGCTCTTCGCTGAGCGTTTTTTCTTGATCGACACGCTTTTGCCATTCAACCTTGGTGCTGGCGATAATTTCTGAAAGCGATGTTAGATCCGCAATCAACGCTTCAGCTTCAGATCTTAATTCTGGCAGGACAGAACCAAGTAAAATAGCGCTTCTAACAGCCGACAAAGTATCGCTGGCACTAACAACAATCGCGGGCGGTGGGTTCTTGCCCATGCGCTGCAACGCACCCAAAACTTCCGATAAAACCGCGTGGCGTGAAATCAGGGATTTTTTAATGCCCTTTTCTTGGATGGCAAGATCATCAAGACGCTTCTTACTTTCTAAAACCGCATCTTCTGTTTGCTGGATAGAACGGGCCGTTGAAATGAGCTTATCAACAAGAGCACTGCGATCTTCATCGAGAGCCGCGACACTGTCTTCCAGCTCTTTGCGCTTGTTATTTGAAACAATCAACGCATCATTGATTTGGCGTAGTGTCTCTTCATGTTCAGCTTTGCGCTGGTTAGCGGCCTGTTTCTTCTTATCAAACGAAGGATCCAAAGGCGCGATTTCAAAAGTAGGGGCTTGCTCTGGTTGAAGCAGGATTTCACCCTCTTGATTTTGCAGCAAAGCATCCTGCGCAAAACCGTTGGCAGGCAAACCAAATAAAGAGGCACAACAAGCCACGAGCAACATCGCTTGTGTTTGCTTCAATCCCATTTTCTTTTGCTCAGTGCGATAAGACATCGACAGCCTATGACAAATGATTTCAAACACTATAACCAGACATCGGGGTTAACAGGTGTTTAATCCGCCACACATTTTAAAAAAATTGAACAGCTTAAAGTGCGATTAAACCTTGTGATAGGGATGATTGCCCATAATGGAGATTGCGCGATAAACTTGTTCTGCAGCCAACACGCGCACAATCTGGTGAGGCCATGTCATAGCGCCAAAAGCAATGGTTCTCTGCGCCCGTTTGCGCACAGCATCATCCAAACCATCCGCGCCACCAATCACAAATACTACTTCTTGTGCCCCATCATCGCGGGCGCGGCCAATCAAGTCCGCAAAATCTGGGCTGGAAAGCGTTTTGCCTCGTTCATCTAAAGCAATCACAAAGCTTGAGGCGTCAATATTGCCAAGAATTTCATCTGCCTCCTGTCGCTTGCGGTCAGGACCGCGCTGCGCTTTGGATTCGCTATATTCTTTAACAGTGATGGGATGAATACCCTGCTGTTTACCGCTGGCTAAAGCGCGGTCAAAATAACGGGCAAAAAGGTCGCGCTCAGGGCCGTTCTTCATCCGGCCCACAGCATGAAGGGACAATTTCATCAAAGCCCCCTTTTCTACTTCCTTAAAACGCCAAGCATTGGCTTAAGCGTTAGCAATAACGGTTTCCTGACCGCCAGACACAGACCACATTTTTTCAATGTTATAAAATTCACGCACTTCTGGGCGGAAGATATGAACAATGACATCACCTGTATCAACCAACACCCAATCGCAATGGGGCAAGCCTTCAACAGAGGCAGTACCAAACCCTGTTTCTTTTAAGTCACGGGTCAATCTATCCGCAATCGCGCCGACATGACGGTGCGATCGGCCAGACGCCACAACCATGGCATCGCCGATGCTTGACTTGCCGGAAATATCGATGGTTACAATCTCTTCGGCTTTGGCATCTTCTAAGGAGGTGACTACAGTAGCAAAGGCACCAGCTGTTTCAGCCGGAAGTGTCTTTGATATATCTGTTTGGGTCGGCACAGCGCCAGACCCCTCATCGTGCGAGGTTTTCAGAACTCTTGTCCTTTCCTGAGACTAATAAGTGATGAGGAAATTGAGCGTAATTTTGATCTTGTCGAGCGGCATTCACCGTCGATCATTCGAAGAATTTTGTTTGTCGTCTCTTCAATAGAAAAGATCAAGTCCGCTCCAGATGACTTTCACACATTGACGTTAATTTACATCAGGCATTGA
>CAZKKW010000153.1:0-5576 GCA_964553335.1 uncultured Hyphomicrobiales bacterium | reverse complement strand
ACCGGATCAATCCGGGTAATGTTGGCTTTAAAGCAAAGCGCGACACACAATTTGCGGACATGATCGAAGTGGCAAATGAATATGATAAGCCCGTGCGCATTGGCGTAAACTGGGGTTCGCTCGATCAAGAATTGCTGACCAAATTGATGGATGACAATGCGGCAGCTGGAAGCCCGATGACGGCGACAGAAGTGACCTATGAGACGATTATTCAATCCGCTCTCTTATCTGCTGAACGGGCTGAAGAATTAGGCATGCCGCGCAACAAGATGATCTTGTCTGCCAAGGTTAGCCAAGTGCAGGATTTGATCGCCGTTTATACCGATCTTGCAGGCCGTTCAGACCATTGTTTACATTTGGGTCTCACGGAAGCTGGCATGGGGACTAAAGGCATTGTGGCATCCTCTGCTGCTATGGGTGTTTTGCTGCAGCAAGGCATTGGCGACACGATCCGCATCTCGCTTACACCAGAGCCAAATGGCGATCGGACCCGTGAGGTTCAAGTGAGCCAAGAATTGCTCCAAACAATGGGTTTCCGTCAGTTCGTGCCAATCGTTGCGGCTTGCCCTGGTTGCGGGCGCACGACATCGACCACCTTCCAAGAGCTCGCGCAACAAATCCAAGCAGATATTCGTGACAGCATGCCAGAATGGCGTGAGAAATACCCAGGTGTTGAAGCGCTCAATGTTGCTGTTATGGGTTGCATCGTGAACGGGCCGGGCGAAAGCAAGCACGCTGATATTGGTATATCGCTGCCAGGCACGGGCGAAACGCCAGCAGCACCTGTGTTCATTGATGGGCAAAAGGCAAAGACGCTGCGCGGTGATAATATTGCAGAAGACTTCAAAGTGATGGTCAGCGAATATATTGAAAGCCGCTACGGGCTTTAATCGCCAACACACTCAATTTGAAATAGATGGTCATCGCCGTCGCTTGCTTTGTGAAGAAGGCGATGGCCGCTTTCGTTGCAATAAGCAGGAATGTCAATCACCGATAGGGGGTCGGTCGCTTGCACTTCTAAAATATCGCCAACGCTCAAGCTTTTCATTGCCTTTTGAACTTTCAAAACAGGCAGCGGGCATTTTAGCCCTTTTACATCCAAGACGGTTTTGCTCATCGTTTTATTGGCTTTGTTATTCCTCAAAGTCACAACCTAGCCTTCTCTATCAAAACCACAAGCAGTAAAAAGTTTCATTTGGTGTTTGTGCCATTTGATATTCTTTGCAAGACTGATGAAAATACGGTCATGTGATAGGTTTTCTGCTAAAATCGGGAAAAATTGATACCTTCCGATACGTAATGACCTTGACGTAAACGTAAGGAAAGGGCAGTGGTCTATTAGAATAAATTAGAAAACCGTTCGTGTTATTGGAGGAGGAGCCAAGAGTGCGAAAAGGGTAAGTCGGAGGAACTTATGAATTTATTTGCACGAGCAAAGATGGAATTTACGTATTTAACGGCTGCTTTGCGCACGTTAAAACGTACAACAAAAGTCGCCAAAAATCCTGACTACACGCTCTCACATCAAATTTCTGATTTGGCTGAGCAATATGGTGATAAACCGGCGCTGTTGTCTAAAGAGCAAACACTCACCTATCGCGGCCTTGATAATAGAGCCAACCAATACGCCCGCTGGGCGCAGGCGCAGGGTGTCAAAAAAGGTGACTGTGTAGCACTTCTTATGCCCAACAAGCCTGAATATATGGCGGCTTGGCTTGGTGTCATTCGTGCCGGTGGCGTGTGTGCGCTTCTTAATACGAATTTGACTGGCGCATCGCTTGCTCACTGCATCAACATTGTAACGCCAAAGGCTGTTATTGTGGATGCTGATCTTATTGATGCTTATAACGGGGCAACCAACCATTTAGATGGTGAGATGAACCCTTGGCTTTATGGCGCTGATGGTGAGTATTCGCGTCTTGATACGGCTCTTGATGGCTTATCCAGTGCTGCATTGAGTGGTGATGAAGTGGTTAAATTCATCAACTGGGATAAAGCTCTTTATATCTATACCAGTGGTACGACAGGTTTGCCGAAGGCTGCCAATATTATTCACTATCGCACCATGGCGATTATGAATGCCTTTGCTGCTGCAACAAAAGCAACTGAAAATGATCGCATGTATGTGTGCTTGCCAATGTATCATACCGCAGGCGGTATTATGGCGATTGGTATCACGCTCACCATGGGTGGATCGGTCTATATTGAAGATAAGTTTTCGGCCAGCACGTTTTGGGATGATATCGTCGATAATAACTGCACCATGTTCCAGTATATTGGTGAATTGTGCCGCTATTTGTTGAATACGCCTGTTCATCCGAAAGAGAACAAGCACCAAATTAGATTGGTTGATGGCAATGGTCTTCGCCCCGATATTTGGGAAGAGTTCCAATCGCGGTTCAAAATTCCATTTATTCTGGAGTGGTATGCTTCAACTGAGGGTAACACGGTCTTCTTCAATTTTGACCAAAAGGTCGGAGCCATTGGCCGCTTGCCGAAATGGGCGGAGAAGAAATTTGTCACTGAAATTGTGAAATATGACCAAGAAACGGAAATGCCCGTACGTGGTCCAGACGGCTTCTTGGTAAAGTGCGAACCGAATGAAGTTGGAGAAGCGGTTAGTCAAATTTTGAATGATCCGTCAAAGCCTGCCCAGCGTTTTGAGGGCTATGCAGACGAAGCCGCAACGGAGAAGAAAATTATTCGCGGTGCATTTGAAGAAGGGGATGCTTGGTTCCGTTCAGGTGATTTGATCCGAAAAGATGAATATGGCTATTTCTATTTTATCGACCGGATTGGCGATACTTTCCGTTGGAAAGGCGAAAATGTCGCGACCTCCGAAGTATCAGAGGCATTAACGGGATATCCAGGCATCAAAGAAGCCAATGTTTATGGCGTGGCGGTGGAAGGCGTTGATGGTCGCGCAGGCATGGTTTCCTTGTCTGTTGACGACGATTTCGCCCTTGATGGTTTTTATGATTTTGTATGTGACAATCTCGCAGAATATGCCCGCCCTATTTTCTTGCGTTTGCAAGAAGAAATTGAGGCCACAGGTACGTTTAAGCAGCGTAAAGTTGATTTAGTAAAACAAGGTTTTGACCCGTCAACTATTGATGACCAACTGCTTTTTAAAGACCCTAAGAAGGGTGCCTATGTGGAGATAAACGAAGCGCTCTATAAGCAAATCATGGATGGTGAATTCAGGCTCTAGCGAATTATCCACTCACCGCTGTTAACGTTACTGGTGAGAAAACCGCAAAGTGAAACGGTTTATACAGTAAACTACGTTATGATGCGGGTTGTGCAGTGGGTATGGGATAATTACGCTGGTTGCTAATGCTACAAAATCGCTGGCAGAGCCTCACTTTCGGGTTTTAGCTGCAGACGACATGAGGGAGGTATCCTTCATTAACGCGTGGCGTGAGCTGAGCGAGCAAGCGATTGTGGCCAATCCATTTTATGATCCGGATTTTTGTCTGCCGGCCATTGATAACTTGGCAAAAGGGGCGGTCAACCTTGCCGTGGTTTATGATGCTGCAGGCCTATTGATTGCTGCTGCCCCAATTTCAGCATCTAGGGTTGCGCGTGTTGGACCGAAGGTGGTTCACATTTGGACGCATGATTATATTCCTCTCGGCACACCCTTAGTACGTCAAGGGTACCCATATGCATTGAACGAGCTCTTATCTGGCATCTCGGCTGAATATGATGCGCCGGTTTTATGCAACCTTTTCAAGGGTGCCGACCGCTTTGATGTAAGTGCATGCGATTTGAATGTGGAAGAGCTTACGAGCTTTGAACGGGCGGCGATGGCGACCTCTTTGTCTGGAGAGGAATATCGTAAGGTAACCTTGTCCAAACAAAGACGGCAGGGCCTTAATCGTCGGTACCGCAAATTGGCAGAACGGACCGCTGATCTAGGCCCGCTTTGTTTAGAAGTTTGTTCCGACCCTGATGCTGTACCCAACCATTTTGAGACCTTTTTGCGGGTCGAAAAACTTGGCTGGAAGGGGAGCAAACGATCTGCTTTGTTGAATGAAAAATCTCACGCAGATTTCGCACGTGAAGCCGCGGTGCGCCTGTCACGCAGAGATGCCTTTGTGGTGGCGACGCTGAAAGCGGGAGATACAATTCTCGCTGCTCTCACGCTTTTGAAGGTGCAGGACGAATATTTTTCATGGAAAACCAGCTATGATGAGAGCTTTGCTGATTGCTCACCTGGAAGTCAGATGCTTGCCCGTTTTTCTGATGAATTAATGGGGCAGGGAGAAGAGATCATTCTCGATTCATGTGCTGCGCCAGATAACACATTAGCCAATGCCATTTGGAGTGAGCGCGTTGAGGTGAAGGATCTCCTCTTTGCTCATTCATCACAAAGGGCTGCAGGGCTTGCGGTTTGCAACATGATAAACTTGCATAGAGAAGCAAAACAGACCGTGAAGCGCTTAATAAAGCGGGTTTAAGCCGCTCGTTATTGGATCGGATCTCCGGTCATAACCAACGTCCAAAACACCTTAAATTTGCTTTTTGAGTTTACGGCTTTTGCAATACCAAAGCGGCGGACTTTTTTATTCAATAGGTTTGCATTGTGGCGCTTGGAATCGCGCCATCCTGAAAAGGCCTCGGCAAAACTGCGATAGCCAGCGCTGACATTTTCAACGGATACAGACCGTTTGCTATTGAGGGATTTAACCCGTTTTGCAAAGGTGCCGCCAATATTATGGCCGACCTTGTTCGCACGGGCTTGGGCGTTGGCGTGGTTTTGGGCAAGAATGACCAATTCGGGATCGACTGTTACAGGTGACAGTCCCTTGCTTACGCGATAGGTGGAAATGACCTGCGCTGCATCTTGGACATCCAGCCTTGAGGTTGGTAATTCCAGATTGTTGTAAAATGCAGGAGCACTTGGTGGAGCTGGTGGCGCTGGCACTTCCGCACAGCTTGCAAGAACAGCAGCAAGCGTCCCAATCAGCAAGCTGCTGCGAACCAATTGGCTGGTTGGTTGCTTAACTATCATCTGCATCTGTTGATCCTTCAATCTCTTCACGCCGCATGGTAACAGGTTCTGCCCTTGATGTCGGTATCGGTTTTGTACTTGTTTCAGTCTTCTCTGGCTTCTTGGCCGGAGTAGACGCAAGGTCACTGTCGCCCAAGTTTTTGACGTACACATCTTGTTGCGGGAACGGTATTTCGATCCCTTCTTCTTTAAGCCTTTGAAAAAGGGCAAAACGAAGGTCACTTCGAACAGTGAGACCATTTCCACAGTCTGCAAGATAGCCTCTGAGCTCAAAATCTAACGAGCTTGCACCAAAATCGCTAAAGACCACGTAGGATTCTGGGTAGGCTAATACGAGGGGATGGTTTTTGGCGCATTCAAGTAAGATTTCTTTGACTTGGTTCGGGTCACTGTCATAGCCAACCCCGATATTTAAGATGAAGCGCCCGATTGTATTGCCATACATGAAGTTTTTCACCGAGCCAGAAATAAAGTCAGCATTCGGCATGATCACGGTGGCGCGGTCAAAGGTTTCGATCTCCGTTGAGCGCACACTGATTTTCTTCACTGTTCCTTCAGA
>CAZKKW010000152.1:3573-5607 GCA_964553335.1 uncultured Hyphomicrobiales bacterium | reverse complement strand
TTTTGCGCCTTTCTAGGTTTCCTAATCACCAGAAGCATTATCAGCCCGTTAGTGCGATTAACAAAGGCGATGACCGATCTCGCTGCTGGTTCGAAAGATATCGCGATCCCAAAATATCGTTCGGATGATGAGATTGGCTCTCTGTCAAAAGCCGCACGTAAGTTTAAGCTTCTTGTTGACCGAAATGAAGATTTAGCCAAGCAGCACAATCAGGATGCTGATCATACTGTTCAACGAACCAAAAGAATTGAGCACCTCATCGACGCGTTCCGTGATCAGGCGACCAACACAATTATATACGTAAATGAAGGGACACAGATCGCCGACAATAATGTGGTGAGGATGGAAACCATCACCGCCGATACCTTGGAACAATCTAACACGATTACCTCGGTCGGCACCGAAACCTCCGAAAAATTAAAAACTATATCGGAGGCCACGGGAGCATTGTCAGCATCATCGCAACATATTGCTGAACAGGCAAAGAAAACCACATCGGTGGTTAGAGAGGCCGCATTGCAAGTTAGACTAACCACGAAGCAAATTTCGGGTTTATCTTGCGCGACCGATCAAATTCGTAACATCGTTGCTCTCATCCAAGATATTGCTGAACGCACCAATCTCCTGGCACTCAATGCGACAATCGAAGCCGCACGTGCTGGTGAAGCAGGAAGAGGGTTTTCGGTTGTGGCTCAGGAGGTCAAAGATCTCGCCAACCAAACTGCCAAGGCAACATCTGACATTTCAAACCATGTCGACAATATATTGTCTGAGACGTCTGGGGCTGTAGAAAGCGTTCAAGCTATTAAGGAAACCGTTGAAAAGGTTGACGATGCAACCCACTCTATCGCAACCGCCGTCGAAAAGCAGGACGCCTCTACGGTTGAGATTGCTCAGAGCGTGAGCGATGTCACCAAACAGGTGAACACAGTGCAAGATCACATTATGCGCGTGAGTGAAATTGCTCAGGATGGTGCTCAATCGATTGATGAAATCAAAGGTTCGTATACCAAGATCAAGTCGGAGTTCGGAAACTTGAACGGATCAATCGACCAATTCCTGAACGACGTCAAAAACTATTGAACTCGGTCTATAATCTTTCTTTCATATTGAATCTGAAAAGCGGGCTTTTAGCCCGCTTTTTAATTAGTGGCATTCGCTTTATTCAGCGGCCTCAATTTTATCCTGCGTCTTGGTATCAAAGTCGCTCGCATCATGGCGCTCATGCAATTGTTCGCTTAGTTCACCAAAAGCGCGATTGACCATTTTCCCACGTTTCACCGCCGGACGTTCGTCAATTTCCTCGGCCCAGCGGGTCAAGTTTTTATAGGATGCAGCGTCAAGGAAAGTTGCGGAATCACCGTAAATACGACCAAGCACAACAAGGCCGTACCAAGGCCAAATCGCAATATCTGCAATGGTGTATTCATCACCGGCAATATATTTATTGTTCGCCAACTGGCGGTCCAGCACGTCGAGCTGACGTTTGGTTTCCATCGCAAACCGGTTGATTGGATATTCCATCTTAAACGGTGCGTAGTGATAAAAATGCCCAAAGCCACCGCCAAGATAAGGGGCTGAGCCCATTTGCCAAAAGAGCCAGTTCAAACATTCAGCCCGCGCTCTTGGGTCTTTAGGGATGAAGGCGTCAAATTTCTCGGCCAGATAAAGCAAGATCGAGCCCGATTCAAAAATCCGTGTTGGCGGCGTGGTGCTATTGTCCATCATCGCTGGAATTTTCGAATTCGGATTAATCTCAACAAAGCCGCTGGAGAATTGATCACCCTTACCAATGCTGATCAGATAAGCATCATATTCTGCTCCAGAATGCCCCAGAGCCAAAAGCTCTTCCAGCATCACCGTCACTTTCACACCATTCGGTGTTGCAAGGGAATGAAGTTGAAGCGGATGTTTGCCGACTTCCAAAACCTTATCATGGGTCGCTCCCGCAATAGGGCGATTGATATTGGCAAACTCGCCACCGTTTTCCTCATCCCATGTCCAAACTTTAGGGGGTGTATATTCGTCTTGTTC
>CAZKKW010000152.1:0-3473 GCA_964553335.1 uncultured Hyphomicrobiales bacterium | reverse complement strand
CACCGTTTTCCTCATCCCATGTCCAAACTTTAGGGGGTGTATATTCGTCTTGTTCACTCATGGCCTTAGCTCCCATCACATGCTGAGGAAATAATAAAATTCTCAATGATTATATAGGCATTAATCAGAAAAAGAGAACAACGATAAAACACTGAGTGAGTGACCAGACTGTTCAATGAATGGAAACAGCGTGTGCTCAAGAACTATCCGAATAATAATTTCTTAGGCAATTACTGTTTAAATATTGGATATTTTTATTGTATGGTAGAAAATATTGTGACGCAGAAATTTGGACATTTAAATATAAAAAGAATAGCCTATTCTGTGATGGGTGGAATGTTTGGTTTATTGTTACTCCGTGACGTATTTTTAACTTACGAGCGTTATGAAGTATATTTCATCATGATAATTAGTTTCATCATTTTAATGCTCTTACTGGCGTCCGTAGTAATGTTCATCCGAGCTCTGCCAAAATGGACAAATTTAGAAGTAAATGAAAATGGGTTTGTGGTGACGATGATAAAAACGAAATATAGCCATGAATGGAAGGAATGCTCTCGGTTTTTTGAAACAAAGAAACCCAAAATGATATTTTTCAGTCAAAAATATTATGTTGGATGTGATATCCATCATCCGACCAAGACCCACCAGTTAAACAAAACAGTTACAGGGGCACATGTTGCCTTTATCGACGACTATGGCGTGAAAACAAGTGATCTTGTTGATATCATGAATGAGTATCGCGAGCGAAGTATCAAATAAGTAGTTTTTACCAAAAACTTTGCGGGTCGACATCAATTTGCAGATGAACCCCATTGCGCGGGTTTTGGCATCCTGCAAGCCAGCCTTTGATATAAGATTGAATATCGATATTCTTCGGCGCTTGTATCAAGAGCCGCGCACGGTATCGCCCGCGCACAACAGCGAGAGGGGCTTCTGAAGGCCCAAGGATCAATATCCGTGCATCTTCAGGAGCATTCATGCGTAGATGCTGACCATATTGCATGGCGCTGGTTTTATCATTCCCTGAAATGATGAACGAGACCAGGCGCCCATAAGGCGGAAGGCCGTTATTTTTGCGTTGCTCGCTCTCGGTTTTATAAAATGCATCCCTGTCGCCTGCTAAAATTGCCTTCATCACCACATGATCAGGTGCGTAGCTTTGCAAAAGAGCACGGGATTTACCACCTGCACGACCTGCTCGGCCTGTTACTTGGCTCAACAATTGAAAGGTGCGTTCGGCGGCCCGCATATCGCCATTGCCAAGGCCTAAGTCAGCATCAACAACGCCGACCAATGAGAGCAAGGGGAAGTTATGCCCTTTCGCCACCAATTGCGTGCCGATAATAATATCCGCCTCACCGCGCTCAATGGCGGCCAGTTCTTGTTTGAGCCGCTTTGCTGAGGTGAACATATCAGATGACAATATGATTGACCGCGCATCAGG
The DNA here is from genome assembly GCA_964553335.1 of uncultured Hyphomicrobiales bacterium. Lineage (GTDB taxonomy): Bacteria > Pseudomonadota > Alphaproteobacteria > Rhizobiales > JACESI01 > JACESI01. The sequence goes on along the minus strand of CAZKKW010000152.1, from coordinate 2,026 downwards.
AAAAAGTTCCAACACCTCCTCATGAATGCGCTCAACCCCCGGCCCGCAGGCGACCAATGTGTCTTCGCCGTCGCAGTTAGGGCATTTGTTAGGTTTTCTTGCTGAGTACCCACAATGGTGACATTCAATCGTGTTGCGGAAACGATGCTCCACAAGCCATGTTGCACATTCGGGACATTGGAAACGAAACCCGCATTGTCGGCAAAGTGTGAGAGGTGCATAACCACGACGATTGAGGAAAAGCAACGCTTGTTTGCCGTCCTCAATGGTTTGCCTTATGGCGGCGACTAGTTTCGGCGCGAGCCAACGGCCTTTTTCTGGCGGATTAATCCGCATGTCGAGCGCAGAGAGCGACGGCAATTCAGCGTGAGAAAATCGGCCCTTCAAAACGACCTTTTGATATCGACCTTCTTCCGCATTGACATAGCTTTCGAGCGACGGCGTTGCAGAGGCAAGCACTACCGCGAAATCATTCAAGTGCCCGCGCACAACGGCCATGTCCCGCGCGTTATAAATCGCGCGGTCTTCTTGCTTATAGGCCATGTCATGTTCTTCATCGACGATGATCAGGCCTAAATCTTGAAAGGGAAGAAACAGCGCGGAGCGAGCACCCACAACCACGCGGACTTCTCCCTCAGAAACACCGCGCCAAACAAGTTCCCGCCGTTTGGATGTGATGTCTGAATGCCATTCTGTTGGCAGCCCCCCGAAGCGAGCGGCAAAACGATCGAGAAAAGCGCCGGTTAGCGATATTTCTGGCACCAGAATGAGTATCTGTTTCCCAGCTTTCAACGCCTCGCTGATTGCTTCAAAATAAACCTCTGTTTTGCCAGATCCAGTTACACCATCAATTAGGGTGACACTGTATTTATCCGCTGCAACTGCCTGTCTCAACGTTGCGCCCGCTTCCTTTTGGCTTTCAAAAAGATCGATAGCACCAAAGTCGGGGTCGAGTTTATCGGCAACAGGCTTCGGCGGCAGGATGACGGTTTCAAGCGCGCCTGCTTTCACTAACCCGTCAACAACGCTCGGCGTGACACCAGCGGCAGTGGCAAGGTTTGATTTTGACCAAGCCATGCCATCTTCCGCAAGAGCCAGAACTTTTTCACGCGCCGGCGTCATCCGGCTTGGCTTTTCGCCCTTTATCCGAACGCCCATGACTGGTTTATCTTCGCTCAGCGCTTTTGGTAGACGCACCACCATGCGGGCGACTAGACCGGGGCTTGAAAGTGTGTAGCGTGCAACCCAATCAACGAAGCGGCGGATATCGTGGGAGATTGACGGTACATCATAAACCTCGACGATGGATCTTAGTTTTTTCGGATCAACGGTTTCAGACCCTTCATCGTCCCAAACAACACCGATCACGGTGCGCGGACCGAGTGGAACTTTGACAATTGAACCTGCCTCAACGCGCATACCCTCGCCAACCAGATAGGAATAGGGTCCATCAGTTGGAAGTGGCACCATAACAGCCACCACATCACCCTCCGTTTTTACACCGGACGGGCGATGATCATCTGTTTTTGGTTGGGTCTTTTCCGGCGTGAAATCTGTTTGCTCTTCCTCAAAAAAGCCCAACAAATTGTCGGAAAGTCCCGAAGGTGGTTTTTGTCCGCTCATGTTTTCCGTGAACTGATGGTGATTCACCGCTTACAGTAGCAAAACAACCGTGCATTTGCTTCCGGATTCGGATATTGAAAGAACAAATTCGCATTCTATCCAAGGAAAGCTATTCCCATGAAATTTTTTGTAGATACCGCCGATGTCGCTGAAATCCGTGAATTGGAGGCAACAGGCCTTTTAGATGGTGTGACAACCAATCCATCGTTAATTTTGAAATCAGGTCGCGACATCAAAGAAGTGCTTGCAGAAATATGCGACGCGGTTGAAGGGCCAGTGTCTGGTGAAGTTGTGGCGATGGAAGCTGACGCCATGATTAAAGAAGGCAAATTGCTGGCTGAAATCGCAAGCAATATCTGCATCAAACTGCCGCTGACAATGGAAGGTTTGAAAGCTTGTAAGG
>CAZKKW010000151.1:0-5625 GCA_964553335.1 uncultured Hyphomicrobiales bacterium | reverse complement strand
CAGCTTATGCAGAACGAGATTGCCGTCCTGCATTTCCGAAATAGGTAAGACGTTAAGAGGGCAACAGGCCTCTTTTAAAGATCATCCACTGGCTGCTCGTTGACGATATTAGTAATCAGCCAGTCGCTGTGCTGTTTCACCAAGGTATAATCACAGTGAAAAGCGTGGATGACATCTCCCATCTCATCTTGTTGGCGCCAAGAGATAGTTGCAAAGGCTGCCGCTTTGGTGACATGGGTTGGGCCGATTTCGGGTTCAGAATAAGTAACCCCCGCTTTGTCATAGGCGTCTAGCAGTGTCTCGATGTTTTCAATCAGGTCGTCAGCATCTTCAAACACATAGCCTTTGCCTAGTTGCCAAATTGTAACGGGATAGGCGAAGAGGTCCGCAATCGCTTCCGCATCCATGTCGTTCATGCCATCGGCATAGTCTTGAAATAGGGTTGCAATATCGTTTGAATCGTCGGCCATGTTGTGCCCCCTTTTCTTGTCTTTTTAAAACACTACTCCGGCTCATTCGCATAGCCAACCAAATTGAGCAGCCTTACCCTAAAATTTTGAATTTCCTTCCAACCCATCATCGCTTTGCCACAGAATATTTTTCTGTCGGACATAAATATTATTCGACATCACACCATGCTGCCACATATCGTGTTTAAATGGATTGTTCACCGTCAAATAGATGCACCAGTGGAGAAACTCATATGTCTGATATTTTGATCAATCGCCGTACTCTTCTTGCAGCAAGTGTCGCCAGCGCATCCGGTTTAATTGTTCCAGCCCAAGCATCAGGCCTTGCACCCACGCCAACCATGCGCGGTGGGGCAAATAATTACCGGCCCGGGGCGCCGATTGTAAAACGCATTGGCGGCGGTGGGTTTTTGATGACGGGCACCGTGAGACGCGCAGGCGATGGCGCGCCGCTTGAAGGTCAACGCATTCAAATGTGGGCACACACCACAGAAGGCCATGAGCGCGAACCGCAAAGCCATGGCGCAACCTTAACGGATAAAGACGGCAATTTCCAAATGGACATGCCACAAATCGTGCCCGCTTTCGGTCAGGCGCATGGGCATTTGGCTTATGATAGCGGTGAGTTTAAAACCGTGTTTTTACGCCCCTTGATGAAGAGTTCGAAGGACAAAACGCTGCATGTTGATTTTGTGCTCGTGCCAGCGTGATTGATAGATAAGTGACGAAACAACGATCTGTCTTATTCTGGGCAGGCCTTGCCGTGGTGCTTGGCATCCCACTTTTTGCGGCAATAACCAGCCCGTTGCTGCAATGGCGACAACCAATTTATATCGTCGCTGGTTTTGCGGGCGTCTTGGCGCTTTGCCTCTTGTTTGTCCAACCCCTTGCCATTGGTCGCTATCTTCCAAACGTGGATCCGATCCGCAGTCGGGTGATCCATCGGTTGATTGGAATACTCTTATTGATGCTTGTTATCATCCATGTGGGCGGTCTATGGATGACCAGCCCACCGGATGTGATTGACGCGCTTTTGTTTCGCTCCCCAACCCCGTTTTCAGTCTGGGGCGTAATTGCCATGTGGTGCGTGTTTGCAACGGTGCTGCTGGCTCTATTGCGAAGGCGTTTGCGCATCAAACACAAAACATGGCAGCGCCTTCATACGGGTTTGGCCTTGGTGATCATCGCGGGAACCGTTGCCCATGCGATGCTGATTGAGGGCACGATGGAAACATGGTCGAAGGCAGCGCTTGCCATTCTCGCCATCATTGCAACATTGAAAGTGATCATAGACTTGCGCGTTTGGTCTTCACGCAAATAGCAAACCTATTGCAAGCCAACCGCATCAACGATGCCACCTTTGCAGCCCTGTTTTTGGGCGCGGGCTTGTTTCAGCAGAACGGGGAAATTGGTTGTGCGCAGATCACCGCGCATGGCAATGCGTAATTCTTGAATGAGTTGACGTCCCTCATCACGAACACAGTGAACCAACACACGATCACCGGCCCCACGCCCGAAGGCTTCATCAAAGGCTGCGCGTATATCACGAGCAGAGAGATGCTTACCGATGTTGTCAGCGAATAAATCCTGTACTGGAGTTTTGTTGAACGCGAGTGTTAGGCGAATGGCATCAGCAAAATAACGCGTCGGCCCCTCAGAATAACAGGTGCCATGCTTTTCCCATTCGTGTTTATGCAAACCAGATTGGGTGCCGGGCATAGCCACCCGCATGACTTTCCAAAGTTTATCTGGCACGTTTTGATACCGCACACGGCTACAAAATTGCGGCTCTGGCCAAAGGCCGTGCAGAGCGAAGTTGACGGCGTCATAACGCTTTTTGTTCTGGCTCTTACATTCGCGCTTACTCGGCTTCGTCTCACAAAAGGCGGCAGTCCATGAGAGCGCCAGCACCACAGGCTTGTTGATCGCGCCTTTTGCAGTCTTCGTGGCCTTTGCGGTTTGGGCAATAGCTTCGCCATTTTGCGAGCCTGATAACTCAGCCAAAGGGGCAAAATCAGGGGCAAAATGTTTGACACCCGCATAACCAAGGCCAACCACAAGAAGAGCAATCGTGCTTAGGGACATGCCGCGTTTTTTCATCAAAGATCTCTTTGGTTGATTTCTCACTTTGTTGAGTGATCATGAAGCCTTGTTCAAGGTCAAGAGTGGAATGCGCAAATTAAAGGGAAAAGAAAATGACAGGGCGGCCAATCCGCCCTAAATTCTTCCTGTGACCCAATCGCCTGATCATAGCTCTCAAGATATTGCGACCTTACCGCCAGCCTTCCTTGCGTGGTTTGCGGCAAAAGGCTGGTCGCCGCGTGCGCATCAGTTGGCGCTTCTTGAAAAGGCGGCAGTTGGGAAGTCATGTTTGCTGATTGCACCAACGGGCGCGGGTAAAACCTTGGCGGGCTTTCTGCCAAGTTTGGTTGATCTAAAAGATCGACCAAAACGCAAGCCGGGTGGCGCTAAACAGGGCATCCACACGCTTTATATTTCGCCACTCAAATCACTCGCCGTCGATATCGCGCGCAACCTTGAAGCACCGATTGCGGAAATGGACTTGCCCATTACGGTTGAAACCCGCACCGGTGACACGCCATCCTCAAAACGCCAGCGGCAAAAACTCAACCCGCCAGATATTATGTTGACCACGCCAGAGCAAGTGGCGCTGTTGTTAGCGTCTAAAGATGCGGAACGGTTTTTTGATAATCTGACCACTGTCATCGTCGATGAAATCCACACCATGGTGACATCAAAGCGCGGTGACTTACTGGCGCTTGGGCTTGCGCGGCTTCGTACCTTCAGGCCAAACGTGCGCATGGTGGGATTGTCGGCGACCGTCTCAAACCCCAATGAGCTTTGCCAGTGGCTGGTGACACAGGACGCCCCTGAAGAACCTCGCGAAGCTGATTTGGTCATCGCTGATGGTGGGGCGACGCCGGATATTTCGATCCTAACCTCTGAGGAGCGTTTGCCGTGGTCTGGCCATTCTGCCCGTCACGCGATGGGGGATATTTATGAGCAGATCAAAGCCCACAATATAACGCTGGTTTTCGTCAACACGCGTTCGCAGGCGGAAATGGTGTTTCAGCAACTTTGGCACATCAACAACGACAATCTTGCCATCGCCCTTCATCATGGCTCGCTGGATGTGAGCCAGCGTCGCCGTGTTGAAAGCGCAATGGTGGATGGCACGCTGCGGGCAGTTGTTTGCACAGCGACCCTTGATATGGGTATTGACTGGGGTGATGTTGATCTTGTCATCACAGTTGGTGCACCCAAAGGAGCCAGCCGATTGGCGCAGCGCATTGGCCGCGCTAACCACCGGATGGATGAACCGTCAAAAGCCCTGCTTGTGCCCGCCAATCGTTTCGAAGTGATGGAATGTCGTGCGGCCCTTGATGCCAATTATATTGGCGACCAAGACACGCCGCCGATCGTGGATGGTGCGCTTGATGTTCTAGCCCAGCATATTTTAGGCGTTGCCTGTTTTGGTCCATTTAAAGCGGACGAGCTTTATCTGGAAATACGCCAATGCTTCTCCTATCGAAATCTCACCCGCGAGACATTTGATAAGGCGGTCGATTTTGTCGCGACAGGCGGCTATGCGCTCAAGGTTTATGAGCGTTATGCGAAAATCAAACTCACAGCAGATGGCACATGGCGATTGTCACATCCCAAGGTCGCCCAACAATATCGCATGAACATCGGCACGATTGTTGAAATGCCTTTGCTCAATGTCCGTCTCACCTCTGCCAAGCGCGGCGCCAACACGCGTGGTGGGCGGGTGCTGGGGCAGGTTGAAGAATATTTTATCGACACACTTGCACCCGGCGACACATTCCTTTTTGCAGGACAAATTTTGAAACTTGAAGGCGTGCGCGAGGCGGATGCGTTCGTCTCTAAAACCAGCGCGAAAGAGCCGAAGGTTCCAGCCTATGCGGGTGGTAAATTTCCGCTCTCAACCTATCTTGCTGACCGTGTCCGCTCGATGTTGGCAGACCCGACAACGTGGAAGGCATTACCTGAACAGGTGCAAGAATGGCTTACCATGCAACAGGCCGCCTCAGTCTTGCCAAAACGGGATCAGTTACTCATCGAAACCTTCCCACGCAATGATCGGTTTTATTTGATGGCCTATCCCTTTGAAGGACGGTTGGCACACCAAACGCTCGGCATGTTGCTCACCCGACGCTTGGAGAGACTACGTATGCGACCGCTTGGCTTTGTTGCGACAGATTATGCAATTGGCGTTTGGGGTCTCAAAGACATGAAGGGCATGGATATGGATGCCCTGTTTCATGAAGATATGCTGGGCGATGATTTGGAAGATTGGTTGGCCGATTCAGTTCTTCTCAAACGAACCTTCCGTTATTGCGCTTTGATTTCTGGCCTGATTGAAAAGAACTATCTGGGTAAGGAAAAGACAGGGAGACAGGTCACTATGTCGACGGATTTAATCTATGACGTGTTGCGTGACCATGAGCCAGATCACTTGCTTATGCAGGCAACATGGGCGGATGCAGCACGGGGATTGCTCGATGTGCGACGGTTATCTGATATGTTGTCGCGCATTGCGGGTCGAATCGTGCATAATCCTCTAGAGAGAATTTCCCCGCTTGCCGTTCCCATTATGCTGGAGATTGGCAAGGAACCCATCATCGGGGAAGCCAACGACGCTATTATGGCGGAAGCATCAGATGCAATTGTTGCCGAAGCCATGGGCGATTTAGAGACGGCAAAAGCTGTGCGGGGTCGCCAAGAGGAGAAGAAACGTGAACGCAAGCCTCGTGGCTAAAATGGATGCGAAAGACGGCGAGCCGATTGACGCTTCCGCAGGCCTTCCTATCACGTTGGGTGATCAAACCTTGTTCGCCCATGCTTTAGGCGTGCTTTATTGGCAAGAACAAGAGACGCTGATCGTCTCTGACCTCCACCTTGAAAAAGGTTCGTCTTTCGCCACCAAGCAAGTGTTTCTACCGCCATATGATACTGCTGCAACGCTCGATCAATTAGGCCGTCTCATTAGAGCGTTTAAGCCTCAGCGCGTCATTGCTTTGGGGGACAGCTTTCATGATGGCGAGGGGCCAGAACGACTTTCCACGAAAGACCAGCTTATTCTCACCACACTCGTGACAGCTGCGGAATGGAT
>CAZKKW010000150.1:0-5672 GCA_964553335.1 uncultured Hyphomicrobiales bacterium | reverse complement strand
AGCCCTTCACAAATATAAGCTTCTCTCACGCTTCATCCTCTTGAAAATGCTGACCCGAAACCTCGCGGGAAACGCCGCGAAAATGGATCAACTCTTCGTTGTTTTGGTTCGTAACAACCACATCATAAATCCCTGTGCGGCCCGTTCTGTTGGTTTCTTTCGCATGGGCAGTCAACGCGTCACCCTTCTTGCCCGGCACAAGGTAGGTGACCGAACAATGCTGACCAACCACGTTCTTGTTATAGGAGTTACAGGCAAAGCCAAAAGCGCTATCAGCCAGCGAAAAAATGATGCCGCCGTGGCATGTATCATGACCGTTGAGATGATCTTCACGCACCGACATTTCAAGCACCGCTTCACCCGGTGCCACCCGTTCAATGGTGAACCCCAATGCTTTGCTCGCACGATCGTTTGCCCACATATTTGCGGCAGATTTTTCAGCTCTTTCTTGGGCAGACAATGGCATTTTGAAAACGGTCCTTTTGAATTATCAACAGCCCTTAAAATGGGGCGCGCGTTTATCGAGAAAAGCAGAAACGCCTTCCTTATAATCATGCGAACGACCACACACACCTTGGGTCTTAGCTTCCAATAGAACTTGCTCTTCCAGCGAATTGGTACCAGCTTGCGCAATCAACTGTTTTGTTTTCGCAAGGCCGAGCGTGGCAGCTGTTGAAAACTCTTCAGCCATTGCGCGTGCGGCATCCATCAACTCGTCTTGCGGATAGACCTTCCACACAAGACCCCACGCGTGCGCTGTCTCTGCATCAATCGGCTCAGCGCTCATCGCCCACGCTTTCGCACGCAATGGGCCGAGCAAATGGGTAAGGTTCCACGTACCGCCCGCATCTGGCACAAGACCAACTTTTGCAAAGGACTGAATGAATTTCGCTTTGTCTGATGCCAGCAAAATATCGCACGCAAACGAGATGTTCGCGCCAGCACCTGCGGCCACACCATTAACCGCACAAATCACTGGCTTTTCAAGACTTTGCAAGCGTTTGATGAGAGGGTTGTAGAGCCTTGAAATCGTATCATTGAGGTCTGGCGGCCCGTCCATTTTTCGCGGATCACGGCCATCTAAATCCTGCCCTGCACAAAATCCACGACCAGCCCCCGTTAAGAGTACAGCGCGGATATCCGCCTCGCTCGCACGGTCTAAAGCATCGCGTAATTGGGCATGCATTTCATCGTTAAATGAGTTCAATCTGTCAGGACGACTGAGGGTAATTTCCATCCACCCGTCATGCATATTTGTCAAAATAAATTCCGACATAGAGCCTCCCAACCCGATGAAAAAACCGTTGCATCCAAATCACAACTAATGAAGTAATGGGCAAATTGAAAGGGAGTTTTATGGAAATTTTATCGCTAAACAGTTTTGCACAAGGCGAGTGGATCGCCCCCAATGGTGATAAAAAAGCCATTCCCTCCGCTGTCACGGGCGAGACCATTGCCGAGATCGGAAGCACGCCCCTTTCCCCCTCCAACATGATTGATTACGCGATCACAAAGGGTGGTCCAACCCTTCGCAAAATGACCTTCCACGACCGTGCCCGCATCCTCAAAGCGCTCGCAATTTATCTGCGTGAACGACGCGACCACCTTTATGATCTTTCCTACAACACAGGCGCCACATTGGGCGACAGTAAGGTGGACATTGATGGTGGTATTATCACCACGCAAGTCTTCGCCTCCAAAGGCCGTCGCGAGATGCCTGATGAGCGCATTTACATAGATGGCGAGGTTGAGCAACTCAGCCGCAACGGCACCTTTTTAGGACAGCATGTTTGCACACCGCTTCAAGGTGTCGCAGTCCACATCAACGCTTTCAATTTTCCCGTCTGGGGCATGCTTGAGAAATTTGCGCCCACCTTCTTGGCAGGCATGCCCGCCATCATCAAACCAGCGACATCAACCAGCTATGTGGCGGAAGCGTGCTTCCGCATGATGATCGAAAGCGGCCTTTTGCCAGACGGTGCGGTTCAGTTGATTGTTGGCAGCACGGGAGATCTACTCGATCAACTTGGCTCACAAGATGTGGTGAGTTTTACAGGGTCAGCGGATACCGCTTTGATGCTGCGTTCCAATCCAAAATTAATGCAAAACGCCACCCGCTTTGCAGCAGAACAAGACAGTCTCAATGCGTCCGTACTCGGACCAGATGCAACCGTCGGCACACCAGAGTTTGACCTTTTCGTCAAAGAAGTCGCGCAAGAAATGACCGTGAAAGCAGGTCAAAAATGCACAGCTATTCGTCGCCTTATGGTGCCTGAAACCGCGATTGAACCTGTGATTGAGGCCATCAAAGCAAAACTTTCAACCATCACCATTGGCGACCCACGACTGAAAGATACTCGCATGGGTGCCCTTGCCTCTCAAAGCCAACGGGCCGATGTTTTGGCAAAGGCCGAACTGTTATCTACAGAATGCGAATGCGTATTTGGCAATGCAGAGCTGCCACAGGTTCAAGGTGCCAATGCAGAAAAAGGCGCGTTTGTCTCACCGCAACTGTTTTATTGTGCCAATCCAGATGAAGCGACCAACATTCACGCTGTTGAGGCATTTGGTCCCGTTTCAACCATCATGCCCTATTCAGACGCTGAACACGCCGCCGAACTGCTAAACCGAGGCGGCGGGTCGCTCGTCGCATCAATCATCACGCACGACCCTAAAGTCGCCCGCGAAATGGTACTGGCATCTGCCGCTCACCACGGACGGCTTTATTTCAACGACCGCACCTCAATGGGTGAAGCAACAGGCCATGGCGCGCCGCTCCCGCACATGGTGCACGGCGGACCGGGTCGTGCAGGTGGCGGGGAAGAACTTGGCGGCATTCGCGGTGTTATGCACTACATGCAACGCACGGCGATACAGGGTAGCCCAGATGTTTTAACAGCCGTCTCCGGCCGCTGGGTCAATGGTGCCAAAGAGATCGAAGCCCCAGCCCACCCCTTCACCCGCAGCTTTGATGATGTGCAAATTGGCGAGACAATCCACACGCCTCCGCGCGAAGTAACCTTGGAAGACATCGAGCATTTTGCCAATTTCACCGGTGATACGTTTTATGCTCACATGGATGATGAAGCAGCAAAAGCAAATCCATTCTTCCCCGGCCGCGTTGCCCATGGCTATTTGCTTTTGAGTTTTGCAGCCGGTCTTTTCGTGGAACCAAACCCCGGCCCCGTGCTTGCCAACACTGGATTGAATGGGTTGAGCTTTCAAAAACCAGTTGCAGCGGGCGATAGCATCAAGGTACGTCTAACCGTGAAACGCAAAACCAAACGTACTGACACCTACGGCGAAGTGCGCTGGAATGTTACGCTCACCAATCAAGACGATGAGCAAGTGGCCGAATATGAACTTTTGACCATGAATGAATACGGCAAATAAAGCAGGCGAATGACGACGCTCCCCACCCTCACACCGTTTTTAAACGAACTGCACAAAACCAGCCGCCTGCGGGTTTGGTCGATTGTGGTGACAATTTTCGGTGACCTCGTTCAACCGCGCGGCACCCCAATTTCCACACAAGAGCTTCTGCAATTAACCGACGCAATCGGCATTGAGGGTAACGCTCTACGCACGGCCATGTCACGACTTGCGAAAGAAGGCTGGCTAACACGCCATAAGCAAGGCCGCACCAGCGCCTATAGTCTCAGTAAGTCCGGCGCTGACACGTTTCTTACCGCTTCTGAACGTATTTACCACCCTCACTTTTTCAGCACCAACGACCAGTGGCACCTCGCCATTCACAACGAGCCAATTGATCCAAAAACAATCGATCACGCTTCGTCGTTCCAGATCAACAAAACCACCATTCTCAGCCAAGACCCTTTGGTTGGGAAAGATTGTCTCGCGCTTAGTGCAACCATTGAGGACATGCCAGACTGGGCAAAAGATCAGCTTATTCCTCAGTCGCTCAGCGATAATTACCAAACCTTGCATGATTTGTTGCAATCCATTGATTTCGGCGATACTGCGAAACTTTCTCCACTGGAAGCAATGGCGCTTCGCTTTATCACCATCCATTTTTGGCGACGTCTTGTCTTGCGACACCCGCTTTTGCCGCAGACTTTTTCGAAAGCTGATTGGATAGGCAGTGAAACACATACCCATGTGAAGGAACTTTATGCTGAGATCATCAGCCCATCAGAAAATTGGTGGGAAACACCAACGACTGACAGAGGTTTAAAACACCTTCAGCAGCGCTTCCAATAATTCATAATATTACGAAAAATTCTTGATTTAATATTTTTCGTAACATATATTCACAGTGAGAATCGACGGAGGCTCGCATGTATTCGCAAGGATTGATTGGTGCAAAAACGGAGACGGAAGAAACGCAAGAGTTCCTTGATGCGTTCCAAGCCCGCATTGATGCTGATCAAAAGATCGAGCCGAATGATCCAATGCCTGCCGCTTACCGCAAGACCTTAGTGCGGCAAATCGGGCAGCACGCCCATTCTGAAATCGTCGGCATGTTGCCAGAGGGCAACTGGATTACCCGTGCACCAACCCTTCGCCGAAAAGCTGCCCTGCTTGCCAAAGTGCAAGATGAAGGCGGACACGGACTTTATCTCTATTCTGCCGCAGAAACGCTAGGCGTCACGCGCAAGCAAATGACGGAAGAGCTATTATCTGGCAAAGCGAAATATTCCTCCATTTTCAATTATCCAACCCAAACTTGGGCCGACATTGGTGCAATTGGGTGGCTGGTTGATGGCGCGGCGATTATGAACCAAGTGCCGCTTTGTCGCTGTTCTTATGGCCCCTACGCCCGCGCGATGATCCGTGTTTGCAAGGAAGAAAGTTTTCACCAGCGCCAAGGTTATGAGCTGATGATGACGCTTGCACAGGGCGCACCTGAGCAAAAGGAAATGGCGCAAGATGCGTTAAACCGTTGGTGGTGGCCAAGCCTTATGATGTTTGGACCACACGACAGCGAAAGCACCCACGGCGACCAATCAACCGCATGGAAAATCAAGCGTTTCACCAATGACGAACTGCGCCAAAAGTTTGTAGACGCCACCGTGCCGCAAGCAGAATTTATTGGTCTTACCGTCCCAGACCCTGACCTTAAATGGAATGAGGAAAAGAACGACGGCAAAGGCGGTTATGATTTTGGGCCGATTGATTGGGACGAGTTTTGGAAAGTCGTCAAAGGCAATGGCCCGATGAACAAGCAACGCATTAAAACTCGACGCAAAGCTTGGGAAGACGGCGAATGGGTGCGTGAGGCAGCGCTTGCCCATGCCGCAAAACGCCGCGAGCGGGCGCAAGCTGCCAAAGTGGCGGCGGAGTAGGTACAAGCATGGCTGACGAAACAGATAATTCAGGCGAAATACCCTTATGGGAAGTATTCATCCGCCCGCGCAACGGATTAGCCCATCGTCACTGCGGGTCACTTCACGCAGCAGATGCCGAAATGGCAATCAATGCCGCCCGCGACGTTTACACAAGGCGCGGCGAAGGCACATCCGTGTGGGTCATTCCTTCAAGTGAGATTGTCGCCTCTGACCCGCAAGACAGCGAAGAACTGTTCGATCCATCAGACGATAAAATCTATCGCCACCCAACCTTCTACGATATTCCCGACGAAATTGGGCATATGTGATGGCTGATACCAAGAAGCCCCTCTTCCAAAACCTGCTGCGATTGGCGGATGATCA
>CAZKKW010000149.1:0-5678 GCA_964553335.1 uncultured Hyphomicrobiales bacterium | reverse complement strand
TACTAAAAAGTTGGCCACCCCCGAACAAACGGGGATGGCCTATATTTTACAACAATCGCTTAGCGGATTGGTGCAGCATACAAGATGCCGCCATTATTCCAAAGAGCGTTCACACCGCGAGCAATGCCGAGTGGTGTGTTAGGACCAACATTTGCTTCAAATGATTCTGAGTAGTTACCTACTTTAGAAACAATGTTGAATGCCCAATCGTTGCCAATGCCGAGACCTTCACCGAAAGTACCTTCAACACCAAGCAGACGCTTGATTGCTGGGTTTTCAGAAGATTTCAATGCTGCAGCATTTGCAGAAGTAACACCAAGCTCTTCAGCATTGATCATTGCGTTCAAAGACCAACGAACAATGTTGAACCACTGGTCATCACCTTGACGAACAACAGGGCCGAGCGGCTCTTTTGAGATGATCTGAGGAAGAACTGTGTGCTCACCAGGTGCAGTCAATTTCAAACGCTGAGCATAAAGGCCTGACGCGTCTGTTGTGTAAACGTCACAACGCTTTGAATCGTAAGCTGCAACAACTTCGTCAGCTTTTTCAAAGGCAACCAATTCAAATTCCATTTTATTGGCTGTGAAGAAGTCAGTTACGTTCAACTCAGTTGTTGTACCTGTGTTGGTGCAGATTGATGCGCCAGAAAGCTCAAGTGCTGAAGAAACACCGAGGTCTTTGCGAACCATGAAGCCTTGGCCATCATAGTAGTTTACACCAGCAAAGTTTAGACCAAGCTGAGTGTCGCGTGTTGCTGTCCATGTGGTGTTGCGTGACAGAATGTCTACTTCACCAGATGAAAGAGCAGTAAAGCGCTCTTTAGCTGATAGTGGTGTGTACTTAACTTTAGTATCGTCGCCGAATACTGCTGCAGCAACACTGCGGCATAGATCAACGTCGAGACCTGACCAGTTACCATCTGAGTCTGGGTTCGAGAACCCTGGTAGACCCTGGCTCACGCCACACTGGACGAAGCCTTTTGCTTTTACGTCGTCAAGTGTTGCAGCTGAAGCTGAAAAGCTTGTTGCAGCCATAGCAACACCGAAAACGGCTGATAAGAATTTTGCTTTCATTTTGAAGCGGCCTTTTCTCTAACAATCACAAACACCCATAAACTAGAATCCGTCCCTCGAAAAAGTCAGTATCGAAGGTTAAAATGAATTCCGGTGTTTGTCTCCCGCGTCATTTTACATCCCGCCTTCCGAACGGAATACAAAACAACGAACTAACATTCACATCGAAGGACATAAACATCAATTGGTCAATAGCTATTGTAAATATTTGTTACATATCGCGTTGATTAGAAGAGAAGCTTTGATAAGGTGACGCCCAAATACTAACTTTCAGGTTGAAAACAGCGACTTATGTCTAAATCTAACAAAACCTTTGATGACACACAGACAGAAACACTGCTGGTTCATGGTGGTAGAGATCGAGAATTAACCGGCCAGTTTGTATCCCCGCCTGTGGTGCGCGCCTCAACGGTTCTGTTCGACAACACGGCACAGCTCAAAGGGCAAGAGAGCATCCGTTATACATATGGCCTGACAAACACGCCGACGATTGAGGCGTTGGTGAGCATCATCAACGACCTTGAACAATCCCATGGCACCGTGCTCGTCCCCTCTGGCCTTGCCTCTTGCACCATCGCTATTATGGCGGCTGTAAAGGCTGGAGATCAAATTTTGATTCCCGATAACGTATACGGCCCCACCAGACGTTTTTGCGAAGGAACTTTAAAAGACTTCGGCATTGATGTGACTTATTATGATCCTTTGATTGGCAAAGACATCAAAACCTTGTTCCAACCAAACATCAAAGCCATCTTCATGGAAGCACCCGGCTCCCACACCTTCGAAATGCCTGATGTAAAAGCGTTTATTGCAGCAGCTAAAGAAGTTAATGCGACCACGATGATTGACAACACATGGGCATCACCGCTGTTTTTCAAACCAGTTCCAGCAGGCATTGATTATTCAATACAGGCCGCCACAAAATATTTGGCTGGCCATTCAGATGCGCTGATCGGCTCAATTTCAACCAATGAAAAACACTGGAACGATCTAAAACGCACGCACCAAAATTTTGGCGTGCAAGCAGGCACAGAAGAAATGTACCTAACCCTGCGCGGTATGCGGACGATGGCACTGCGCATGGACCGGCAAGAAGAAAACGCGCTTGATATTGCCCGCTGGCTTCAAGAACAACCAGAAGTCTCTCGCGTGCTGCACCCTGCCTTACCAGACGATCCTGGCCATGCCATTTGGAAAGACCTCATCGGGCGCTCCAGCGGATTGTTTGGCTTTGTGCTGAAAGATTTGGGCGACGATGCAGCCGCAGCCTTCTTAGATGGGCTTGAACTCTTTGGCCTAGGCTATTCTTGGGGCGGGTTTGAAAGCTTGGCTGTTCTAAGCCAAGTTGGTCATATCCGCACAGCAACCAAATGGGCTGAAGGACCAACCATTCGTCTGTCCATCGGTTTGGAACATCCAGACGACCTTATGAAAGACATACGCGCAGGATTGGATAGAGCAAAGGCTGCTGGCTAACCTTTTTAAAGAGTTAAGTTTCACCATTTGCAGCGTCAGCTTTTATGGCCAGTGTAAACCACTCATTGGGTGAAGCCTCCACTTATTCATGTCATTTTATCAGGGTTGCTGTTTTTGCTTTCTAGGTTACTGCTCTAGGCAGCATCTCAGCCAGCTTGTTCTCAGTTGCAAAGTGACCTTACCAGCCACCGCCACCGCCTCCGCCGCCGCCGCCTCCAGAGAAGCCGCCCATGCTAGAAAACCCGCTGCCACTGGAGAAGCCACCTGATGACTCACTTGAGGATGTTGGAGGCATAGAGGACGCATAATTGGATTGGAAACTCTCTTGAAAATTGCAAGAGCGATCGAAGCCGCCGCCATGCCAATCCCTATTCCAATGCGGTTGGTATTGATTAGATGGGTCAACCGCGACGGCTTTATTCAACCAAATAGCAAAGGCAGCAGACCAATTGCTCTCAACACCTAACGCAATGGCGTAAGGGAGAAGTGCCGCTTCCCCTACGGGCAAATCATCAAGGCGCGCGCCTTTTTCATATGTAAGCGTTAGGTCTTTGTTAAAACCCTTCATTACCAACCGCCCTTTAACAGCAAGGCTCACTAAAGCTGCCGACATGGCCGTGATCGCGTTACCGCCGAACCCTTTGTTCTCAATATAATTGACGATAGCTGGCGACATTCCGTCTAAAATATCCCAGCGCGGCACAATCGTACCAACTTTTGGATCACGTCCCTTAATCACCCAGAAAATGAAATTGCAAAGTGCAAGCACAGCAAGGCCGACCCATGTTAGTATGAGATTTGCAAAATACTCCCACGTCCAGTTCCACCATTTCGTCCAACTTGGCGGCGCGACTACACTATCTTCCATCTCAATATGGAGAAAGAGATACGGCTTTCTTCCTTTCAAATTGGGATGTTGAAAAACGACTTTTTTGCCACCATCCAATACCTGCCAATTGGCGGCATTACCGGTTGTGTTATCTCCAAAGCCAGACATTGTTGTCTGAATTGCTCCTGCCTTCGGCAGGTCGAGTGTAAGCGTGTGCTCTTTAACAGATAACCAAAACCATCTGCCGCAACCTTGACACCTAGGATCGCTTTGCCATCATCAAATTTGAATTGGTCATCAGCATCATAAACAATTTCATATAGATATTGCTTTTCAGCTTCATGTTCCACGCCGCCATCCCATGTGACATATGTAACATTCCGGTTTCGCTCAGCCTCAAACGTAAGCGGCAAGCCATTTTGTTTCACGCTGATAAACTTGATACGGGGATAACCACTCTCATGCCAGAACGTGCGAGACACCGAACCCTTGCGCCAATCGCTTATACCGATAACGAGATTGAATAGCTCACGCACTCGCATTGTGCCGTCTTCATTGACTTTGACAGTACGATCTAGCGATAAGATTTTTGTATGATATTGAATTTTCCGATGAGGCTTAACGATGCCATTATCGAATTTCACCGCAATGGTCAGCCCCTCACCTTTCTTCAGTGGCTTGTTGGTTTCAAAATAGACTGCCCGTCCATCATTCAACACTTCGGCAGTCGCGTGCTGGTCCTTTGACCCAGCAGGCCTGTAAAAAAATTCTCACCGCGAGACTGCGCGCCATTTGGTAAATTCACCCGTGCCGTTACCTTAGAAATGGGGAAATCCCATTCATTACCCGTGACGTTAAAATAGACTTCAGTATGGGTATCAAAGAAGCCAAGTTGTCGATTGAGCGAATATCTTATCTGATAGGTATAATCGCCCGTCTCAAGGAAAACACCTGCATCACCGATATAAGTGCGGATAGTGTCTCCACGCTCCTCAACAACAAAAGCATTGGCGACCAACAATATTATCAAAAGAAGCGCACGACCCTGTTTTTCAAGCAGGTTTTTTTGCACTTCTTAGAGTGACCTCAGAATGCTTGAAAAGCATTATATGGGTTAGGATCAGAGCGCGGCTGATGGTGTGATTTTAGCACTAGAACGGAACACAAAATGAACCAATCTGCAAACTGCCCTGTAAACCGCTCAAGTACACTTTTGGCCAAATCATTGGAAGTCTTGGCAGGGGCAGCAGGATTCGAACCCGCGACCTACGGTTTTGGAGACCGTCGCTCTACCAACTGAGCTATACCCCTTTGAGACGACCGATCTGATACACGATGCGATTCTGTATTGCCAGTATTATTTCCAATTTGATCCAAAAATTCTCTTCTACAGGAAGCTGGTATGATTCTGATGGTGGAAAAAACGCGTTGGGCATCGCATAAAACGGGAATATTGACGAAATCAGCCACCCAAAACCCGTCATCACGGTAACGAACTAGTAAGTTTTGTACCAGTTATCCAGTATGACAACCCAAGGTTTTCCGCCATTTTGCAAATTTGGACTGATATTTTGTTGCTTTTTTGCATCTACTAGCCAGCAAGTGCCCCCTCATCGTCTTTTTATGTTTGCGCCAAGCCAATCATCTGTCATGTATGGTGAGTGTTCGATTTCTTTTCTAACTGGAGAAACAAGTGAAAAAATCATCTCTAAAAGCTCTACTAGCTGGCACAGTTGCTGCTGGCCTTATGAGCACAACAGCGTTCGCGGCCGATTTGGACGTAGAACCAGCTAAAGAATACGTAGAAGTAGGTTCCTTCAAAGGTTCTATCCTTCTTCCAGGTACAGGCATCTCATTCAAAGTGGGTGGCTATACTAAAGGCGACGTAATCTTCTCATTCAACGACTTCCAGAACGGTGGCGGTCAAGGCGGTTTCGAACTCCTTAATGCAGGCCCCGGTAATGGGATCGGTGGTGACCGTGTACGTTTCCACGCACTTCAGTCACGCTTAAACTTTGACGCTCGTACAACAACAAGTCTTGGTTCTGCTCGTGCATTCTTGGAAGTTGACATTTTCAACACTGCTGGTAACGAAGGGTTCTCAAACTCTGCTAACCCACGTTTACGTCACGCATTTGCTGAACTTGGCATTGATAGCCTAGGCGGTACGCTGCTTATTGGTCAAGCTTGGACAAACTTTGGTGACCTTAACTCATACGCCAACACACTCGACTTTAACGGTCCAAACGCTCAAGTGTTTATCCGTCAAGCTCAGGTTCGTTGGACACAGCCAATCA